>PNKC01000107.1 GCA_013822275.1 Anaerolinea sp. | reverse complement strand
TGGCAAGCCCGCGTCCACGAACAGCAGCCCACTCACCCTTGCTCCAAGTTCGTGGGCAATCGCCCCGAGGAGGGGCCCCGCGCCACTGTGCGCGACCAATACCACGGTGAGGGCCTCCAGGGGCACGGCCCGCCGCACGGAATCCACGTGTTGGCGCCAGTAGGGAGGGTGTCCGTCGTCTTCCAGTTCGGCGATTGTGCAAGTGCGCCCAGCCTCACCCAGCGCGGAAGCGACGCCCGCCCAGGTTTCGGGGCCGACGAGCGGGCTGGGGATAAGGACAAGGTCAGCGGCCACGGTATCGAGTCTGCCGGCTGCCCTCCCGGTTCGGCAATGCCACTCTCCCGCCCGTGCACTCAGGCCTCGGGCCTCGCCAGATCAGGCGGGACGGGAATCCAACGCAAAGCCTGGTTGCCAGCTTGACCGCGCCGAATCTGTGTATACTATATGGACGATTAGCCCCCATCGTTTGACTTGTCAACCGATGGTGATTAACCCCGGGGGGTCGCACTGCGACCCCCTGTCTCGTTCCTAGAGCCAGCAGGACGCGAGGCCCGGCGGCTCCAGGGAGATGGTGTCGTCCGCGACGTCTCGCAACCGACGCGAGGAGTTCGCGTTTCCGAACAGGGCGACCTCGACATTTCGGCCAAGGTCCTTCACGGCTTGCAGCGCGTCGGCGAAGTCGTTGTCCCCGCTCACGAGGATTGCCACGTCATAGTTCCCTCGGAAGGCGTGGGTCAACATGTCGGTTGCCACTCGTACGTCGATCCCCTTTTCATAAGGCGGAGCCTGGGGCCATGCCTGCGGATACACAAGCGTGCCCAACCGCACCTCAAGCTTCGGTACGCGGCGGAGGCGGTCAAAGAACCGTTGCTGGTCACCATAACGGGCTTCCTCCCGACCCTGATCAACGGTTGCATTGTAGTAGTAGCCCCGGACCAACTCTCGCCCGTTGGCCAGGTAATTGCAGAGCTTGGCGAAATCAATGTCTGTTCGCCCGTAGCGTTCGCGAAGAGAGTGGTACAGGTTGCTTCCGTCGATGAATACCATCGTTCGTGTCATAGCCGCTCCTCCACGAGCTCTGCCATCGAATCATACACGAGCGTCATGGGTGCAGGCACCAACCCGAAGCCCCATCCTCGTCCTACGCCGCAGCGGCCACGGCATCGAGTCTGCCGGTTGCCCTCCCGGTGCGGCAATGCCACTATCCTGCCCGTGCCTCAGCACTCAGCACGCAGAACCGGAGCCCCCATGCTCGATTGGCCCGCCATCCACAAAGAAGCGCTCGATATCTTCGTCCGCTACCTCCAGATCGATACCTCCAACCCGCCCGGCAACGAAAAGCCCGCGGCGCGCTACCTCGGCTCGCTCCTTGAAGCGGAGGGGATCGCATGCGAGTACATCGAAACGGCGCCGGACCGCGAGGTGCTCGTTGCCCGTCTGCGGGGCGATGGTTCGAAGCGGCCGCTGATGCTCTGCAACCACACGGACGTGGTGCCGGTGGAGCCCCAGTACTGGGAGATGCCCGCATTCGAGGGCGTCATCAAGGAAGGGCGCGTCTACGGCCGCGGCGCCGTGGACATGAAGGGCTGCGGCGTCATGCAACTCATCGCCTTTCTCCTGCTCAAGCGGCAGGGCGTGGCCTTGAAGCGCGACGTTGTCTTCTGCGCCGTCCCGGATGAAGAAGCGGGGAGCGAATACGGCATGGTCTGGCTTTGCGACCACCGTCCAGATGTGGTCGACGTGGAGTTCGAACTGAGCGAAGGCGGCGGTGGGACCAACCGCTTCGGCGGCCAGGAGACGAAGCTCTTCACGGTCGCCACGAACGAGAAGGACATCTGCTGGCTGCGGCTCACTGCCGTCGGGACGCCGGGCCACGGCAGCCGCCCGCACTACGACAACTCGGCCGTCCACCTCATCAAAGCCCTCAACAAGCTCGCCGATTGGGACCGCGAACTCACTTTCACGCCGGACACAACCGCCTACATCCAGCGGCTCGCGGATGCCGGCCTGATGCCGGGCCTGGATGACCGCGCCGCCCTCGAAGACCGCATCCGGCGCGGGCCCGAGTTCCACGCGATGTTCATCAACACGCTCAACGTCACGATGCTCAACGCCGGCATCAAGGCGAACGTCATCCCCGCGAAAAGCCAGGCCGTGATCGATTGCCGCCTCCTCCCCGGGCAGACCAAGGAAGACTGGATCCGCCAGGTGAAGGAGCGCATCGACGACGACCGCATCGCCGTGGAGCTGGAATCGCCGGACCAGGGCGAGCCACAACCGGTGCCCTGGGACACGGAGCTCTTCCAGGTCATCCAATCGGTCGTGAGCGAAGCGATGGAAGACGCCATCATCGTCCCCGGCATGACCGTCGGCGGCACGGACAACCGCTTCCTGCGCGAACGCGGGATCCCCGCGTACGGCTTCATCCCCTGCCTCCTGAGCCCGGAAGAGCGGGCCGGCTTCCACGGCAACAACGAGTTCCTGACCATAGAGAACTTTCAGATGGGCTGTGAGCTGATGTACGAAATCGTCCGGCGGATGGTGGCGTAGGGCCGGGTTCTGAGTTTCTTGGTTCTGAGTCCTGCGTTGTCGCGAACCCTCACGCACACGTTAGAATGCGCGCCGAGGGGGTACTCATGGCCACTGGACCACTTTCCGGCGTCAAGGTGCTGGAGTTCACGCAGATCATCGCGGGGCCGTTTTGCGGCATGCACCTCGCCGACATGGGCGCCGAGGTGACCAAGTTCGAGCCGCTCGAAGGTGAGCCCTGGCGCGTCTTCGTTGAGCTCGTGCCGAAGGAATCACGCACCTTCGCCAGCCTCAACCGCGGCAAGAAAGGCGTCGCCATGGACATGACCCGCCCCGAATCGCAGGACGCCATCCATCGCCTGGTGAAAGACGCCGACGTGGTCCTGATCAACTATCGCCCAGGCGTGGCCGAGCAGCTCCGGATCGATTACGAAACGCTGAGCGCCATCAACCCGCGCCTCATCTACTGCGAAAACACCGCCTTCGGCCGCCAGGGCCCGCTCGCCCGGCGCGGCGGCTACGACCTCGTTGTCCAGGCGATGACCGGCCTCATGGCGGGCGAGGCCAAAATGCAGGGCGACGTCCCGACTTACGTCTACCCCGCGATCGCCGACTATGCCACCGGGATCCAGATGACGAACAGCGTCTCGGCGGCCCTCTACTACCGCGAAAAGACGGGCAAGGGGCAGCGCATCGACTGCACGCTGATGGGCACGGCGATGGCCATGCAGACCTCCCAGTTCACCTGGATCGACGCGTTTGACGAAGACATCATCCCGCCGATGCTCAAGGGCCTTGCCCAGGCGCGGGCCGAGCAGAAGACGTTCCTCGAACAGGTGAAAGTCCACGACCAGTTCCGCCCTTCGGCGCCCGGCAACATCTACTACCGGGTCTACCAGACCAGCGACGGCTTCATCGCCGTAGGCGCGCTCAGCATGTCGCTCCGGATCAAAGTCCTCGCTGCGACCGGCCTGAAGGACCCGCGTTTCCAGCCGGACGGGAGTTTTATCATGGCGCCCGAAGGGTGGGAAATCGGCGGGCCGAAGCTGGTCGCCGAAGCGGAAGCGCTCTACATGACGAAGACGACCGAAGAATGGGGCAAAATCTTCGAGCAGCATGGCGTCCCGGCCGGGCCGCTGTTCTTCATCGAGGAGCTCTTCGGCCACCCGCAGACCCTGCAAAACGGCCTCGAAGTTGAACTCGAGCATCCCCTTCTCGGCCATATGCGCATGGTGGGGCCGCCCTTCCAGATGTCTGAGTCGCGCCTCGCGCCGCAGGGACCAAGCCCGATGCTCGGCGAGCACACGGACGAAACGCTCGCCGGGGCAGGCTTCACGCAAGCCGAGATCGCGAAGATGCGGGAGTCCGGCGCCATCCTGTAGTCGAAGAAGCAGGGAAAGTCCATGGCCTCGCCGGGCGTCACCCCGCGAGGCTATCGCGCCATCTCTCGTTGATAGCACTTCTTCGAGGTAAGCCATGTTCCGCCGCCTGTTGTTTTTCCCCTTCCGCCCGTTTCGCCGCCCACTGGCCGGCCGGCCCTTCCTTCGCCGCCGGATGATGCGCCGCCGGTTCTGAGGCGCGCGTCTGCCGAACACGCGGAGTCCCAGGGACTGTGACTGTGACGGGCAAGAGGACGCGTCGGCGCGGTGATGCGTGCGCCGTTGTGGCGCCGCTTTTTCACGTAGACTTTGCCCGCCGCCCCCACATCCACACTGCTGGGGCCCGAGGCTGAGATGACCTGGCAACCGGATGTCGATGAACTTCACCGCCGCCAGGAGATGGCACGCCAGATGGGCGGGCCCGACTCGGTCGCATTTCACCGCGGGCGTGGCAAGCTCACCGTCCGCGAGCGCCTCGACCTCCTCGCCGACCCCGGCAGTTTCAACGAAGTAGGCATCCTCGCCGGGCGGCCCGAATGGGATGGCACCGAACTGGCCAACCTGACTCCCGCGAACTCGGTCACAGGCACCTTGCGCATCGACGGCCGCAAAGTGGTCGTGCACGGCGGCGACTTCACCATCCGGGGCGGCTCGGCCGATGGCTCGATCGCCGACAAGATGGGCTGGGCAATGAAGGAGGCGTTCACCAGCAAGCTCCCGTTCGTACGCCTGCTCGATGCGACGGGCGGCAGCGTGCGTAGCTTCGAGGCCA
>PNKC01000106.1 GCA_013822275.1 Anaerolinea sp. | reverse complement strand
AACCGCGCCAGAAGCGCTGGCCGAGGAGTCCGTTGCGGCGCAACCCGAGACCGCGTCGACGTGGACATCGCCCGAGGCGGAAGTGGCCGAGGAGCCGCCACTCTTCGAAACCGCGCCAGAAGCGCTGGCCGAGGAGTCCGCTGCGGCGCAACCGGAGACCGCGTGGATGTGGACATCCCCTGAGGCGGAAGTAGCCGAGGAGCCGCCACTCTTCGAAACCGCGCCGGAGGCGCCTGCCGAGGAGTCCGTTGCGGCGCAACCCGAGACCGTCTGGACGTGGACATCGCCCGAAACGGAAGCGGCCGAGGAATCGCCGCTGTTCGAAACCGCGCCAGAAGCGCTGGCCGAAGAGCCCCTGGCTGATAGCGATGACGGCGGCTGGGACCCCGAGCCGTTCGACTTCCCGGTTGACGCGAGGACTGAGGTGACTCTGGAGGGGCCGCCCGAGATCCCCTCCGAGGCCGGCCTGCCACCGGAACCCGATGACTTCACCTTCTCGTTTGAACCGGAGACGGGGGACGAGCCGTCCCCCGTCTCCGCTGCGGCCTTCGCTGGCGGCTGGACAGCGCCGGTAGAACTCGCGTCCTCCTCGCGCGAAGGCGACGACGACCGCGCCTGGTGGGAATCCGAAGACGATGACGCGGCTGAACTCGAGGGCGCGCCTCCACCCGAGTTGCCCGGGGACTCCCTGGAGGGCGGCGCGGAATTACCACACGCCAGCATCGAGGCGCCTCCCGTGCTTGCCGCCCCGCCGATCCTCCAGCCCCGGCTCGATGAAGACCCGTGGGACGCTGTCTCCACCACTGAAGCCGAAGATTCCGTCGTCGCGGGATCACCCGCCGGGGTCGCGGCCGTCACGCCGCCTTCCGCCGAAGGGCAGCCAGACGGCCTCTGGGCCGATTTCGCGTCCGGGCAGGACGACAGCCCCGAAGAGACCCACGGATCCACACAAGGGCCTCCGGAATGGCGGGACTTCTTCGCAAGCCCGCAGCGCGACCTGGGTGCCCCTGAACCCGCGCCGCATGTCGCTGATGTCGCGGACGCTGATCCGTGGAGCGCCCTCACCAGCCAGCACGAGAGTGCCGTCCCACACGCCGCGGAAGAAGAGCTTGACCTGGCCTCCAGCCTCGAAAGCCAGATGGCTGAAGCCGAATCAATCGCGGCATGGGATCACCCGCGGCCCCAGGAAGTGGCGCCAGCGGCCTTCGACGCTGCCACGGGCCATGGCGCGGATGCCTACGACGACGAGGATGACGACGTAGTCCTCCGCGCGTTCAACGAGCACGCCGCCACCCCGGAACCCGAATGGGATGCCGCCGCCGAGCGCGCGAAGGACGAAGCCGTCGGCGAACTCCTGGGGGCGGGAGCCGCTGATCTCGTCGCTGAAGTCGGCGAGGATGGGGAAGAACCCCAGTCGTTCGTCAATTTGCGGCACTGGACCCCTGACCGCCGCCACTACCCGGAGAACCCCTTCGACGCGCCCTGGGAGGCGGACGAGGACGGCGAGCCCGCCCACCGCGTGCCGAACGTCGACCTGCGCCCCTATGGCGGCGCCGATGTTGAGACGCCTCCCTGGGACAGCGACGCCGGCTTCGGCAACGACGCCGCGGCAGCTCCCGTCCCCGCCCGCCACGGCCGCGCCAAGACACTTGTCCGGGAAGTTGTCGAGACAGTCATGCTCGCCCTGCTCGTTTTCCTCTCCGTGCGTGCCAGTTTCCAGAACTTCAAGGTCGATGGGAACTCGATGTACCCCACCCTTGAGGATGGCCAGTTCCTCATCGTCAACAAGCTTGTCTACTCCAAGGTGGACATGGAGAAGCTGAGCAACTTCGTGCCGTTCGTGGACCCCGGCTCCGAGAAGGAGCGAAACGTCTTCCACGGCCCTCAGCGCGGCGACATCGTCGTCCTCGTGGACCCGCGCAAGCCAGACATCGACCTGATCAAGCGCGTCATCGGCCTCCCCGGCGAAACCGTCGAGATCCTCGATGGCAAGGTCTACGTCAACGACTTCCTCCTCGAAGAGCCGTACATCAAAAAGGCCTGGCACGACAACAAGGCTAAGGTCCTTGTCCCGCCGGGCTTCTACTTCGTCATGGGCGACAACCGTGACAACAGCCTGGACAGCCGCAGCCAGCAAGTCGGCTTCGTGCCGGAGGACCTGATCATCGGCAAGGCGATGCTGAGCTACTGGCCTTCGAACAAGTTCGGGCTCGCGCCCAACCAGGCGGGCAACGTTTCCCAGAAGGACGGCGTCCCCCGCCTGACCGCGCAGACGATCGACCAGGCCCGCTAGACCGCCGTCTCGCCCGGCGATACGCTCGCTTCTCGTGAGCATAAACTTCGAAGAACAGTTGCAGGCCCGCGGGGCAGTCCTCCGCGGGCACTTTCAGTTCGCCAGCGGCCGCCATGGCGACACCTACATCGAGAAGTTCCGCATCCTCCAGTGGCCGGACATCACCGGCGAAATGTGTGCGCAGATCGCGGACCATTTCCAGGGCAAGGCGGACATCGTCGCGGGGCCAACGACCGGCGGCATCATCCTCGCCTACGAGACGGCGCGGCACCTCGGCCTGCCCAGCATCATCGCTGAGCGGAAAGAAGGCTCGGACGCGCGTGAGTTCAAGCGCGGCTTCCAGGTCGGTCCCGGCGACAGGGTGCTCGTCGTGGATGATGTTCTCACGACCGGCGGCAGCATCCGTGAAGTCATCACCGCGGTGCGCGAGCGGGGCGCGGAGCTCGTAGGGGTTGGCGTCCTTGTCGACCGCACCGGCGGACAGGTGGACTTCGGCGTCCCCTTCTTCGCCTGTCTGAGCATCTCGATCGCCTCCTATGACCCGGCCGAATGCGACCTCTGCAAGCGGGGCGTCCCGCTGGTCGTTACGTAGCGTTCCAATTTCGGAAACATCCCGGCCGCGGCGATCCCGCCTGACGTACAATCGCCGCATGCGCTACGTGCGGCAGGCAGGCAGCGACCCGTCGTTTCTCCTCAAGGCTCTGGGCGAGGCCTCCGGCGAGTTGCAGCGCGCCTTCTACGGCCTCCACCCCCGCGAACTCACCCGCCAGGGCCGGGGAATGGACGACGGCTGGTGCCTTCAGGCGATCCCCTTCCACATGCGCGAAACGGAGCGCGGCTTCGCGGCCCAGTTTAAGGCGATGCTGGACCGGCGCGAACCGGAAATCCTCCACGTCGACGTTGACGACATCCCGTTCCCCGAAGACTACGAGGATACGGATGAAGACGAGGTGCTGGAGGAGTTCCACTACCTCCGGCGGCGCACAACCTACTTGCTCTGGGACATCTCCGAGCGCGAGTGGGAACGCGGCGGGATCCATCCCTACCGCGGCCGGGTGACGGTACTCCAACTTGCTCGCGAGATGTACCAGCACGACCTCGAACACCTCTGGCAGGCCCGCCGCATGATCGAAGCCCTCGCGGGCGCCACGCGGTGATCCCGGCTTTCCGGGCGGTCCCGCCGTCGCCTTCGCAATTGGCCGCAGACTCCGCCGCGCCGCATATCCTCTTCGTGCGCGCAGACCGGGATGAACTTGCCCTCATCACCAGCGCCGCAGGCCTCGGCATCGATCTGACCGGGCCCGTGGCGCGGATTGTCGCGAGCCGGGACGAACTGAAGCGCCTCGCCGCCGCCCTCACAGACTCACGTCATGCCCTGGCACCGCTCCTCGATCGCTACCTCGATCCTGTGGCCGCCTGGCGCCTGCGGACGCGTGAACTGCCGCTCGACCGGCCCATCGTCATGGGCATCCTCAACCTCACCCGCGATTCATTTTCCGGCGACGGCGTGGGCGCCGACCCCGTTGAAGCGCTCCGGCGTGCCGACGAACTCCGCGAAGCTGGCGCGGACATCATCGATGTGGGCGCCGAGACCGCCCGCGCGGACCGCCCGGCACTGGACGAAGAGGACGAGGCGGGCCGCGTCGCGCCGGCCGTCCGCGCCCTGGCGCGGGAGGGCTACCTTGTTTCCTGCGACACGTACAAGCCTTCCGTGGCCCACGCCGCGCTTGAAGTCGGCGCGGAAATCGTGAACGACATCAGCGGGCTGACATTGGGGCCCGGCGCCGCCGCCGAAGCCGCGAAAGCAGGCGCGGGGTACGTCCTGAACTACAGCTACAGCGTCCCCAAGCGGCGGCCGGCTTCGCCGCCCCGGTACGTAGACGTGGTCGCGGAGACCGTCGCGTGGATGGAGACGAAGACGGCGGGACTGTTCGCCCTGGGCGTCGCCCCTGAACAGGTGGCGATCGACCCCGGCATCGCCTTCGGAAAGAGCCACGACGAAGACATCCAGGTGCTGCGGCGGCTGGGAGAGCTGCGGTCACTCGGGCTGCCGGTGCTGCTCGCCCATTCCCGCAAGAACTTCATCGGCAGCGTCAACGGCCGTCCTCCCGCGGAGCGCGACCTCGAAACCCACGTCCTGAGCGCCATGGCCTACGGACAGGGAGCGCGCATCTTCCGCGTCCACGACTCCGAGGGGGCGAAGCGAGCCCTGGAGATGGCCGCCGCGTTGGCTTCCGCACAGGCGGGAGACTTCGCGCCAGACGCCACCAGTTGGCCATGGCGCGCCGGCGCAAGCGCCGCGCACATGACCAGGGCTGATCCAGACAAGGCGGCCCCAGAGGGCCAGCGCTGGTAGTCCCAGTACTCAGTCATGAAATCGCCGCGTGCGCGTGGACCCGTCAACGGATCCCTCCCCCTCGCCCCGTCGCAACGGGGGAGGGGGTTGGGG
>PNKC01000105.1 GCA_013822275.1 Anaerolinea sp. | reverse complement strand
AGTTATGCTCCCTCTCCACCACAAGTGCCACTGCGTACGGAGCTGTTCGCAGGCAATAGAGCTGCTCCCTGAGCGGGACTGTCTCCAGGTGCCGATTGAAGCGCGACTGAGGGCGAAGTAGACTAACGGTGGACTAACCAGGAGCCCGCCATGCCAACCGTTGTGAATATCCATGAAGCGAAGACGCATCTTTCGCGGCTGCTGGAAGCGGTTGAGCGTGGTGAGGAGGTGGTCATCGCGCGCGCGGGCCATCCCATCGCAACGCTTTCAGCGTACAAGGCGCCTCGCCGCAAGATCGGTCCTCCGGGAAGCATGGAGGGCGAGGGTTGGTGGATGGCGGACGACTTCGACGCTCCCATCGACGACCTATTTGACTGCCTCAAGGACGACGATGAGGAGGAGGCGCTGGACACTCCGGCGGCAGGATGAGGCTGCTGCTTGATACGCAAATCGCGTTCTGGTGGCAGACGGGCGATCGGCGGCTGAAGGATGCCGTCCGCCAGCTGGTCGAGGTCAACGAAGACCCCGTCCTCGTCAGTAGAGTCTCGTTGTGGGAGTTGGCCATCAAAGCCGGGACTGGCCGGTTGAAGATTGACCTGGCACTCTTCACGTCGGAGGTCGAGGCCCTCGGCTTCTCGTGGCTGCCGATCGAGAACGCGCACATCCTTCAGCTTGCGGAGTTGCCGGTGTTGTCCGGTCACAAGGACCCTTTTGACCGTTTGCTGGTCGCGCAGTCGGCGAGTGAGCCGCTGATTTTGCTCACGGCGGATGCCGGGCTGGGGCGGTATGGCGCTTTGGTCCGGGTGGTGTAGCGCGTCAAGGATGCGACGGCGACCACCATGGGCCAGGCCGGTTCCGTGCTACCATTGTGCTAACCGCGTACTCAGGAGGGACAGCGTGGAAGTGGCGATCCGTAAGATGGGGAATTCGCAGGGCGTACTGATCCCGAAGCCGATCCTGGCCCAGGTGGGGCTGGAAGGCTCGGCCGACTTGCAGGTGCGCGACGGCGTGATCGAGATTCGCCCTTTGCACCGGAACCCGCGCGAAGGGTGGGCCGAAGATGCCCGCCGCCTCGCGCAGGAGGGCGGCGACGCGTTGGTTTGGCCTGAGCTGGCGAACGCGGACGACGCCGATCTGGTGTGGTGATGAAGGCCGGGGAGATCTGGCTCGCCCAACTCGATCCCACGATTGGCGGCGAAATCCAGAAGACCCGTCCCTGTGTGGTCGTGTCGCCCGATGACATGAATGCCCATCTTCGCACTGTCAGCGTCGCGCCCATGACCACCGGCTCGCGTCCGGCCGGCTTCCGGGTCCCGGTCACGTTCCAGGGGAAGCAAGGGTTGATCGTGCTGGATCAGATTCGCACGTTGGACCGTGTTCGCCTCGTGAGGCGACTGGGCGCGTTGCGGCCTCAGACCTTGAGGGTGACGCTCGCGACTCTGCAGGCGATGTTTGCGCCGTAGAAGGCGGTTCGGCGGCGTGCCATCGCACCAGACGGTTGCTGCTCTTCCGGCGCCGAGACCGTAGCATCGGCATTGGAGGTGGGCATGGAACTGTACGAGGTGATGCGGACGGCGTTCTCGGCGCGTGATTTCACGGGTGATCCGGTGCCAGACGAGGTCCTCGTACGCATTCTGGAGAACGCGCGGTTCGCGCCGAGCGGCGGGAACCGTCAGGGCGGACACGTGATCGTGGTGAGGGAGGCGGCGACGAAGGCGGCAATCGGCGACCTGGCGGTGCCGGCGGCGAAGCGGTACGCGGCGCAGGTGGCGGCCGGGGAGAGCCCCTGGAATACGGTTGCCCCTCCAGGGGTCACCGCCGAGACGATCGCCGCCACTCCAGCGCCGGCCGGGTTGGTGAAGACGTATGAGCGAGCGCCGGTCGTGCTGGTTGTCTGCGTGGACCTGCGGGTTGTCGCCTCGGTTGATTCGGAATTGCAGCGGGTGGGCGTGATCAGCGGGGCGAGCATTTACCCGCTGGTGTGGAACATCATGCTGGCGGCGCGGAACGAGGGTTATGGAGGGGCGTTGACGACGATGCCGATAGCGGAAGAGCCTCGTCTGCGTTCGCTCCTCGGGATCCCTGATTACGTTGCGGTGGCGGCGGTACTGCCCATCGGCAGGCCGGTGAAGCAACTGACGAAGTTGCGCCGGAAGCGCGTTTCAGAGTTTGTGGTGCGGGAGCGATGGGGTGGCGAGCCGTTGAGCGATTGATGCGCTCCGGCCTACGGGTGGAGGACGCGGAGGCCGAGGTGCTGTTCGAAGGGGTCGAAGTCGCGGTCAGAGTGGAGGAGTGTGTGGCCGCCGTCGATGCAATAGGTGGCGATGAGGCAGTCGACGGCGGAACGGATGGTGAAGCCGCGGGCGCGGAGAAGGCGGTAGTTGCGGGCGCTGCGCAACACGACGACCGGGTCAGCCATTGGTCGCAGGGAGAGAACTCCGAGCTGTTGCTCGAGCTGCCGGGCTTGCTGCTCGTTCAGACCGCGCAGGACCTCCATCATGACCAGGTCCCCGATAGCCACGATCTCGCTGGACAGTTGGGCCGCCAGGCTCGCGGTGGCGGGTGAGGACCGTCCGGCGAGGTAGTCGATCCAAACCGACGAATCCGTGATGACTACCACTCGCTGTGCTCGTCGTCTCCCTCTTCCGGGTCGTAACCTTCGAAGAACTCCACTTTGCCCGCCATTTCCATAAGGGCTCGTTGCGCTTTCATTTGGACGTAAAGCCGCAGCGCCTCTTCGATGGCCGCCTTCTTGGTTGGAAGGCCGCTGTACTCCAGCGCTTTCCGCATCAGTTCGTCGTCGATTTCCACGTTCGTGCGCACGCCGATCCCCTTTGTGTACTGATTGTACCATTTCGTGTGTACCGGATCGGCAAGCGAAACGACCAGCCGGGGACTACCCCCCGGGCGGCGGGCTGGACGGGATTGGCGCCGGGGCGAGGATGCCGTCCTCCATGAAAAGGACGCGGTGGGCGAAGTCGAGGACCCGGGTGTCGTGGGTGACGACCACGAGGCCGCGGGCTTCACCTGCGCCTACGGCGGTTTGCATCAGTTCCATCACGCGGTGACCGGCGCGCGAGTCGATAATGGCGGTGGGCTCGTCGGCGAGGATGATGTCCGGGCGGTTGGCGAGCGCGCGCGCGACGGCGAGGCGCGGCTGCTCGCCACCGCTGAGGCTGCCGCGGCGGGCGCCTTTGCGGTTGGTGAGGTCGAGCAGGCCGAGAAGCTGCGAAGTGCGCTCGGCGGCCGCGCTTCCCGTGGTGCCCGCAAGGTTAAGCGCGATCGCAACGTTCTCGGCGGAGGTGCGCGCACCGAGCAGGTTGAACTGAGCCAGTGAGGTGGAAGCGTGTCCTTGCGAATGACGAAAGCCGAGCGGGAGGCCTTCCTTGCCGAACCGCATGTCGGCGTGTTGAGCGTGGCGGCAACGGCCCGGGGGCCGATTTCGGTGCCCGTTTGGTACGCCTACGAACCGGGAGGGGACGTTGTGTTCATGACCGGAACGGACGCCGCGAAGACGGTAGCCCTGCGCGGGGCGGGCCGGGCGGCGCTTGTCGCACAGCGGGAGGCCTTGCCCTACGCGCATGTTTCCGTGGAGGGCAGGGTCACCTTCGAGGCGGACTCGCGTGCCGAAAGCGCCGCCATCGCCGTGCGCTACCTGGGCGCTGAGCTCGGCGCCCAGTACATGCAGGCGAGTGTGGAGGGCGCGAGCGTGGAGGTCCGCTTGAAGCCCGAACGCTGGCGGACCGAAGACTACGGGAAGCGGTAGGCGGTGGTGCTAGACTGAGTCCATGAGCGCGGCGCGAGCATCGACGCCAGAGCAGGTTGCCGTCCCCCCGTTGGAGTCGGGCGACGTGATGACGCGGGTGGAGTTCCACCGGCGGTACTCAATGCACCCCGAGATCAAGAAGGCGGAGCTCATCGAGGGGGTGGTCTTTGTGTCATCACCGTTGAAGGCGAAGGGGCACGGAGACGAGGACCTCGACATGACGGCGTGGCTCGGTGCCTACCGGGCGCGGACTCCCGGCGTGCGGGGCTCGGCCAACGCGACCGTTATCCTCGATAACGACAACGAAGTGCAGCCGGACATCAGCCTCAGGTGGGTTGAAGAGGGTTCCACCCACCTGACTCCGGACGGTTACGTCGCGGGCCCGCCCGAACTCGTCGTGGAGATTGCCGGGAGTTCAGTCTCGCGGGATATGCACCAGAAGCTGGCGGCTTACCAGCGAAACGGCGTACAGGAGTACATCGTCTGGCGCGTGGAAGATGCGGCAATCGACTGGTTCGTTCTGGAGGATGGGCGCTACCGCAAGCTGGAGCCGGACGCAGACGGTATCGTGAGCAGCCGCGTATTCCCTGGCCTGAGGCTGGACGTCGCAGCGATGCTGGCGGGAGACCTGGCGAAAGTGCTGGCGGTGCAGACAGGGTAGCGTCGGTCGCCCCGCGGCTACGGGTTTTCGAAGCCCCTGGCGTGGAATCCCGAAAATGATGCTCGGGGTGCTGGTAATGGGGTAAAGAGATGTGGTACTGTACTGCTCCGGCTGAAACGGGGGTAGGCTATCGGCGGGGTGGCCAACGTCCCTAAGAACCGGGTTTGATGCCATCTCCCATTGCACCAAACCCACTTTTGTGAACCGGGATTCGAGTTCCCGCGGAGCAATCCTTCCGGACTTAGTACGAAGGTTAGATAGAACCCCCTTTCAGCCAGCTAAGGGGTCGTTACGAAATAACTAGCGCATAGAGTGATGGGCCAGTATCTTAGAGGAGTGG
>PNKC01000104.1 GCA_013822275.1 Anaerolinea sp. | reverse complement strand
AACCAGCCAGCCCCGGCATCCCGAGCCGCGCCTGTGAAGGAAGCGGCTGCCGCTCACCCCAACAACCGCCCGGGAAACGGTCTCAGCGATAACTCCACTGCCAACCGCCCCTTCCACATCACCAGTCTCAACCCCCACCATCCCGGCATGCGCGCAACCACCGCCATCCCCAATTCGGCCGCCATCCGCCGCCTCGCCCGCCAGGCGGAGCGCACACTAGCGCGCGGCAGCGCGCATAGAGCGCGCACGGCCGCGCGGAACCGTGAAATCAAACCAACGCGCTCTACGCCCGTCTCCCCTCACCGGCCATGCGGAACGCACGCTAACGCGCGGCAACGCGCACGAAACGCGCAGAAACGCGCAGAAACGTGAAATCGATCCCACGCACCCCAGGCGCCAGCCACCAGGATCTCCCCCGGCTCTCGGCTCTGGGCTCTCAGCTCTCCTACGTGAAGACGCCGCTCGCGGCGTAGGTGGCGATCTCGTCGTCGTCGAGGGCGAGCACCTCGCTGAGCAACTCAGCGGTGTGCTGGCCGAGGACTGGCGCGGCGTGGAGCGACGGTGGCGTTGCGGAGAAGCGCGTGACCGGGCCGTCGTACGGCGTTGGGCCCATTTCGGCGTGCTGGCAGGTCACGAAGAACTCCCGATGGGCAAGCTGCGGGTCGTTGTAGAGGTCGGAAGGGCGCGCGACCACGGCGGCGGGCACCCCGGCGCCCGTCAGCTTCTCGACCAGTTCCCAGGGGTCGCGGATGCGGCACCATTCTGCAAGCGCTGCGTCAAGCTCGGGGGCGTGCTCCATGCGCTTCGCGAGGCTACTTTCGGGCGGGCAAACACCACCGAGGTCCGCCGTCTCGGCGAGAGCCCGCCATTGCGCGTCCGTTTCGGTTGCGATTGCGACGTACCGTTCCGTGCCGGCGGCAGGATACACGCCGTGCGGGCAGGCGCGGTCGGATGTGTGGCCTGCCGGACCGCGCATCTTGCCGTTTACCGTGTATTCCAGCACCACCGGCTCGATGAAATGAATGGCCGCCTCAACCTGGGCGAGGTCGATGTGCTGACCCAGCCCGCTGCGGTTTCTCTCGAAGATAGCCGCGGCGATGGCAGCCACGCCGTAGCGAGGCGCGATGAAGTCGGTGTAGGCGCCCCAGGTGCCGGCCGGTGGGCGGTCTGGCCAGCCCGTCAGGCCATGGATGCCGGCGAGGGCGGAGCCCTGCGTCCCGAAGCCGCGGTAGGTGGCATCCGGCCCGGTTTGGCCACAAAGGCAGGTACTGAGCATGACCAAACCCGGGTGCTTGTGGGCGAGGTGACGGTAGGAGAAGCCAAGACCGTCGACGACGCCGGGGACGAAACTCTCCACGACGACGTCGGCCCAATCGATGAGGCGATGCGCCAGCTCGCGTCCCTCCGGCAGGGCGAGGTTGAGCGCCAGGCCGCGCTTCGAACTGTTGAAGTTGGCGAAGAACTGCGAGCGGTCCAGCCCCGCGACACCGTCCCTGAAGGGAGGGCCGAGGCGCAAGACGTCGGGCCGGGTCGAGCTTTCGACGTGGACGACGGTCGCCCCATGGTCCGCAAGCGCTTTGGCGATGAGCGGGCCAACGCCCACCCAGGCGAAGTCGGCGACCTTCAGCCCTTCGAAGGCACGCGAGCGGGCCGTCGCCGCGGGCTTGCGCGCCGTTGCCGGTACTGCCTGGTCCAGCAGCGCCTGATGTTCGCCCAGGCGGGGGGCCGGGCGGCGCAGTTGCATGGGCGTGCGGCTGAACCGAGGCGCGACTCCCGGGTGGAGCCTGCCTCCAACCTCATGCCAGTAGTCGCGAACCTTCAGGTGCGGGTTTTCGATCAACTCGGCGATCGTCCGGATTGGGGCGACGAGCAGCTTCTGGTCCACGGCCAGGCGCATGATCTCTTCGTTGGTATGGCGCGCGAAATAGGCCTCGATTTCATCGCGGGCGGCGATCAGGGTCTCGGCTGGCACTTCTCCTGGCGCGATGGCATCCGTCCACTCGCTCCAGCCGTTGCCTGCCCGATCAGGAGCCAATCCTCCCTCCGCCTCAACCGACTTGATGAGATTGCCGATTGTGCGGGCGCCAAGCCCGCCAAGCGTGATGGAGGCCTGGACCCAGCCGTCCTTGCTCTTCCAGATGTTTGGAAAGGCCACCCCAGGCGCGAGCTCCAGCGGCGGGTCCGCGCGAAGTTCGCCGCTTCTGGGCGGATCGCCGCCGGTGTTCGGCGGGTAGCCGGTTGCGTTCATGAGGGTCCAGACCATCGCCGCCTGCGTCGAAACATCCAGGTGCTGGCCGAGGCCGGAGCGTTCGCGCTCGTTGAGCGCGATGACGATATCGGCGGCGGCCTGGGCGCCGGCATGGAAGGCTGCCTGGGGATAGCCGACCGGGACGGGCGGGCGGTCATGGTCGCCCTGGAGGCCGAGCAGGCCGCCGGCGGCCTCAACTGTCAACTCGGTCGCGGGCCGTAAAGCGTGTGGCCCGTCCTGCCCATAGGGCGTAACGGACACGTAGATAATGGCGGGATTGACCGGGCGGAGCTGCTCGTATCCCAGGCCGAGCCTCGCCATCACGCCCGGGTCGCAGGATTCGATGAAGACGTCGGCGGTGGCGGCGAGGCGCTTCAACTCCAGCCGCTCGCGGGCGTCGTTGATGTCGAGTGTGACGCTCTGTTTGCCAAGGCCGACGGCCGCCCAGTAGAGCGAGCCCTCGGCGCTCCCTTCCTCGCCGGTGGCGAAGGGCGGGAGGAAGCGCGCGGCGGCGCCGCCGGGTGGCTCGACCTTGAGCACCTCAGCGCCCAGTTCAGCCAGGATCCGGCCGGCCAGTTCCGCGCGTTCGGTCGCCAGGTCCAGCACGCGAATCCGCGCGAGGGGGCCCTCAGTCGTGGTATCTGTGGTCATGTGGGGCGCACTTTACGCGATCCGGCGCCGGGCGGCACAGCGCGGCTGGTGGGCGGCTGCAGGTGACTTCGAGGTTTAAGGCAACGGCCGGGAAAGCGCGGATCCGGCGGTACTTTGCGCTTCGGCGCTACTTCGCGCCTCGCGCCCCGTGAGGTAGGGGGTGACCAGTTTGGCGGGCGCGCAGTCCGTGCAGAGGCGCCTGCTGACGCGGTGCGTGGCCACGTCCACGACCCACTCGTGCACGGCGTGGCCAGGTGGCCGAAGGGCGGTCATCGCTGGCCCGTGGTTGCGCGGTCCCGGCGGGCCAGCCAGTTGCCAGGTTGCAGCCGGATGGCGGCGTCGCCCTCCCAGCCATTCTGGAACGCCCGCTCTTCGCCACACGCACATCGTCCAGGCGACCGCGCGCCGGCCTGTTCGTCGATTCGCCAGCGGTGGACGTGCGGGGTTTGCGCCAGCGGCGCGGCATGTTCGGGTTGAGCGGCAGCGGGTAGGGACACCATGGGGAGCGTCTCCTGACGACGGGTTTCGAAATCTGTCGCCGGCCTGGGGCAGCGGCAGACGTGTGGCTGGGAAACCGCTAGGCAGGACGGCGCGACCGTGCCCGGCGGGCGACGATCGCTCGCTGCTGGCCGTAACAGGCTGCGCAGAGGCCGCGCGATTCGGAGACAACGACAGCCCTCCGGCCACAGCCGTTTGCGCAAACGCGCCCGGCGGTGGAAGCCAGGCCGGTGCTCCTTGACGCTGGTTGGATGGTCATTCGGCTCCGCCTTGACTGGCGGCGAGCAGGTAGGCCGTGGCAAACGTTGTCATTCCGGTAGCATAACACAGTTCGCTATGCAGTGCTATGCGCAGCGTGAATAGTTTACGACAATCGCGCGTAGCCTTCCGAGGCGCGATGCCGCCGGTATGAAGGGTAACGTTTTCGGACGTGTTACGGTGGAAGTGCTCCCACGCCTCCGGCCGGACCTCTCCGTCGATGATGCCCGTGCAGCGAGTAAGGAAGAACGCTTGCCAGCTCTAACCTCGACTGAAGATATCAACCTTTCGCCGTTGCCAGGAAAACGTTACTTCAGCGCTTCCCGCGAGTGGTCCGAAGAGTTCATTTACTTCGTGATGGTGGACCGCTTTCACGATGACGCGGCGCGGACGCCAGTTTCCGGCGGCGACCGCTCCGCGGGCGTGGCCACGCACGATGACTTCTACGGCGGGACGCTCAAAGGCGTCACGGAGCACCTGGACTACATCGCGGGGCTCGGCTGCACGAGCATCTGGCTCTCGCCCGTGTTCGAAAGCAACGCCGGGGCGTACCACGGCTACAACATCAACAACTACCTGGACATCGACCCGCACTTCGGCACGATGAAGGACCTGAAGGATCTCGTCGCCGCTGCCCACCAGAGGGACATGCGCGTCATCCTCGATGTCGTCCTCAACCACTCCGGCGACAACTGGAGCTACCCGGATAACTTCCGCTATGCCTACGCGCAGGATGAGCAGTTCGCCTTCGGGTCGTGGCGGCGAAGTGACCGGCCGATCCCGACCGAACTCCGCAACCCTGCCTTCTATCACCGGCGTGGCGAGATCTCGAGTGGGGACGGCTTCGACGCTTCGCCCGAGGCCCAGCACGGCGACATCTTCGGGCTGAAGAACTACGTGAGCGACGACGACGAGGCGGCCTCGGAGCTGATCGAGGTGCTCATTCGCACGCATTGCTACTGGATCCGCGAGGCCGATGTCGATGGCTTCCGGATCGATGCGGCCAAGCACATGGGCGCGCTCGCCTGCGCGCGGTTCGCTTCCGCGGTCCGGGAATACGCCTACAGCCTGGGAAAGCGCGGCTTCTTCCTCTTTGGCGAAGTCGCCAGCCCGGAGGATGACGTTATCGATCGGTATATCGACCAATAC
>PNKC01000103.1 GCA_013822275.1 Anaerolinea sp. | reverse complement strand
GCTCCTAAGCCCCGGTACCGCGCTGGTCGATCGGAATGCGAAGTTCCGCGAGTACGAGGCGGGCGGCGTGCCGGAGTACTGGATCCTTGACCCCGAACGCGAAGTGGCCGAGTTTTACGTCCTGGATCAAAAGGGCGCCTACCAACGGGTCGAAGTGGCGCCAGATGGCGAGTTCGACAGCACAGTGGTGGCGGGTTTCAGCCTCAAGCTGCAGTGGCTGTGGGAACAGCCCGACGCGCTGGCAATCCTGTTGGAACTCGATGCCCGGCCGTAGGCCCGCCGCTGGTTACCCTGTAGCGGCCCGCTTGAGCCGCCGTTCGATCTCCCGGAAGTGTTCCCATTCGTGTTCGAGTGTGCGGCGGATGCCGCGGCGGGCCGTCCAGACCTTTTCGCCACGCGGTACCAGCCGTGTCCGCTCTTCGCGTGTCATCGCAGCGAGGCGGGCGGTCGAGATGCTCCAGAACCGAGGCAAGGCGTCGCTGAGCGCAGCGGGACCGAGCTGGACCTCTTTCAGTGCTGGCAGCAGACCTTCGACCTTGCCGACCGTGGCCTGCGTGTAGGAGTAGTGAGCGCTGGCCACGTGTTCAATCACCGCGTACAACGGGCGGCCCTTTTCGGGCTTTGCCAGGAGTTGGTCTTCCGCAAGCCCGCCAATGAGCGCGAGCAGGTCCTCCCGCAGCCAGCCGAGGCGGCGGAGGTGCGTCGCCAGTTCGTCCGCTCCCAATGGCGCGAAGTCCGGCTCGAACCCAGGCGCGGGGTCACCGTGGCCGATCCATGAACCCTCCATCACGTGCGCCGCGACGGTGGTTGTGAACGGCGCCGCCAGGTCAACTGATTCGCCATGGGCGTTGAGGAACGCGAGGAAGCGGCCAATCTCGGCCGGGGTCGCGGCGAGCGCGTCTTCGGTGGTGAGGCCCTGGACAACGCACCCGAGCAGCACGAGGACGTGGACCTGGGTGGTCTTCTTCTTCGGGCCGGATTCGATGTAGAGCGGGTAGTTCGTCATGGCTGGCCAGTCACCACCAGAGGATGTCGTCGAGCGGGTCTTCGTGCTTCTCGATCGCCGGGTCGTGGTCTTCCTGGTTCCAGAGGTCCGTCCCCAGGTACTTCCAGCCACCGTCGGCGAAGATCATGACGATGTTTCCGCGCGTCAGGCGGCTGGCGGCGCGCAGGGCAGCGTGGAGGACGGCGCCGCTGCTGATGCCGCCGAAGATGCCCTCTTCGAGCATTGCCCGGCGGGCATGGGCGAAAGCGTGGCGGTTGCCGACGATGATCTTGCCATCGATGACGCTTTCATCGAACACGGGTGGGATGAAGCCATCCTGGATGGAGTGCAGGCCCTGGACGTGGACGCCAAGACGTGGCTCGACGCCGAAGACGTGGCAGGCGGGGTTCGCTTCCTTGAGCCGGCGGCCAACGCCGGTGAGCGTGCCGCCAGTACCCATGCCCGCGACGAGGACCTCCACCCCCGGCACGTCGGCGAGGATTTCGGCGCCGGTCGTTTCGTAGTGGGCGGCGACGTTTTCGAGGCTGTCGAACTGGCCGAGGTAGTACGCGCCCTCGTTCGTCGCCACGACCTGGGCGACTTCCCGCGCAGTCTTAATCCCGGCCTGGCGTGGTACGCGGCGGATGCGAGCGCCGTACACCTGGAGGAGCTGTTCAATCTCCGGGTAAACGCTATCCGGGACGCAGACGTCGACCGGGTGGCCCATGAGACGTCCGAAGAGGGCGAGGGCGACGCCCGTATTGCCGGTCGAGGCTTCGACGATGCGCTGACCAGGCTCCAGTTCGCCGCTCTTCTTGGCAGCCTGGAGGATGCGGAGGACGATGCGGTCCTTGATGCTGCCAGTTGGGTTCTGCGCTTCCAGCTTTGCGAACAGGCGGATGCCCGGCGCGGGCGCGAGCGACTTCAGCTCCACCATGGGGGTGTTCCCGACCATCGCGGAGACGGAGTCGAAGGTGCGTCCTGTCACGCTGACAGCTTGCGGCGCGGGTACAGGCGAGGGCAACTCCGAGATGGCTCTGGCGCCCGCCGTCTCACATGCCGTGGCGCGTTACACTCCCACGGATGTCCCGTCTCGACCCACGGCTGCTTGGCTTCGTCAGTCTCGTGCTGTTCGGGATGGCCGGGATGCTGTTCGCCGCGTGGGTGTTGCGTGGGGGGATGGCGGCCAGCGCCGCCGGGACCGAGAGGCGGGCGGTGATGCCGGCTCTGGCGCGAGACGGCTACTTGCCTACGCCAACGCCCATCCCGGTGCCCAATGTGGCGAGGCACTGCTATGCGCCGCGGGACGACTCGGGTGGGTTCACGCTGCGTCCGGCATCCGCAACGTCGGTCTTTCGCAACTGCCAGGTGGTTGCTTTCTACGGTGTCCCGGGAGTACCGGGATTGGGCGTCCTTGGGCAGTACCCGGATTCGGCGGCGATGCTGGCGGGGCTCAAGGCGCAGGCCGCCGCCTATGACGAGGTCAACGGCGGGCGGCGGGTGGTCGGGGCGCTGCACCTGATTGCCGCGGTCGCTCAGGCCAGTGCCGGGCCGGATGGCAACTATCTGGAACGGGCCTCCAACACGGTCATCCAGCAACTCATCGACTTCGCCGAGCAGCACGACCTGCTGGTTATCCTTGACCTGCAGATCGGCTGGAGCACCGTGGCTGAGGAAGTCGAGGCGGTGTTGCCGTACCTGGCCAACCCGCGCGTCCACCTTGCCCTGGACCCGGAGTGGACGATGTCCGAAGGGTACCGGCCGGGCGAGGTCATCGGCTCGATGGACGCCGCGCAGATCAACGTGGCCCAGGCCATGCTCCGCGACCTGGTGGTGGCGAAGCGGCTGCCGGACAAGGTGCTCATCGTCCACCAGTTCACGCCGGGGATGATTACGAACAAGGCGGAGATCGCGGCGGTGGAGGGCGTGGACCTGGTCATCGACATCGACGGTTTTGGCTACGCGGCGGCGAAGGTCAGCGAGTACAACGCCTTCGTGGAGGGTGACGGGATGGAGCATGGCGGGATGAAGCTGTTCTACAAGCAGGACATCGACCTGATGCCCCCCGCGACCGTCTCATCCCTCGTGCCGCAGCCGGACGTGGTGATCTACCAGTAGCGAAATTCAAGAGGCGAGGTCCACGTACTCGACGGTAGTCGAAGGCGCGGGGATGGGATCGCCGTCCTCCCTCAACCCCTCGATGTGGATGGCGATGGCTTCGCGGATGAGGGTCTTGACTTCCTCGATGGTAGGGGCCACCGCCACGCAACCGGGGAGGTCTGGCACATATGCCCCATAGGACGTTTCGCCGCGTTCAAGGATGACTGCGTACCGCATCTTTTGGCCTACCTTTCTCCGAGTCCCGAGTCCCGAGTCCCGAGAACCCAGAACTAAGAACTGAGAACTAAGCACTCAGCACTCCGGTCACCAATTCCCCGCGAGGTCCCTCTTCCCCTGGCCGCTGGCAAGGGCGGCGTGGTTGAGGATGTTGCGGGACATGGACGATATCTCCAGGGCGCTGCGGGCGGCGTAGATCTCGGCGCGGAGGTTGTGCGCGGCCTTCGAGTCCGGCTCGGCGATGACGGCGTATTCGACCAGGTGGCAGGCCATGCGGAGGTCGCCCTCGGCCTTGAGGGCGGCGGCGCGGTCCATCACTTTTTCGAGGCCGCCGGCGAGGTTGACCCACTCGCGGGCCTGCTGGAGGCGGGGCGCCGGGAGGAGGTTGTCCGGTTCGTTGTCGTACCAGCCGCCGTAGAGCCGCCAGACGTTGCGGACGAGGAACTGGGGGTGGTCGTAGACCGGCCGGAGGTACGGCTTTTCGAGCAGGTGCGCCGGGAACTCGACCGCGTGCAGGACGGTATCGAGGGAGGCGCCCGTGTTCATGAGGGCGAGGACCTGGCCTTCGATGCTTTCGAGCAGTTCGGCCGTGTCCGTGAGGGCTGCCTTGACGCGGTCCGTGCCGAAGATGGGGAAGCCGTGGCCGGGGAGCATCAGTTCGGCGCCGAGCGCGGCCATCTGGCGGAGGCCCGCGGCCCATTCGCCGACGTAGCGCTGGACCTTCTGGGGGTTGCCGGCGTTAGGTGTGGCGAAGATGAAGAGGTCGCCGGGGGCGAGCAGCTTCTTCTCCGGGATCCAGGTCCAGGTGGCGTCGTCGGTTTCGCCGCGGGTGTGGCGCAGTTCGAGGGTGAGCCCGCCCTGGCGGACGGTGAGGGCGTCGGTGTAGGTGACGTCGGCGTAGCGGTAGTTTTCCTGCCAGCGGAACTGGGGGGCGTGGATGGCGAACTGGCGGACGTTGATCGCGGTGTTCCAGCCGAGCGTCCTCTTGTAGCGGTCGAAGTGCCAGCGGAGCTTTTCGTGGCCGTAGACGACGGGCCGGGCCCAACGCTTCTCTTCGGCTTCTTTCTCGAAGGGGCCGACGCCGTAGATGTGGTCGACGTGGTGGTGGGAGAAGACGGCGCCGGCGAGGCGTGAATCCGGGCGCCACTTGCGCACCTGTTCGAAGAGGGGCTGGGTGTCCTGGACGCTGCCGGTATCGAGCATGACCAGGCCGTCGCCGGTGTCGACGGTGTTCGAGCTGGCGATCCCCTTGTAGTAGAGGACGCCGTCGGCGATCTCCTCGGCGGTGAGCCACATGCCGGCGATGGGGTGGGCTTCGCGGACGGTATCGACTTCGCCGTTCCAGATGCGGTCGGCGTATTCACGGACGGTGGGCATGGGGGCGGCTCCTCGGGGCGGGGATGGCGTGGCGGATTGTACTGCGCGGCGGCGGGAGCCGCGCGAGGAATGAGGGATGAGGAATGCGGAATGAGAGCGGCGGCACGAGGTACGAGGCATGAGCCACGCGGCGACGGCTTCTAGCGGCCGGAACTGTCTTGATTTTGCGTTCGTAGAGCGTTTAGCGCATCCGCCTTCATCCCCAACCCCCTCTGGTCTGAAAATACCCCCAGAGTGAGGTCATTCAGCGGGAACGAGGGAGACGCGGAAGCCAAGGCGTTCCAGTGCCCTGGTGTGGCGTCTCTCAAGTTGGGCCTTGGTCCGTTCGCCCGC
>PNKC01000102.1 GCA_013822275.1 Anaerolinea sp. | reverse complement strand
ACCTCCGCGCGCTACGTTTCGCGCCGCATGCAGGCGGTCCCGCCAAGCGGCATCCGCAAATTCTTCGACCTCCTCAGCACGATTGACGACGTCATCTCGCTCGGCGTGGGGGAACCGGATTATGTAACACCGGAGCCCATCCGCCGCGCCGCCATCGAGAGCATCGAACGCGGCGACACCCACTACACCTCCAACTACGGCCTGGCCGAACTGCGCGAAAAGCTCAGCACCCACATCGAGCGCCTCTACGGCGTCCACTACGACCCGAGGGACGAAATCGTCATCACCAGCGGCTCCAGCGAGGCGTTCGATATCGCCCTGCGCGCCCTCCTGGACCCCGGTGACGAGGTCCTCTGCGCCGACCCCTGCTACGTCGCCTACCTCCCGGCCACGCTCATGGCGGGCGGCAGCTTCGTGCCCGTGCCGACGTATGCCGCCAACGACTTCCGCCTGCTGGCCGGCGATGTCGAGGCCGCGGTCACGGCGCGCACCAAGGCCATCCTCCTCGGCTACCCTTCGAACCCCACCGGCGCGGTGATGGGCCGCGAAGACCTGGTGGCCATCGGCGAAATCGCGAAGCGCCACGACCTCGCGGTCATTTCCGACGAGCTGTACGACCGGATGACCTACGGCACCACGCACGCCTGCTTCGCCGCGCTGCCGGGGATGCGCGGCCGGACGGTGCTGCTCGGAGGGTTCAGCAAGGCCTATGCCATGACCGGCTGGCGCCTCGGCTGGGTCGCCGCCCCGCGCGAACTCGCCGAAGCCGTGATGAAAGTCCACCAATATATAATGATGTCGGCCCCAACCGCGGCGCAGTATGCCGGCGTGGCGGCGCTCGACCACGGCGAAGACTTCGTGGCGGAGATGGTGGCCGAATACGACCGCCGCCGCCGCCTCATCGTCGATGGCTTCCGCGCGATCGGCCTGCCCACGTTCGAACCGCGAGGCGCGTTCTACGCCTTCCCGGACGTCTCCGTGACCGGCCTTGACAGCGTAACCTTCAGCGAAAGGCTCTTATCTGAGGAACGAGTGGCCGTAGTGCCGGGCAGCGCCTTCGGCCAATGTGGTGAAGGGCACGTGCGCGCCTGCTATGCGAGCAGCTATGAACAAATCGAACGCGCGTTGGAACGGATTGGCCGGTTTGTCCAGAGGCAGCGGCATGATTGAACGCCACGCCGCGGCTGCTGGATCCACCGTGTTGACCCCTTCTTGCTCTTCTCGCGAAGGGCGCGTAAACCGAATACAGAGCTAACGAGGGAACGGAATGGCTATCGTCGAAGAGATTGCACGGTCACAAATGGGTCCCGACGAGATCCCCCCGGGCGCGGAACCCGTCTTCGGCGATAGCCCCGGCGAGTTGGCCGCCTGGCGAAACGAACTGATCCTCTCCGCCGAAGCCCACAGCCGCCTCGCGGACGACGAGCCGGTCACCTTCGACGGCAAGTTCTCGCTCCGGCAGCCGGGCCTCATGGGCCATGTCCAGGTGGAGCCCACGGAAACGCCGGGGCTGGTCCACCTGCGCGCAGAGGTGCAGTGGGAACCATCCGGGGTTGTCCACTTCGACGCGGACGTGCGCGAATCCTGGCTCGAGAAGGCCGCCGGCCCGGAACGCTCCGCCGCCGCCGTCCTCAAGGCGCTGGCCGAAGTCTCCGAACTGCCGCGCCAGAACACCGTCCGCGTAACGGTGGACCGCGACGACATGGGCCTGGACGTGGGGTAGCGCGGGCCTCCGTGGGTGAAGCCGCGGTTGTTGGATTCCGTCCTGCTAACCTCTCGAACGGCTCTGCGCGGCCAGCTTTCGCCACAGGATGATCGGCACCGCGCCAAGCCCCAGCCCGATCAACATTGCCCCGCCGAACAGGACCGCCACAAAATATGGCGAGAATATGGGCTCATCCGTGTCCGACGGGAGAAAGGGCAGAATGAGCGAGACCATCAAAATGCTCGTCGTCCCGTTGAACAAGTAGACCCCGAGCCTCATCCGTGGCGCCGCGCTGAGCGCCGCGCTGACAGGCGGGATGACCGCAAGAATGAACATGCCGCCCCAGCCGCCCAACGCGTCGCTCAGTCTGTTCTCCCCGGATAGCGTCAACGCCAAGCCCAGTCCGGCCATGACTGCGACACAAACGAGCCAGCGTCCGATGCCCGCGCATGTCGGTCCTTTCACAGCACGAAGTCTGGGCCGCAGAGCGTCTTCAGGACAGCAGCCTGTATCCACCAGCCCTCGCCCAGGACCCCCGGACTGAGGAGCCGGCCACCCGCGCCGTGCCTGCGGTCCTCAAGGCGCTGGCCGAAGTCTCCGAACTGCCCCGCCAGAACACCGCCTGCGCGACCGTCGACCGCGACGACATGGGGTTGGATGTGGGAAGACGGCGAGGCGCACCTGCCTACGCGATGTGTTGGCGAGATCTCGCGCGGAACCTTCTCCACAGGACGAGCGGCAGCACCCCAAGCCCCAGCCCGATTGACAGTGCTGCGCCGGACAAAGCGGCCGCCACGGGTCGCGAGAACCAGGGCTCATCGATGTCCGACGGCAGAAATGGCAGAGTGAGCGTGATGATCAGAATGCTCGTCATCCCGTTGAACAAGTAGACGGTGAGGCTCATTCGCGGCGCCGAACTGAGCGCCGCGAAAGCGGGGGGCGCCGAGATGAAGATGAAGGCACTCACGAAGCTGAGCGCCCCAATCCACATGTTTTCTGCCAAAGCCAAGCCAATGTCTACCACGGCCACGAGTGTCACGCAGGCCAACCAGCGCCCGGCGCCCGCATAAGTCACAGCACGAAGTCTGGGCCGTAGAGCGTCTTCAGGACAGCAGCCTGTGTCCACCAGCCCTGTCCCAGAAACCCCAGACTGAGGAGCAGCCCGCTCGCGCCCTGCCGGCGGTCCTCAAAGCGGTTAGCCGACGTCCCCAGGCCGCCGTCGTGGGTGGCTCAGGCCGCCAACCTCCCGGCTACGGAGCACCCGCGAGGATGGCACGAGCGCCCGCCGGAAGTGCGATCTCCACTCCGTCCCGGAAGTGGAGGACCCCTCTCCGGATGTCAAGCTCAACCTCGATGACCTGGCCCCCGGATAAGCGGAAGGCAAGCGCCCGGATATCGCCCGCTGGCGCCCGCCCTTCACCTTGCACCGCCACCGACGGCGCGGCCAGGCTTTCTCGCAATGCCACTGCCGAAGCAGGAGCAATGGCGTCTCCGCCAATCGACACCCTCGCAAGATCAGCGAGGCTCCAAAGGTGAGAAAGGTTGTACTGGCTCCCGGGCATGGGCTGAATCACCGCCAGACGGCCTCCAGCCGAGCGCTGTTGCTGGACGATGCCGGCGATGGTCGCAGCGGCCTGCTCGAGGTTCATCATCGCAAGCTCCGGAAACACGTCCGCTACGGCCTCGCCCGCAGCGAGCCGGAGGCCTCCGCTGTCCAACCTCAAGGCGCCGTAGGCGCCAGCCTGATAGGTACCATCGTGCCACGGCGAGAGCAGGAGTATGTACCGGCCGGTGGGGTTCAGACTTGCAGTGCCCAGCAGCTCCTCGACAACGATGCGCTTGCCCCCGCCCGGTAGCGTGCCCTTCAAGACCGACTCCACGTCGACAGCTCGCAAGGTCGTCCGGATCCCCGGGGCTTCCTGGCTCAGGGGACCCGCCTGCGCTCCGTCCTTCAGATTGACTCGGGGGTACTCCGCCACCCCCAAATCCTCCACGGCCGTCCCCACCACGATCAGGTGGTTCCTTTCCACGGCGCGCGCGAAGGCGAACGTGGGGTAATTAGCCTCGAAACCCTGGGCGGCGGCGGCCGTTTCCGCGGCGCCTTCTGAGCCTTGATTCCCCTCGTTAGGCTGCGTGCCCGCACAAGCCACAAACAACACGCTTCCGAGGACGGCGATTGGCGCGAATCGGATAACTCTTCGGTGGTTCACTCTTCTGCTCCCGCGCCTGGTCCGCATCCCCTTCGTGGTCATCGTACCAGCACCGTCGGCGCTTCCGTTGACGAGCCACCAGCCAAGCCGGCCGGAGAGGCGGCGGCCTCAAGGCGCTGGCTGAAGTCTCCGAGCTGCCCCGCCAGAACACCGTCCGCGTAACCGCCGACCGCGACGACGTGGGCCTGGACGTAGGGTAAAGAGCAACGCGCCCTGCAGTGCAGGGCGCGTCGGGCTCGACGGGCCGCATCGCCGCTACGGTAATGTCCACGTGTCCCCGTACATCGGGTACGTATAATTGTCGAACGGGCCACACTCCGACGTTATAGTCGGAACGTTGCAGGTAGTGTGATCCGGATAGCTCAGTTTACTATCCCAACCACCCGTCTGTTCAATGTGGGTGTGGTACCCGTACCAGGAGCAGCCAGACTCACTGACAGCGGTGCCGATCCCTGCCGTAGTGGTTACCGGGTAGTAGCCACTCGAAATGTAAAAGTACGTCTGAGCTTGCGATGTCGAGGTGTGAACGTACCTCGTTTCGTTCTTGTAGTAGCCATCAGTTCCGTTCACTGTCACGTAGGTCCAGTGCTTGCATGTTCCGGACGCGTAAGAGATGGTGCCAGTCCCTGCCCAGGTGATTCCCGAGCTGTTATTGGATTTGGATATCCAGTTAACCGTGAATGCTTGGTTGGAGCCGTAGTTCCAATCCAACGCCCAACCGGAGACGACTTTGCTATCATCGTAGTCGCAAGCACCGGTGTGCCAACCGCAGGTGAGATGATCGGCCGCCGGGTGAAGATAGACTTGGTAGATCGTCGATGCGTGGGCTGGTTTTGGTGTCAGCGCGCCGAGTAGGACTCCTACCGCCAGCGCCGACACCAGAGCGGTGGTCAACCAATGCCGTTTCACTTCTGAACCTCCTCAGCGATTCGCCTACAGAAATCAGCCGTTCCACCAGTGGCGATCACCTGCGTCAATACGCCAGTCTTTTCGTCGATAACGGCTGCGGAGCACGCACCAAGCACGTGGTCGCCAACCACCAGAATGGGCGCCATCACGACACCCGGCCGGCCGCCGATGAGCTGCTCCTTCCAGCGCCCGGCGGAGCCAGTTGCGGCTGCGGAGTTTGCCCCTTTCGCTCGAAGAATCGTGACG
>PNKC01000101.1 GCA_013822275.1 Anaerolinea sp. | reverse complement strand
AGACCGGCGGTATCGACCGCCTCCAGTGTTACCTGGCGAGAGGCGGCCAGCGGCCCCATCTGATGGACTACCTCGCGGAGGATGGCATCGACTTCCACAGGCTCACGGTAGGGGGTGTCGCCGTCTTCACTGGTCAGAAAGAGCAGGTCCTCACTGAGCCTGGTTAGCCGGTCGGTCTGGCTCTTCACGGTGTCCAGCAGAGCGCGATACTCTTCCGGGCTGGCGTCCGGGTCCATTTCCGTGACTTCGATGTTCGTGCGGATGGCGGCGAGAGGGGTGCGCAATTCGTGTGAGGCGTCCTGGACGAACTGCCGCTGGCGCTTGAAGGACATTTCAAGGCGGTCGATCATGGAGTCGAACGTCTGCGCGAGCGCCCACAGTTCGTCTTCCGGGCCCTGGTGGTTAATGCGCCGGCTGAGGTTGGTGGCGCTAATCTCCGAGGCGACCTTGGTGATGTCTCGCACGGGCCTCAGCATCATTCCTGAGAAGACATAACCACCGACGCCCGAAGCCACGGCGAGCCCAACGACCGCGAGAAGCGACCAGTTCCGGAGCCTCGCGAGGTTATCTGACTGGATCTGGCTCTCCGCTTCTTCCAGGATGTAGCGGGGAGTCACAACAGGTGTGAAGCCGCTGATCGCCTGACCCGGGCCGTTGCGGACCGGCTGCCACTCCACTTCGTTCACCTTGTAGCCGCGGAGCACGACGCTTGGCTGGTCCAGGCGCACCGCCAGGTTGAGCGCGACGACAAACGCCACGCCGAATACCAGGAGGAGACTGGAATACCAGACCGTCAGCCGGAAGCGGACGGTCTTTGTGAACACCGGCATATGCACCTTAGAGGACGTAACCCTTCCCACGGATCGTCTCGATAAGCTGCTCTTCGAAACCCTCGTTGAGCTTCCGGCGGAGATTGTTCATGTGGACCTTCACCGTCTGCGTGAAAGGGTTGGCGTGCTCGTCCCAGATGTGCTCCAGGAGTTCTTCCTGGGGGACCGCACGGCCCTCGTGCCGGGCGAGGTAGTAGACGAGCGCGAACTCCTTGGGCGTGAGATGGATGTCCCGCCCGTCGCGCTTTGCCCGGTTTGTGTTGGGGTCGAGCTCAAGTCCGCGGGTGTTGAGGACGGGCTCGCGCACGCCGCCTTCACGCCGTGTGACGGCCCGAATCCGGGCCTTCAGTTCGCTGAAGGCGAACGGTTTGACCAGATAGTCGTCCGCGCCCTGGTCCAGCCCCTCGATGCGCTCCTTGATGGAGCTGCGCGCGGTTAACATAATGATGCCGCCGGAGAAGCGGTCTTCGCGCAGGCGGCGGCAGACTTCCAGCCCGTCCACCTTCGGGAGGTTCAGGTCAAGGCAGACGACGTCATAGCTGTTGACGCTCGCCTTTTCAATCGCCTCCTGGCCATCGCTGGCCTTATCCACGGCGTAGCCTTCTTTCAGCAAACCCCGTTCGATCGCGCTGGCGATCACCTCTTCGTCTTCAACAACAAGCACTCTCATGCCGGGACACTCCTTTGACCTGGATCCACCGTAGTCCCCATGTACCGAAGCGAAGGTAAAGATGGCTCCGCCAGGTCAGGCCCTGACGGAGATCGCTGGCGGCTCCACTTCGACCGGCTTCTGGATGACGTGGCGAAGGGTGATTTCGCGGGTATCGTTAGCCTTCAGTTGCCGGATCAGGAACTCGAACTTGGCCTGCAGTTCGTTCGCAAGGGCGGCGCGGAACTCAGCGGGCAGGTCCCACGTTTGACGTTTGAACGGGCCCCACACCTTCTTCCGTGTCTTGTAGAAGAACTGGATGTCCGTCTCGCCTTCCTTGCGTTCGTCGGCGAGGTCCCGGTCGGCGTAGGCATGCATCTCTGCGAGCAGGTCCTTCGGGAAAGCAGGGTGGTCGAGCATGATGTTCTGGAAGCCGGTGGCGAGGTGAATCTCGGCGGTTTCGACTGCCGGGAAGCGGTGGAAGAGCTCGTCCGGCAGCGTGCTCGCACCATGCTGGACCGCGCCGGCCATCCCGTAGCGTTCCCGCGACACACGCGATAATTCCTTGAGCGTATCGAAGTCGATGGCGACGGAGGCGATGGTGCCGTCCGGCAGCGGGATACCGCCGTGGCTCGTACCTGTCTGGACGCTCACCTTGGAAAGACCTTCCATCTCACCGCCAACAATGTCACGGAAGCCATCGACATAACTGGTGAGTTCTTCCACGGTGCTGTTGTTCTTGCCGACTTCGCCGATCTCGCCGCCAACCGAGATCGTCACGCCGTCCGGCTGAAGCTGGCGGACGAGCTTCGCGAGCCGCGCCGTCAACCGTGCATTTGGGGCCTGCTGGTCCGGCACCTTCGCGAAGCTCAGGTCGACGAGGGTTGAGGCGTCGATGTCGATGCAGTAGAACTGGGCCGCGACGGCTTTGCGGATGAGGTCCTCGAGCGCCCTGGATTCGCCCTCGGGGTCCGTGGCGAACTTCTTGGCGTTGGCCTGGAAGTGGTCGCCCTGGATGAAAACGGGGCCCTTGTAGTCTTCGGCGATCGCCGCCGCGAGGACGACAGCTGCGATTTCGGCGGGCTCCTGGAAGGTGTAGCCCATCTCTGACCGCGCTAGTTCGAAGACGGTTGCCGTGGCTGCCGTTGCTTTCATTGCGCGGAACAGCGCCCGCGCCATGTCGTAGGCCATTCCCCGGACGTTGACTGCGGGCACCGTAAAGCCGGAGACCGTGCCGTGGCCTCGGGCCGAGTAGAGCCCGGCGATGGACGACGAAACGGCGCCCAACTGAGGCGCCGCTGTGTGGATTGCATAACGTGCCAGTGCTTGCTCCTCGGCGTTGCCGAAGACAGCAAGCCGGACAAGGGGTTCTATCTGCTGGCGGACAACCTGCGGGTCGCGGAGTTGGGGGCGGGCGCCAGATAGGTTGAGGGCTGCCGAAAGCGTCTCGTTCATAGCGCCCATTCTACCACCGCCTGTGCCTGACGGTGATGGAACGGGCGCACCGGAGAGGGCCCCTTATTGAGGACCGGCCTCAGGCGGCTTCGCTCACGCGGACGGCATCGCGGCGGCCGACGCGCCGTTCGAGCATGTAACCGAAGCCGCGCACGTTAATGATGTAGCTCGGTTCGGCCGGGTCGAATTCCACCTTGCGCCGGATCCGCCGGATGTAGACCTTGACGATCTCCTGCGCTTCGCGGTCGGAGTAGGTGTAATCCTGGACCGCGCGAAGGATCTCGACGGGGCTGACCACTTTTCCGGAGTTCTTCGCCAGGTAGGCGAGGATCTTGAACTCCGTGGGCGTGAGCGGGATGGTCTCGCCATCGCGCACCGCCTGGCAGCGGTCGAAGTCCAGCATGAGGTCGCGCACGGTAATGCTGCTGGGGCCGTCTTGCTCCGCCTCGTGGGGGGCCGGCGCCTTTCGGCGGGCGAGAGCGCTCAGTTGGGCGCTTAGCAATTCCACACCGTCGGTGTCCCGAAGGCAGAGGTCTGCCCCGGCTTCCAGCGCGAGGCTCAGGCCGTGGGTGTGCGGCCCCGGGGCGAGTACGAGCACTGCTGCCGTACACGAGCGGGACACGGTCCGGATCAGGGCAAGGTCGTCGTCGAGGCGCGGGTCGATGGCGAGCACCACCAGGTCCGGGTCGAACTGCGTGATGAGCCGCTCTGTTTCCCGGTCATGTGGGCGCTCGGTCGTCGTGAAGCCGTGGCGCGCGAGGGCCGGCAGCACGTCCGACGAGCGGTAGTCGCGCGTATGCGTGACGAAGGCGACGGAACTGCGGTAGCTGTCATCGTGCCGGTCTGCCATCTGTCAAATCCCCCGTCCCCGCCGGAATCGCCTCCAGTCGGGGTGTCTTACCGCCCAACGCCCTGGGGCGCATGGGCGCCTCGCGGCTGTGGTGTCACTAACTATCTTCGGCAGGATTATTCACCCTAATAGGGTCATTTCCACCCACCGGTTGACGAAAAGGTGCTCCCGCCGGCCCCGGCCCCGGGAGTTCACCCCATCCGCCACCGTCCGTCCACCGTGACGTTCCGGGCGTGGCGAAGCCCGGCGTGCTGGCCGGGCTTCGACGATGGCTGTTCAGGGTGTTGCTGTCAGGCAACTTCGCGCAGCAGAGCCCGGCGAAGCCGCTTGACTGCCTGGGCGTGAAGCTGGCTGACACGCGTTTCCGAGACCGAGAGGACGTTGGCGATGTCCTTCATGGTCAAGTGCTCGACATAATATAGTGCCACCACTAACCGCTCGCGCTCGGGAAGCGCCTGCACCGAGCGGGCAAGGTCCTCGTACAGCTCTTTCTCTTCGAAGCCCCTTGTGAAGTCGATGTCCTCGTCTGCTGTCGGCATTTCTGCCGCGGGGAACGAATCGCCGTCGTCACTCTTTTCCAGCATCCTGTCCAGAGAGACCGTTACCCAGCGCGAGTTGGAGTTGGCGTCCCGGTACTGTTCCAGGGTGATGCCGAGGTGGGCCGCGGCTTCGCGTTCGCTGGGAGAGCGTCCCAGCGCCACCTCGAGTTCGCCCTGGGCCCGCTGCACGTCGCGGGCCTTTTGGCGCATGGTGCGGCTCAGGCGGTCCATGCGCCGGAAGGCGTCGATCATGGAACCCCGGATGCGCTGCACGGCATAGGCGTGGAAGTTGGTGCCCTTCGATGGGTCATAGCGGCGGACCGCTTCGACCAGGCCGCACGTCCCGTAGCCCACGGCGTCCTCAAACTCGAGCAGCCCTGGGATCTCCAGGGGCAGCGAGCGGGCGACCCGGCGCACCAGGGGGGCGTACTGCATCACCAGTTGCTGTTGCTCTTCGAGCGAAAGGCGCTGAGGCGCGGGCGCCTCTTCAGGTTGTGTTTCCAACGACGGCCATTGCATGGTTTTCTGTTGCTCCCCCGAACAAGCACCCGGACGGCAACCGGTCTGTGATGGTTGTCGATCCGCTGGCTCGATTGTTCAGGGGGCGCCGGTGACAGAACAACGTAACCGGCGTGACATGACGGTGATCGTTCGGTAACACGTGGGGACATAAGTGAAAACCCTCATCGCGGCGCGGCGACGCGTTCACACAGCGCGGGACGACCGAGGGAGGTTGGGCGGGTGCTCACTGCATAACTGATACGGGGCGAAGAGTTAAACACCTAAGCGCATCGGCAATTACGAGCTGCCGGGCCCGGTGACCGGGCAGAGAAAAGGCCCCGGCGGTCACCGGGGCCTCATGAACCCTGATCAGGAGGGAACGAATTGAATCATACACGACCCGAGACGCACCCGCAGATCATTGAGCGTCTCCAGCGCGGCACCCGGCAGCCGGACGAGGACCTTGTAGAGCCACGGTTCCGCTTGGCGCTCGAACGCTACGTCCGTGACCGTAGGC
>PNKC01000100.1 GCA_013822275.1 Anaerolinea sp. | reverse complement strand
CGCGCAGGCACACGGTCCTTGTCTAACAAGATGAGCGACTTGCTGATGAGCTCTCGAGCACCTGCGCTGTCGCCGGCCTTCTTCAACCCTCGTGCCAGGCCCGCGAAGAATCCAACCTCCGCGAACGAACCAGGGCTGGAAGGCAAGAAGACGAGTACGTGGACCCCGTCGGCATGTACCTCCTCGATGTACGCAAGGTCTGAGCCTTTCCCGGCTCTACTGCTGCGGACCGCATCAATAATCTCGCCGTGTTCCATGAGGGCCGAATAGCCGTAGTTCTTGCAACGCTGAACGAGCTCGCGCCGTAGAACTCCCGCCGGAGACTCTGTCTTGGGACGGAGAAATGCCGGGAGCCATGGGACTCGCCCCTGAACCTTCGCAAGGCCCGGACCCATCACAAAGACGTTAACGAAGGCTGTGTCGAGCGCCTGTTCCAACTCGACCTTGAGATGTTGGACGTACTGCCGCGGATGTACCATCACACCCCCTCCAAATTCGGCATTTGGCCCCGCGCCATCTGGTCGTAGGCGTGGAGGACGTAGCGCTGGGTGCGGTATTCGCCGAACTGCTTGAGCTCGTTCCGCTTGAGGCCGGGGAACGAGGCGCTGGGGTAAGGGGCGTCGAGGATCCACTCGAGGTCGGGGCGGTCGAGGTGGTAGAGGTGAGTGAAGACGGCGTCGAGTTCGCACTTCAGGCGGTGGCGACGCTCCTCGTCCCAGGGAAACGGGTCACCGTCGTAGCTGAGGTCGCGGACGAACGGTTCCAGGTCCCAGGCGGTGAAGGTCAGCTCGAGTACGCGGGGCATGATCAGCTCCGCGTAGCTGAGCCCCGGCAACGCACTCTCCCGGAAAACCTTCGGCGGGAGAACGGGAAACTGCTGAACGATGAAGAAGTTGAGATTGACGCCGCCGACCTTCTGCCGTGCACCGAAATCAAGGATGAGTGAGTTCAGATTCGCCTCAAGGCAGCAGAGTTCCCGAGCGTCCGCTCTCTCGGCCCGGATCACTGCCATCGAGTTGGCAACGGCACTGAAGGGGAGCAAAGCAGAGATGAACGTCCGCTCATTCGTTGGGCTAGTGACGCTCTTATGTGCCAACATTGCGCCGGGGAGCGGGTACTAAAGTCGCTGACTCGGCAACGGGGCGCGAGACCCAGTATTGGGGACTCGGGCCGTATCGCGGATCCTGGTGTTCGGCGAGAGAACTGTCCTCCGGCTGTCCGGGCCGCCTGAGGTTGGCAGGGTTCACTACCACACGGGCCGCGCGATGGTCGTACATTTGTACCATCTTCCCCTCGTAAAGTGGGAGGTAATCGCGGCCGTCCGTGTGAACGAAGACGTTGCCCTTCAGCGCATAGCCATCGCGCTCCAGCTCCTCCCGCGTGCGGAAGAGGCCGGAGTCATTCGACATGTGGAACATCGCAGAGAACTTCACGCCCCAGGGATTCTCCTCCGGCCGAGCGCCCTGCGCCTCCTTCCAGAAGACGCCTGCGCGCTGGTACATCTTGCGGGCGATCTCGGCGTCCCGTTTGCTGCGGAAGACCGGGCAGGTGAGCGTATTCGGGTTGAAGAGCGCGAAGTTTTCTGCTGTCAGGGTGAAATGCCGGTCCGGCTCGCGGAGGTGATCGATGGAGGTCGAGAAGAAAGTGAAGTCGGCCGGGCGATCGTGGTCGGTCCAGCCGCGCACCGTAAGCAGGCAGAACTTGACGCGCGAATCGATGCCGTCGAACAGCTTGTCTCGGTTCTCGAAGTCGTAGAGGCTGGCGATGCGCCCAGCAGCGAACTTCCCGAACAGCGCCTTGGTCGTGTCATCCGTCGCGATGCCGGATGGGCAGAGGATGCCGGACTGTCCTCGTCGATTGACAAGGTCGCTGAGCAACTCACCGAAGACGACGTAGTAGTTGACGTCGCCTGCGCCGCCCAGCGGGAACCGGCCGCCCTGGCGAAGATAGAACGACGTGCGCTCCGCCAGCGCGCGGGCCTCCTCGTACGCGAGGCCGAGTCCGGGGTCCTCGCGTTCCATCTGCTCAATCAGGCGTTTTCGGGCGGCAGCGTTAGGTGCATTGGCGACTTCTGGCCCACGGGTGGCGAAGAACTCTTTGTCGCTCAGCTTCACTTTCTCCCATGGCGGGTTGCCGATCATGCAGTCGAAGCCACCCTGCCGCCCGTCGAACACCTCGGGGAACTCCAACTCCCAGTGAAAGGGGCGCACCTCTTCGAGCACACGCGCTAGCTGGCGCTCGAAAGCGTTGCCCATCTCCTGTTCCCGGCCGGCGCGGTGGTGGAGGAGGGTGGATTGCGTGGGCGGCGCCGGCGCCTCGTCTCGCAGCGGCCAGAAGAAGGCCGCCGTCCAAAGATCGGCGGCCCGTTTCTTGTGCGCCAGTTTCGCCGCGCACTCTCCGTATTCCTCTTCCTTGAGCAGAACATCTTCCGGAGCGCCCTCTTCGAAGTCGGCGATTGCCCGTGCTTCCTTGGCTTCGGCGGCGCTTGGGCCGGCTGCCTCCAGGCCTGCCGAGTCGAAGAGGCGCAGTTGCGGCTTCTCCAGCTCCTGGCGATTCCGTTTCTTCACGTCCTTCGCAACGTCTTTGCTATCACCCTCGACGGGCTCGAACGCCTCGGTCGGGATGCCCTTCTCGATCAACTCCGCGGTCGCACCGACGAGCGAATTCCCGCATTTGATGTGGTGGTCGAGGAAACCGAGCGGGCGGCCGGGCTCGTGCCCTTCGAGCCACAGGGCGAGGCGGCAGAGGTCGACGGCAAGCGGGTTGAGGTCGACGCCATAAACGCAGTGCGTGATCGCCTCACGGATGCTGTGCCGGAGGACGGCAGGATCGGGTTCGTGCTCCCCGCTCGCCAGCCGCGCCAGCTCGCGCCCGATTCGCCGTGCCGCCCCGAGGAGGAAGTGGCCGCTGCCGCAGGCAGGATCGCAGACCGCCAGGTCCAGCAACGCCGCGCGCTTTCCCGCGATATCGGGCGCCGAGGCGAGGGCCTGCTGGACGACCGGGTCGAGGGCGCTCCGGAGCAACTCCTGCACGAGCACCGAAGGCGTGTAGTAGGAGCCAGTAGACTTACGCTCGCCCCCACTCGCGAGGGTGAAATAGGCCCGGCCGCCATCCGCTCGGAGCGATGGCTGTTCATCGAGCAGACTCTCGTACACCGAGCCGAGCTCCTCGACGTCGAGGTCGCGGTAGTTGATGCGCCGGTAGCCTGACTTCGTTGGGCCGAGCGAGAGTCCCCGAACAGCTGCCTTCAGGGCGTCATTGCGGAGCTGCCCCGCCTCCAGGTCCGGGCACATCCGTGTATCGAAGATGCCGCCGCCGAGCGCCGGGAGACCGAGATTCGCGTTGCCAGAGCGCAACAAGTCGAATGCGACGCGCTGCGCCCGCCAGAGGTCGTCGTGCCGTCCGTCGCCGCGATCCAGGCGGAGCCGCTCTCGCAGCCGAGAGACGGAGTAGTGCTCGTTGTAGATCTCACGGCCACGCGCGCCGGCGCCTGTCGGAAAGATCAGGTGGCGCTCTTCGGCAACAAGCAGAAACAGCAGCCGGTAGACGACGCGGAGGAGCTGCCGGTAGTAGCCAAGGTCGTCGAGGTTACCCCCGGCGAGCTTCGCCCGCAGTACTTCGTTCTCCGGATGGTCGAGGAAGCCCTGGCCCAGGGCGCGAATGGCGTTCTCAACCCCGAGCCGAAGGTCACCGAGGGCTCGGGCACCGCGAACCAGGGCGGCTCCGTACCACTGTTCGAGAAAGCAGGACGTGGCGTCGGTCGTGCCGTTGGGCAGCCGACTGCGGTGTGCGGCCAACCACAGCAGGGTGAAATCCGCGAAGACGCCGCCCTCCATCATCCCTTCAAGGTCGAACTCCAGGTACGCGGGGCGCGTAAGGCTTGCGTTGTCGCGGAGGATTCGAAGTTGGCGGCCGTTGCTGACGATGCCCCATAGATGGTCGGTTTCGTTGAGAAAGGACTGAAGAAAGCCATGCGGACTCGCCTTGGGGCCGGGTGTGGAGGGATCGGCCCTGTCGAGTGGCTGGTTCGCGGCCACCAGGTGCAGCGGTGGCGCGGCAGCATCGCTGGTAGCGCGATGGGAGATATGGAACGGCCGCCCGCTGACCTCTTCCGGCTGCTGACGGTAGTCCAAGTCGTCGTACCCCAATTCGGCCAGCAGGGGGACGAGCCATTGCTGGCGCGTGACGCCGAGTTCGGCGCCGGGCCGGGAGCTTTCGAGCCGCGCCTTAAACGCGCCCCAGTAGGCCTTCGCGTGCTCCCAACTCCGGGCGGCCGCTTCCGTCAGCCGCGTGTTCGGTTCGAGGCCGTAATCGCGTGACGGGTCGAGGCCAGGGAGGTCCTTTTCGCGAGGGTCGGTAATGCGGTCCAGCAGTTCGGGCGGCAGGAGGCCGCCCTCGGAACGCACGGTAGGACGGGAGTCGAGCGAGCGTCGTGCCATCACCCGACCACCGGGGCGATGATGTAGCAGCCAAGGACGTCGGCGGGGAGATGCGGTTCGACGCGGTAGCGGACATCCCTGGTTGTCAGCCCGGCCGTTTTCCGCACGCGGTCGTGGGCCGCAAGAAGCGCAGCGGCGCGATCGTTCGCCCGCGTTCCGATGTGCGGTTCGAGCACGGGGATTGCATCAATGGCGCGCTGGAGCCACGCGACCCGCTGTGCTTCAGGTACGTTGCCGTCGGCCCGCGTGCCGAGGAGCGACAGCGCGTCGTCATCGGCCAGCCACTTGGGCGTGGCGGCCTCGCCCTCGTATCCGAGGACGAGGCACTCCTCCGCGAGGAGCGCCTCGGTAAAGCCGCGCCGGGTCACATCGAGCTGGAAACGCAGGCGCAGCAGGAGCAGCGTGGTCGTACGCTTCACCGCGTTCGACCGGATCGCTACGGAGCGCGCGGCGACGCCCTCGTGTGCGCCTTCCAGCGCCGACCCCACGAGGTAGTTCGCGAGGGACTCGACGAGCGGGTGCACGCGCGGGATGTGGATCGCATTATGCGGCACTGGCAAATGGAATCCGATCCGCCGGCGGCCAGTGAGGCCACTCCCTTCTTTGACGGCGGTCGGGAGTTGCGACGCATCGGAAAGGTCGATCACCAGCGCTGTCCGGTCCTCCCCCAGCGATTGGCGAAGCCGGCCCGTGGCCTCGCGTACGAACCGCTCCACATCGTTTGAGTCACCGAGTGCGCCCGAAGCTTCCCGCAGCTCGGCCATCACCTCATCGGGGTGCATAGCGTGCTGGGCGAAGATGGTGCGGCTGCGCTCTTCGCGTTCGACGGCCCGGTTCCAATCGAGCTGCTGCTCTGCCTGGTCGAACTCGAATTGCATCTGACGGCTGTCTTCCCGCTTGAGGAGCACGGCTTCGAGGATGGCCTCGAGTACCTTGTCGGAGTCCGTCGGCACGGGAACGGAGACGCCGAGCGTCTGGCGAATCTGTTCGGCCTTCCGGATGATCACCTTGAGGACGGCCCCGTCAACCGGGTTGTCCTGCCCATACACGAGGACGCTGCGGACCTCAGCGGAGGGCTGGGCATAGCGATCGACGC
>PNKC01000099.1 GCA_013822275.1 Anaerolinea sp. | reverse complement strand
CCGCCGCCGCCGCCGCCGCCGCCGCCGCCGCCGCCGCCCGCACCGTAGTTGTTGTTCGCGCCGTTCTGACCGTTTGCTCCGGCCGCGCCATTGCTCCCGGCGATGCCGGCGGCCGAGATGCTACCCGAGTTGTCGAGCAGCTCGCAGCAGATGATCAGCACCCCGCCAGCCGAGCCGCCGTTACCTCCGAGGCCGCCCGCACCGCCCGATCCCGCGGGCCCGGCGCCAGCCGTTGAACCACCGCCGCCACCGCCACCCGAGCCTGGCGTGCCCGCGCCGCCACCACTGCCGCCACGATGGGAGACGGTGTATTCCAACAGCACCCGAGGGATGTTAAGCGTGTGGTAGTTCGTGCCAGCGGTTGCCGCCGTCCCCTGGGATCCGTTTCCGCCAGCGTTCGCGGTGGGATTCGTCCCGGCTGTGCCGGCCGTGCCTCCAGTAGCCGCCGCGCCGCCGCCGGCAGCGCCGGGGTGGATAGCCGAACCACGCCCGCTCGCGTAAGCCGCAGGCGCCGTCCCCCCTGCTCCACCCGCTGCGGCGTTACCGCCTCCACCGCCCCCCGCAGACCCGCCGCCACCTCCACCACCACCGGTCGAGATCGCCGTGTAGACCTGCGGCGGGTCCGTGCTCGTGGTCGAGCCATAGTCCGCCTGCTGCCCTGCGTTGCCCGTGGCCGCCGCGTTCCCGCCCGCGCCGCCCGCGCCCGTACCCGCCGCGCCCGTGCCCGCCGCGCCCACCGTGCCGGCCGCTGTCCCACCGCCCGCCCCCTTGCCGTCGATCTTCAACGTGCAGCCCGCGGCAAGGCTGACCTTGCGCGCGAAGATGAAGGCCGGGCTTGTGGCAACTGTCACGACCGCCGAGTTCGTGATGTTCAGCTCGTCGTAGTACAGCACCCCGTTGACCGGGGTCAGTGTCGTGTTGCTCGACTGGTTCAGGACGGTTGTCGAGCCGTTGTTGAACGGGAACTTGATGCCGAAGTCTGAGAGCGCATTGACGTCCCACATCTTCCTGATCGCCTCGCCCGTCCGGGGGTCGAACTGGATCAGGCTCGGCTGCGAGAATCCCCCGTAGCCGGGCAGCGGGGTCGCGCGGTTCCGTACTCCTCTGGGCATCTCAGTTGATCCTCTGCGCTGCGAAGTTCCCGAACAGGACAACGGTCGTGTTCCGGCTCATCAACCCCGCGTTTGCAGCGTTGGCCTGCTCATCGTCCGCGGTATCGATCACGACCTTCCGGTCCACCCAGACGCGGTGCCTGTCCTCCTGGGCAATGACCCGCATCTCGGCCGCGTCCGCCGGCGTCCATGCGGGCGAAGCCACCTCCGTGACCACACCCGCGACCACCTTCTCCAGGATGACCTCGCTCGAGCCCTTATCGACGTACGCGCGCCAGTAGTTGTTCGCGTCCGTGTGGCGATAGTTCACCCCGCACTCCGCGTCCGCATCGGCCGCGAGGTTCGAAAGCTGGACTTCGACCACCATGTCCACCGAGGCGAGGGCCGAGAGGTAGCGGCCGAGGATGGCCGCGCGGTCTCGCACCCCGATTGTGGCATCGGGGATCAGCATCCCGCGGTTGGTCCGCGTCGATGCCAGGCGCTTGGCCCCCGTATCGATCCCCACTAGCTGTACTCCCCGGCAGTGAACACGCCCGCCGCATCGCTGTGGGCCGAAGTCGCGAGAGCCGTTGTACCGTCGTCCTTGTAGAGCGTCTCCGTGGTGCTCGAAGTCGTGCGCTTGTTGCGCGCCAACTCGAACAGCCAGTTGATTCCCGCGAGAACAGACGCTGTTGCGCCAGGAACCGCCGCGAGGTCACTCATCGCCTTGGCCCAGATCTCGTCTACCGCGTTCGACGCCAGGGCGTCGGCATCGATAGCGTTGGTGGCGATGGCTGCCGCCGTGATCGCCGCCGCCGCAACGCTCGCGACCTTCACTTCCTGGATGCCCGCCGCCGCTGTGATGGCCGTCCCGCCGTTGTGCGTCACGTCCACTTCAGGCACCCCGGCAACTGTTGGCGTCGCCGCCGCAGTGCCCAGCCACGCCTTCACGTCAGCAGGGGTGTAGCCCGCGTCGATGTCATCGCCCGCGAGCGCGCCGTCGTCGGAGATGGGTTTGTACCAGCAATCGAAGACGAGCACGCCCGCCGTGATGGTGTCGTCAATGACTGTTATTTGCAGGTCGGAGGAGAGCGCGACGGGGCCGGAGTGCGGGCCGTTGGACGGGTTCGTACTAACCGCGCCTGCGATTCCCGAGTTCGTTACTGCGCCCCCGCTTGCTACCCAGTCATTTGTTGCAACGGTGTTCGGATCGCACTGATCGACCCAGTACGCAGACTGGGCCGACGCCGCACCAGCGCCACCAACCGAAAACACGGCAAACCCGGTACCAGTAAGGCCGGTAGTAGCGAAGATAGTGAGGGTATCTACCAGCACCCGGCCAGTAATCGTGAACACCGTCACCGTGCCTACCGCTCCCGCGCCAGCCCCGCCCGTGAACGTGATCGTCTTTCGCACGTGGCGAAGCTGATTATTCGCACTAGGGATGATAGCCATCTATGCCACCGCCATCACGGGTATTTGGAGCGCTGTCGCATTGGGCCGCGCTGCGTTCGAAACGATGTCAAAGCCCGTGTCCCCGCTCCACACGTCCCCGCTGCTCGCCGTGCCCAGGTCGCCGCTCGCATTCGCGCGGTCAAACGCGTCGTACACGATGGCGTCGAGCTTCCGATGGTCGTAGCTCCGCTCCAATCCAATGGAGGCGGTGAACGACTGCCCGGCCCAGTCGGGGGGAATGTCAATCGAGATCCGGTTGACGTACCACCAATCGTCCACGTAGGCGCCGGCCGCCGCGCCCACGAGCACGTCCTTGTACCGGATCAGGTCGCCCAGTTCCACGCTCAGCAGCGCGATCTGGCGCGCCTCCGTGCCCGCGATGAAATCGAGCGTCAGCCGCGCCGGGGGATAGCGCATGATCCTGAGCATCTCCATCGCGTAGTCGCGAACCTTCGTCGAATCCCCATCGACCCACGGGAGGTCAAGGTCAATCGACTGCCCCGCTTTCTCCCCCGTCCAGGGAAGCGAGATGGTGATCTCCGGCATGTCCGGGTAGATGTTCAGCGGCTGGCCCCTCTGAATGAACTTGTGGACGTAGAGGTCGGCCGAGGCCACGAGCTTCTGCGTGTACCGCCCGCCTCCGAGGTCTGTCAGCGTGACGGTGAGCGAGCCCGTGCGGTCGGCCCCGGCGCCGTTATCCGAGGCGTTGGCCGTGTAGTCCGTGACGGCCGCCGGTGTGACGAGCGAGAGCGTGGCGCTGTCCGATTGGAACGTCCGCTCGTGGATGCCGCCAGAGGCGATGAACAGCCCGTTGTTGACCCCAACGGACCAGCGATGCACCTCAACATCGGCGTCGCCCACAGCGAACCTTCGCCCCCTTGCCCGGACCGTCGTGGCGTACTCCAGCGGGTCGAGGTCGTAACTCACGTTCGAGGGGTAGACGCCCGTCCCGTCGCCCCATGTGTCCGCGACGGTCGTCCCGAGTCTCTGATTCCGGTTCTGGAACGTCCACAGCCCCAGGGCGGAAATGAACTGCCAGCCGAACATCTCCGAATCGGCCACGTCCTGCGCGGCACTCGCGGGGTTCTGCCCCATGGCGAAGTGCGCCGGCAAGTCCTGCACGCCATCGGCGAACGAGTAGTCGCCGGCGGAGATGCCGAGCGAGGTGGCGATGGCCACCAGGGCCGCGTCGGTGTCCCGCGAGACGGAGGCCGCCACGTCTACCGCGGCGCCTTCGTTCAGGTAATACCAGAGGTCGTAGCAGGTGATCTGGCAGAGCGAGACCCCACCGGCCCCGGCCCACGTGGTTTTCCAGCGCTGGATGTAGCCCGTCCAGACCGTGTACGTCGTCACCCCGATTGTCGCCGTGAGCCGGATCGGGATGCCAGGCTTCATCATCGCCCCGTAGAACGGGGAAGCTGTGTTCTCCGGGGTGAACGCCCCTGAGCGGTTGGACAGCGTGATGTCCACCTTCGATGTGCGGTACGCCCCGTCCGGCCCGATCTCCCGGTCGATCTGAACGCCGCGGCCAGGCTTCTCCACGTACCCCGTGAGGTCGGTTTCATACGAAGTGGAAAAGTCTAGATCAGCTTCCAGGGCCCACGTGATCGTCATGCCACGCTCCGCCGCAACTCGCGTTCGATCTCCCGCGTCAGCGCGCCCACGTCCTGCACGTAGCCCGTGGCGTAGACGTTCACCGTGACCGGATAGCCCGTCGCCGGGTTGATCTGCCCGCGCTCCCGCCGCCCCGTCGCGGGGTTCAGCCGGTCGAATGCCCATGGGTCCTGTTCAGTCCCCTGGATCGATTGCAGTCCCCACCCACTGCCAGGTGTCCAATCCCAGTTGTGGCCCGGCACGCCCGCGAGGTTCCCACCGCTTCTAGCCAGCGCGTTCCCCGCCGCTTCGAGCTGCGATTTCGTCTGCCCTCCGAACGTCTCCTGAGTCCTGCCGATGGGCACCCATTTGTTCTGCGTCGGGTCCCACTGCGGCGCAACTCCACCAGGGGTAAACGCGCTCGCGAGAAGTGCCGCATCCTTCACTGCGGCCGCTATCGCCGAGGCACCCTTTTCGACACTGCTCTCCACGTTCCGGGTGAACGACTCCCCGAACATCGAACCAGTAATCTGGCCCGCGTGTTCCATGGCTTGTGGCAAGGGCGACAGTCCAGGGATGTCCCAGTTGCGCGGGTCAAGGGCATTCGTGATGCCACCGATGCCCGAGCGGAACTTGTCCATGATGCCCGAGAAGAATCCGCTTACGAGGTTCCAACCCGCGTCATAGAGCGTGCGCGATGTGTCGCCGACGAACCGCACGACGGCCAGCCCGAGATCCTTCAGCCACGCCCAGACGACAGGCCCACCTGCGTTCAAGCCGTCGAGCAAGCCGTTCATCAGATCCTCGCCGATGTCCCTGAGCACCGCGACCAACAACCGAATCGCCTGCGCCGCGGCTTTCAACGCACTTACCCAGGCATCGGCGGCTGCCTTCACCATCTCCTTTGTGTTCTGCCACGCCCCCGCCCAGTCCCCACTCAGCAGGTCAATTAGGATCTGAAAGTGGTTCACGATTATCATCACGGCAGCTTTGATGTAGTCAGCGAGAAACTGAACTAGCGGCTTGATTTTGTCGAAGTTGTCCCGAAACACGTCCACGACGTACCGTACGGCCGTGACGATGTTGTCGAATGCGGGCTTCAAGTCGGTTTCGTAGTAGCCCTGGAACTTGCGGAACTGCTCCCCAGCCTCGGTCGCGAAGGCGACGATGTACGGGCGAGCTATGGTGACGAACCGTTCCACGGCCGCGCTGATGTCCTCAAACGTGGCCTTGATCTTGGGTGCAATCTCTGTCTCGAAATACGCGAACGCCACGGGGAGTTCCGTCGCCGCCCAACTGGCGAACTTCGTCAGCACCGGGAGCAGCTTCGTCCCGATCTCGATCTGAATGACCTCGATCGAACCTTTCAGCGCTTCCATCGATCCCTTGAGGTTGCCCATGCGGACGGCCGCAACATCCGCCGCGCTCGTGTCCTTCATGGTCTGATTCATCGTGGCGATCTGTTCGCCGGTAAGCTGCGAGATGGCGCCGGCCATCCTCATTGCATCCGTGCCGAAGATCGTTGTCAGCGCCTGGCTCTTCTGTTCCTCCGTGAGGTTCGCCGTGGCGTCGTGCAGGATCTGCGTCACTTCCGCCATGGATTTAAGGTTCCCAGCGGCGTCGAAGAATCGGTTACTGCCGTCCTTCGCTGTAATCCCGAGTTCGGCAAACGCTTTCCGCGCCGCCTTCGTCTCCGGCGTGAGCCCACCGAGGAACGTCTTGAACGACGTACCCGCGTCCGAACCACTGTTGAAGCTCGACGCCGTCGCGGCGATGATCGTGCTGAAGTCGCCAAACTCCA
>PNKC01000098.1 GCA_013822275.1 Anaerolinea sp. | reverse complement strand
CCACGGGCGACGGGGTCGCGTCGCTCGTGTTGATCCCGGGGCGGGAACAGCCGGTTGAGGTCCAGGAGGCAACGTTCGGACCCTCGGGAGGCGCGATCAAACTGGCGGACGGGGCGGCGCTGACCGTCCCGGCGGGTTCGCTTTCGGGGCAAACGCTCCTCCGCGTGGAACGCATCGAGCCCGGTCTCGAAGACTTCGACTTCACTGTCGGCAGCTCCGCCATCTACCGGGTCACCCTCGGCGACGACAGCATTCATCGCCTGGACTCGCCGGTCATCCTCGACATCCCGTGGGAACCGGACCGCACGCTGGTACTCTCGTTCGAGGACGGCAAGTGGGTGTCACCACGGCTGGCCAGCGGCGACACCGTCCGGGTCGAACTGGACCACTTCTCAACGCGGACGATCCTGGCGATTGGCGCGAGCCTTTCCTCCGGCTTGCGGATCGTGGGCGAACAGGTCGCCGGCGCCCTGCCAAGGTGGGACCTGCGGGCCGCCATCCAGGAGAAGGAGGCGGCGCACCGCAAACGTATCGAGGGGAAAGCCGCCTCTACTCAGCAGTTCTTCGGTGTGGGCGAAACAACGAAACGGACGCACGCCGAGATTTGTGAGGAGTTCAAGACGGTGTTTCTGGCAAACACATCAAACCTCACGTTCAACCAGCCGCCGGGGGCCCCGGGTGTCTACTACCTGACCAAGTTCCTCGGCGACGCGGGCCGCCCCTCGGAGGGAGATTCCTCGGCCAAGTGGTACTGGGCCGCCACGGAGGCGTCCCACGAGGTCATCCGGGCGAGGGTCATCGCGGCGGGGCAAGGCCAGCAGATTTCGCCGGCGGCGGTGCTCCGCATCGCGGTCGAGGCGAACGGCGGCAACGTGCCCCTGGGCGTGCTCGCCGCGCACAACGTCCTCAAGGACATCGCCTACTCTGGCCGCCAACTCGCCGACCCCACGGAGACGTACGTCGGCTCGGTCCAGGAAGTCCCCGTCCGCGACGGTCAATTCGTGGCCAGCATCCAGGCCTGGCGCCGGACCAGCGACCACTCTCCGAGCGGGCGGTACGACAAAATGGGCCCCCTCTACCACATCTTCGCCGCCATGGCGGCGCGGGTCTGGGCAGACGCGCTGTACGGGCAGGCGGTGGTTTCAGTGGAAGCGTTGTTGCGCAGCACCGGTTGGGGAAACGACATTCCCGACCCTGAAAAAGGCGCTGCCGACGAGTGCGGCCTGGATATCGGCGCGTGGATCCTGGACTTCGTCTCGCTCGGCTTCGAGCCGGTGACGAGCAGCGTTGAGGTGGGCAAGGAAGTGCCGCTCACGCTCACCGTGCGCAACCTCACGGAGAAGGGCGTTTCGATCGAGCTGAACGTGCTCTCGGGCGAAGGTTCGCTGTCCCGGACGGGGGTCAGCGTTTCGAAAGGCAGTTCCACGGGCTCGTGCGATGTCGTCGGCACCACGGCGACCTGCGGACTCACCTTCACGCCGTCGAAAGCGGGAGATGCGGTGGTGGAGGCGCGGTCGGGGAAGGCGAGCGCAACGGTGAAGGTCGCAAGCGACCCGCCAATCACGGTTACCCTGAACTGGAGTTCACGTGCGACGGTTAAGTTCCTCGCGGAACCGGCCGGGCACCCGCGGCCGATGGCCCTCGAAGTGTGGGGCAGCCCCCGCGGCACAGTCGAGACGCTCGTGGAATCTACCGCGCAGGGGGAGCGCATTTACGCCCTGGGCTCAAGGGGCGTTGGTTGCCAGGCCGATTCAACGACGCCCGCGGTGGTGACGTTCACCACCAGCCAGCTGCGGTTCGGCGGTTACACCGGCGACGACTTCTTCGTCTGGTTGGATTCACGGTCCCTTTGCAGTCTGTTCGGAGATGCGACGCTGCCGCTGATTTCGTGGACCGTCGAAATCAAGGTAGGCGACGCCGACCCGACCGTCTGCACAGGGTCCTACGTGAGCCGCGTGCCAAGCGTAGCGAACTCGCCTGAGGACAACCGGCGTCAGCTCGCCGCGCGGTTCAACCTGCTCGCGGACCCGGTGGTCACCTGCCTTGGGGGGAACTGAGGCCAATCCCGCCCGGCGATTTCGGCTGGCGCGATCGAGTGGCCGCTACGTCCCGGGGCCGGCCACGTCCGTTTCGCCGTAGACGGCGTCGCGGGACTTGCGGAAGGCCTCCCAGCCCTGTTCGCGGAGGATCTTGAGGTGCGGGTCGGGGTCCGCGGCTTCCTGCCCCATGGCCTCGGCGATGGCGGGGTCGGACCGGTAGCCAAGCCCGTCGCGGAAGCCCTGCAGTTCGTAGGCGCGGTTCACCAGGAGCTTGTTGACGCTCACGGTCTTGGCCGGCAGGGCCGCGAGCTTCCTGGCCATCTCCTCGGCAGCGGCCATCAACTCATCGGCAGGCACGACCTTGTTCACCAGCCCGAGCCGCATCGCCTCCTGGGCGCTGTAGCGTTCGCCCATCATCAGGATCTCCTTCGCCTGCTTCATGCCCACCAGGTAGGGTGTGATGAGGATCGGCGGCCCGAACCCGTGGCGGATCTGGATCTCGCCGAATACCGCGTCGTCCGCCGCGATGGTGAGGTCGCACATCCCGGCCAGCTCACATCCCTGGCCGACGGCGTAGCCGCGCACGGCCGCGATCACCGGCTTCGGCATCTGCCAGATCTTCATGATGATCTGCATGGTTGATGGCGACGGCAGGCCGTCCGTGGGCGGCGTGGACTGGATGTCGCCCCCGGCGCTGAAGGCCCGCCCGGCGCCGGTGAGGATGACCGCTTTCACGCTCTCGTCCGCCTCCGCCTGTTCAACAGCGACCATCAGACGCCGGTTAATCGACCAGTTGATCGCGTTCAGGACCACGGGGCGGTTGAGCGTAATGACAGCGTAGCCTTCGCGCTTTTCGTACAGCACGTCATCCAGCGATGGCGGCGGGATCTCAATCGGTTGGGTCACAACGTCCTCCGGGGTCGGGATCGGGATCGGGGATGATCTGTGTGGCCGATTCTACGGGCAGTCCGGCCCTGAGGGCATTTAGCCCGGGCGCCAGGCTACGCTTCGCAAGGCGGACGTTGAACCCACGCCGCCTGCCCAAATCACGGTTGGTCCGGTGTCGTCTCCGGCGCCGTTGACCGCCTGGCGATGCCGGAGACGATGGGCGCCGTGACGGCGCGTCCCCTCCGCTCATCAATCAGTTCCACGCGGAAACCCGCGCGCCGCAGCGCCCGCGGCGTGCGGCGGTTCGGCCTGCAGCCGGAGCCGAAATGGCCCCAGGCGGGCGATACGAGATCCTGGATCGCTCCGCGCAGCTTCGTCCCTCGAATGTGTTCCATGAAGCGGAGTTCTCCCTCCGGCTTCAGCACGCGCATGACCTCGCCCAGGGTCGCCTCGATGTCTTCGACCGAGCACAACACCAGCGTGGCCACGACGGCGTCGAAGGAGCCGTCCGCGAACGGGAGGTGTTCGGCGTGGCCGTCCTCAACCGTGATGTTCGGACCGGCGAGTAACCGGAGCTTCATCAAGGCCCGTTCGCGCATGTGGGGGTCAGGCTCAATTGCCACTACGCGAGCCCGGTCGCTGTAGTGCGGGAAATTCAGTCCCGTCCCAGCGCCCAGCTCCAGGATGTCGCCACGGAGCCCCCCAATCAGCCTCTCCCGCATCCTCGCCCGGTAGCTGAGCTCAGCGGCTGCGCTCTTCTTGTCGTACCTGGCTGCCCTGTCGGGGTGTTCGCCCATGCCCGTCTCCTTCACGGCTTATCGAGACCTGCCACGGTGTTTGCGGGACGGCGATCCTCATCTGTGGGCGGTGTCGCCGCCAAATAGCGGCTCACCATGTCCGCCATGGGTGGGATGAGTTCATCCGGGTCCAGGGCGTCCGGGTCGGTTTGCCACTGCACCAGGAGGCCGTCCGAAAGCGCCATGAAGAGTTGGGCTGCTGCCGCCGGGTCAATGCCGCGGCGGACGGCTCCGGCGCGTTGCCCGGCCTCAATGAAGCCAGCAATCAGTTTCCGGCACTGTTCGTAGGAAGCCGCTTGCGCCTCCCGGGCCCAGGCTTCGCGCGAGGCGAGCAGCGAGAACTCCATCTGCAGCCGCGGCCAATCGTCGTCGGCACGCATGGCATCCCATGAGGCGCGGACGATGCTGTGGACGTTCTCGTGCAGAGTCGCACGCGGGTCCGCAGCCCTGGCCATGCCCTCGCTGCAACGCTCGCCACGCTCAGCCACGATCGCCGCGAAGATCGACTCCTTGCTGGGGAAGTGGTGATAGAGGCTGCCCTTCGAGATGCGGGCCTGTGCCAGGATCTCGTCGACCGACGTGCCATCGTAGCCGCGGCGGCGAAACAGCGTGTAGGCGGCGGCGAGGATCAGCCGGCGCGTTTCGATCCGGCGCCGCTCGCGCAGGCCCATGGCGTTCGTCATCGTTGCCTCTCCTACTCGCGGGTCGCCCACCGGCCGAGCCACTGCCGGGCCGAACGGACACCTTCATCATTGGCCCACCCCTGTGCGTTGCCAACGTTGCGCTCCATGTCCGCCAGCCAGGTCGCGGCGCCCCAGGCCATGAATGGCGAGGCTTCCACCTTCGCCGACGTGGCGTCTTCATAGCCGCCCCTCCAGGCGTCATAGAGCGCGTTTCGAAACAGCCCGAGGATCGGCTTGAATGGGCCTGGCGGCAACGGGCCCGCGCGGAGCAGGGCGGCCGTCCGGGCCACGTCGGCGCGGGGATCACCGGCCGCGCTTGATCCCCAATCCAGGATGCCCGTGATGCGTCTGCCGTCGGTCAGGACGTTGAGCGGGTGGAAGTCGAGGTGGATGAGCGAACCGGTGGCAGCATTCGTGGCAAGCCCTCGTGTCTGCTCGGCCACCGCGCTCACGCCCGTCCAGGCGAGCCAGCTCCCGGGAGTGCCCGGCAGCATCTCGGCGGGCGGCGGGACCATGTGGAGCCGGGCTTGCATGCGGCCGAGTTCGCGGCCGAGTCCCCGTACCCGCCAGGGACGCCGTTGCAGGTGGGAAAGCAACGGTTCTCCCTCAAGCCAGGAAAGGACGAGCATGGGTTGGCCGTTGACCACTCCGCTCGCCGCCGCGCGTGGGACCGGGAGCCCGGCAGCCGCGGCCGCCCTGAGAGCAGCCTGCTCCTGGCAGAGTCCGGCCCCACGCTCCAGCGAGGGGTAGACCCGGAGCACATGGGCGCCACCGTCGGAGGTGTGGAATCGCCACATCTCCGTGTCCCATCCCCCGAAGACCGGCTCCGGGACATCGAAAGGCTGAAGCCCGAGTTCCCGAATGGCCTGCGTGCTGGTGTCACGGTCCATGATCCCGCCTCGAAAGATCTCGTTCGCCACCCTGGGGGCGCCAGCGCGCGATCGAACTCGCACCATTAGCCGGAAACGTTCCCGCCGCTCATCAACGGCAGCAGCTCCGTCCGGTCGTAGTACACCTCGTTCCGCTTCATCAGGTCTCCCTCGAGCTGGACGAAGTCCATGCCGTCGATCACAACCGTCCGGGTACCGTCTTTCCGGCGAAGCGAGGCGCGCCACCGCGCTGCTGAACCGTCGATACCGGCGAAGCTGAAGGGAGCTTCACGGGTCTCCCAGTGCATCTGCCACGAAGCGAAGAGCTTCGTCAGATATCGCCTGAGTTCGTCCCGGCCTCGCACTTCGCCGCGCGTGTTCGGATCGCGATAGACGGCGTCCGGCATGTAGCAGGCGACAACCCGTTCGACATCCTGGCCGTTCCAGGCGCCAAGGAACTTCTCGGCAAGATCGGCGTGCCGGCGGTCCTCTTTGGTCAATACGCGTTCGCTCATGACGTCCTCCTTTCTGCCCACATGGGCATCCCGACTCGGGGCACTTCTAGGCGGCGTGCCCGTGGAGTTAGACTAACGGTCTAATGCAGACTAGTGGTCTACATTGTAGCCGTCAAGCGATTCCCTGGCGAGTTAGGCCGTGGGATTTCGCCACGCGCCACGTTCCCGGCGTGATCTGCAGTGCCGAGTCGCGAGCGGCCGCGCGGCGTCGGACTCCGCCCAGAAAGAATCCGGTGGCC
>PNKC01000097.1 GCA_013822275.1 Anaerolinea sp. | reverse complement strand
AACCTTGAAGTTGTGGGTGAGCTTCGCCCCGGCACCCCGAACATCCCGCTCCTGATGGTCGTGCAGTGGTCCCCTGTCCCGGGAGCGGAGAGCTACGAGCTCGAGCGCGCAAAATGGCCTACCGCCGGCTCCGCACGCGAGTACAAGCCGGTAACGACCCTCACACCTGCCAACTTACGGCCTAACGGACGCATCGGGTTCGTGGACGAAGCCGGCTTCGCCCTGGCGGGTGGCGATTGTTTCCGGGTGCGAGCAGCCCGGGCCGCGATACGCAGCGAGTGGAGTTCGACATGTCTTCCTGTGCCACCAACAAGCGGCGCACCTCCGCCTCCTGACGTATTCCAGTTCAAGCGTGGATTCTCGGCGGACCTCGAACTCACGATAGTCAGTTGGACCGTCCCGCCGGGATTCGAGGGCGCCACCTTCGAGCTATGGGCTGGCGGGGCGTTTGTGCCGCTCGTGGTGCTGCCACCTTCCGCGCGTCCCGAGCGGCGGGCGACTGTGCTGTTTCACCGGCGCTCCGGGTGTTTCGTGCTGAAGGTGGCAAGTATCCCGGACATCGAATCCGGGTGCATGCCGCTTCCCACGGACCTCTGAAACTGGAGACCGGACTCCTCCCAGAACCGGCCGCCCTGAGCGTGAGACCGACCGGGAGGAGCGACGCGCCTGTCGTCGTACTTTGGCACGCAACGGGCGGACCCACTGACATCCTTTTCCGGGTTCAACGATTGGACACGGGTAAGATCCGCGATCTCGGCTCGTTTTCGTACGCTGGCGCGAGGCTTGGCGGAGATGTGCTGAGTGTTTTCGACACATCCAGCGCGGCGGAGCGGCCCTGTTACCGTGTGACAGCGATTTCGAGTGCAGGTGAGACAGCGCTGGGCGATGCGTGTCTGGAAGAGCGGGCTCCAGGCCCGCCCGATGCTGGGAATGGACCCCCGGAGAAGGGTCTCCGGGGTGACTCACAGTTGAGGGCAATGTTCGTGGCAGCCGGGATCAGCCTTGTCTGGCTGAGCCTGGCGTTGTGCTGCGGCGGCATTCTCCGCAGCGGCCGGCATCAATCCTGATCCCGCGTCGCAACCTCCGCCACCGGCACTGCGGCCACGTCATCATCCCGGAACGCGAAGAAGGCGGCCGCCTGGATGTGGCATTCGAGCAGCGAAAGGCTCGCCCGGTCGAAGCGCGGGCCGCCCTCGTCCTCTGGCCGGGGGACGAGGAAGAGCGCTCCGAGCAGCGGCAGCAGGGTGAGCGGGCCAAGGACGTAACCCCATCGCATCGCGCGCTCCTCACTCTCCCGCCGGGACGGGGTTGAGGGCAATCGCTTGCGTCCTGCGGCGCTGGACCCGCGGCATCGGCGGGAGCCCGTGTTCGGAGGCGAAGGCAACGATGAAGATGCCCATGTGCACGAACGGCACCACCAGGAACGCCGTCTGCAGCGACCCCGTCGCCTGCTGCACCGCGCCCGTGAGCAGCGGGCCGATGACAAGCCCGAAGGTGAACAGGCTGAAGAGGAACGACGACACCACCGCGATCTCCCGCGGCTTGATCCCGGGCAGTTCGTAGGGCAGCGTCATGATCGTCGGGAAGACCTGCATGCAGGCCCACCCGAGGGCAAACGCCCCGAAGGGGACGAGCCAGGGCACCGGCACCAGCGCCATCGTCAGCATCCCCGTGCTGCAAACCACCCCCGTGACGTACATCTGCTGGCGCCGGACGGTGACGCGGTTGCGCACCGAGCTTGCGTGCATCGCCCCCACGACGTTGCCGAGGGGGATGCCGGCGGTTATCAGCCCGGCCATCCCGAGCGAAAGGCCGCGCTCCTCGTGCAAGTAGGTGGGCAGGAAGGTCATGAACGATGACACCCCGACCAGGCAGAAGGCGGTGCCCACGCCCCAGTACCAGATGATCCGGTGGCGCAGGATCGCCGAAACTGGCGTCCGCTCTTTCTCCTTCGCGGGCTTCACCGCCTCCTCCGCTTCCTCCGTTTCCCGGTCACGGCTGACCAGCAGCCAGACGACCGCCGTCGCCCCGAGGAGGATCGCCAGCATGTAGTACGTGTTGCGCCAGCCATCGAGCCAGACGAGCAGCCAGGGGAGCACGGCGAAGGCAGCGATCTGGACCGAACTGGTAACCACCTGGACCACCGACTGCACGCGTGGGACCTCCCCCGCCACAAACCACTGGTGGATGAGCATCGCCATGTTCGCCTGCCTGCTTACGAGCCCGACCATGAAAATGAAGCGGAAGAGAAGCATCAGCTCGTAGGTCGGTGCCCAGCCCATGAGCAGGCCGAAGACGGCCATGTGCGCCGCGCCCACGAAGATCATCACCCGCGCGTTGAAGCGGCTTACCAGGGCGGCCAGGGGCACGCTCAAAACGATCGTCGCCAGCGGGCTGATGGCCCCGAGCACGCCGGACTGGGCCGGGTTCAGCGAGAACTCGGCCTTGATGTCGGGCAGCATGATGCCCACGGAAAGGCTGACGAGCATCGCCGCCGAATTGACGGCCGAAACGAGGCCGATGATCACAGCCCAGCGATAGGACACAGGCTTCCCCCACGCCGCCCGGCGTTCGCAGCACTACAGCCACTTCGGCGGCCGGCCGGTTATGACCACCGTCAGGGGTTTCAGGCTCTCGCGCCGCCCCTCACCCCTCCGGGCAGGCCCGCATCGCCGCCGCCAGCGCCCCGTTCCCGCGGGATTGGAGTTCTGCAATAACCCGGTCGCGATCCGCCGGGCGGTTCTGGCTCAGCTTGCCTTTGCCTTCGAGCCGCGCGATCTCCACTTCGAAGGCGACGATGCCGGAGGCCATCCCCTCGATGTAGCCGGGCGGCTGTGTAGCCATGTCCCACGGCTTCTCGAAGCCCGATTCGTATAGGGACACCTGGTCGTGCAGCAACTCAAGCGCCGCCTCGCCCTGGAAGACCCGCGGGCGGCCGTAGGCATGCACTGCCGTGTAATTCCAGGTCGGCACCGCCCTGTCTGGTTCGTACCAGGAAGGCGTGATGTAGCCGTGCGGACCCTGGAAAATGACCAGCGTCTCCGCCTCGCCATCGAAGGCGTGCCAGTGCGGGTTCGCCTTCGCCATGTGCGCTCGCAACGTGCCGGACTCCCCACGGGAGGCATCGAGCAGCACGGGAAGGTGCGTCGCGAACGGCGCGCCGTCCACCACTGAAACCACCGTGGCAAACGAATTCTCGCGCATCCAGCGGTGGAGGACGGGCAGGCGTTCTTCGACAAAGTGAGACGGCGTATACATTTGTGAAGTGTAGCGGCGTGTCTGCGGCCTGTGAACGGCCAATTCCGGTCGGTTTCGGCGCGGAATTGACCAGCAGGAGTACGATTCGGCCTCTGGGAACATTCGTCAAAGGCAGGACTCGCCCATGGCCACCGACCAGGAAATCGACATTGCCGTCCGCGTGGAGTTGTACCGCCAACTCGTGACGACTGGCGTGACGCCCTCGGCAAGTGACGTGGGAGCGGGGCTCGGCCTCTCTACAGAAGCGGCAACCGCAGCCTTCGCCCGCCTCGGCGCCGGGCGGGCCATCGTCCTCGAACCCGGTGACCCCTCCCGCGTCCGCATGGCGAACCCCTTCTCGGCCATCCCCACGCCGTTTGTCGTCACCGCGGGTAGGCGGAGGTTCTGGGGCAACTGCATCTGGGATTCGCTCGGCATCCCCGCCTGCCTCGACGTTGACGCGACCATCGCCTGTTCCTGCGGAGATTGCGGCGAGCCAATGACGGTTGAAGTCCGCGACGGCCGCGTTGAAGGGGCCGGGATCATTCACTTCGGCGTGCCCGCCCTCCACTGGTGGGACAACATCATTGACACCTGAACGACCATGCTGCTCTTCCGTGACGAGGAGCACGCAGCAAACTGGCGGAGAACCAAGGGCGTCGCGCAGGACGGCACAATGAGCCTCGAGACCGGCTGGCGCCTGGCGCAACTCTGGTACGCGGACAAGCGCGAGCCCGGGTGGCGACGACGGACGCTCGAAGAAGCGGAAGCCGTGTTCGCGGAACTGGGGCTCATTGACGACTTCTGGCGTCTGCGGCCCGCGACGTAGCTGCGCGGGACTGTGTGAGTCTCGCCCGGTAGCATGCGCCATGTGCTGATTGGCGCTTCGTCCCTGGTAGCTTTATGACGGGCCGCTGGGGCCGCGCGTTCCGCCTCCCGCGTCCGATCACATGGTTCGACCGCGAGCTGGTCGCAACCTCGCGCCGGGCGCGCAAAGGGGTCCGTGAACTTGGTCCCGGACTGATTACCGGCGTTGCCGACGACGACCCCTCAGGCATCTCCACCTACACCATCACCGGCGCTTCTTTCGGCTACCGGCTCCTCTGGATGAGCCCGGTCACGCTGCCCCTCAACATCGCCGTCCAGAGCATCTGCGCCCGCATGGGGATCGTCACCGGCAAGGGGCTCGCCAGGGTTATCGCCAACCGCCACGGCCAGGGGATGCTCTATCCGCTCGTCCTCCTCCTGTTGCTCGCGAACATCGTCAACATCGGCGCGGATATTGGCGCCATCGCAGCCGCCATCGAGTTGCTCACACCGCTCCCGGCGCTCGCACTGGTCGTGCCGATCGGGGTGGGAATCGCCCTCGTCGAAGTGCTGGTGCCGTATCCCACCTTCGCGCGCTACCTGAAGCTGCTTACGCTTGTCGTGTTCGCCTACGTCATCGGCGCTTTTTTCGCCAGCCCGGATTGGGGCGCCGCCGCCCGGGCGACCTCGATCCCACGGATCACGCTCGACAGCGCGGGGCTCGCCGCCATCGTCGCCATCCTCGGCACGACCATCTCGCCCTACCTCTTCTTCTGGCAGGCCTCGGAGGAAGTGGAGGAAGAGGAAGCCCACGGGACGAAGCCGCTCGCCCTGGCGCCAGCCCAGATGCGCGCCCTCCTCCGCGCTTGCCACTTCGACGTGTTCACCGGGATGGTCCTGGCGAACGTGGGCTTCTACTTCGTGGTCCTCACGTCGGCCGCGGCACTCCACGCATCTGGCCAGACGGAAGTGTCAACCGCCGCCCAGGCAGCGGAGGCGCTTCGTCCCCTCGCCGGCAATGCGGCCTCCCTGCTGTTCGCCCTCGGTATTATCGGCACCGGATTGCTCGCGATCCCGGTGCTTGCGGGGTCTTCGGCCTATGCCGCGGCCGAGCTGTTTGGCTGGCGCGAAGGGCTCAGCAGCACCTTCCGCCAGGCGCCCCAGTTCTATGCCGTCATCGCCATCGCAACGCTGCTGGGGATCATCCTGAACTTCGCCGGGGTGAGCGAAATCCGGGCCCTCTACTTCGCCGCAATCCTGAACGGGGTTACCGCGCCCGTCCTCCTCGTCGTGATCATGCTCGCCGCGGGTGACCGCGAAGTCCTCGGGGAGTTTGTGCCCGGCCGTCTGCTCCTTGGCCTGGGCTGGCTCACCGCCGGTGTCATGACCATCGCCGCGCTGGCCATGTTCGCGACGCTGGGGTGAGCGTCCGTGCCGCTGTGGGTGTATCATCACGGTTGGCCCGGGAGATGTCCTACCGAAGCGCTGGCGTGGAGAGGGTTCGAGCCAGCCGCCCTGGTTCGCCGCAAGGCCACAGGTGAGGCCCCTCCGTTGACGCCCCGGGCCTCTCTTCGTCCCGGATTGTCCCGGCGGGCGGCATTGTGGTGGTTGCCCGGACGGCCGCGGCCGAACCGTGGCGCGAGACAACGAGGTGACCGCTCTACGCCGCCGGGAAGAATACGGACAGCCGCGCACCCGTCTCACTTGGTGAGACTTCCGCCCAGCCTCCGTGGGCGCTCGCGATCCCGTGGACGATCGACAGCCCCAGTCCCGTGCCGCCGCCGAACTCCCGCGTAGTGAAGTACGGCTCGAAGATGTGGTCCCGGATCTCGGGCGGCACACCCGGCCCCGTATCCTGCACCCAGAGATGCGCAAACTCGCCCGGCTCACCCGATTGAGGGCGGGCGGCGTACACGCGCGAAGCGCCGATGGTTATCCGCCCCCGGCCCTGCATCGCCTCGCTGGCGTTCGCGACGAGGTTCAAGATCACCTGCTGCACCTGCACCCGGTCCGCGTCGATCGCCGGGTACGTGCCGTCGATGTCCGTCTCCACGACCACCGAGGACCCGACCAGGGGCCTGAGCATCCGCAGCGATTCGCCAACCACGTCTCCCAGGTCCAGGGTTGTGCGC
>PNKC01000096.1 GCA_013822275.1 Anaerolinea sp. | reverse complement strand
TCGCCCGCTGGGCCTTCCATTCGGCGAAAGCAGATCTGCCTTCTTCGTCGCGCACCCGAAGCTCCTCGTCGATCGCTGCCTTGTTGAGCAGGTAGTACGCGATGCCGGCATATAGGCTCTCGTCGTCGATCTGGGGATACGCCTCGTGCAACTCTGCGATGCGCATGCCAGACTGGTACTCAGCCGCCAGCTGGATGATCGGGAGCCCGCTTCGCGCAAGCCGTGGCCTCCCGCCGTACACGCCGGGAATGGCCTCGATAAGCGTCTGGATGCTCGTGCCTGTCGCCATCACCGTGTGGAAAGCATATCACGGCGACGAGGCGGCGCTTTGCCCGAATCCCGGGCGGTTCGCGCCGAGTCGCTCGTCGCCGGGCGGGCGGCGCCGCAATCTACCGCTCGCGCAGCCAACCTTCTATGTAGTCATAGAAGTTCAACCGCTCCTGTTCACTGACCGACTGGCAGATTCGCGTCAAACCGCGAATCTGCTCGCCCACCGGCAGCCGTTGGGAATAGCGAAGGATGATCCCGCCGTGGGTCCGGTCCGCCGCCATCCAGTTCCGGTGAATGCGCGCGAAGTGGCGCACGTTGGCTGTGTAGATCGCGCGCCCCTGTTGGGTTGCGTATTCAAGTTGAAGTTCGTCCGCCAGGTGCCTGTTACCGGCGTCACCGGAGCGGATCACATCGATCCCAGAGCGCCGAAGCGCTTCGAAGACGCGCCGATCCATGGAGTCCTCGTCCAGGTAGAGCCGCAGCGCCACCCTCAGGCCGATTCGGCGGCCCGCCGGGCTTCGCATTCAGCGAAGTCGGCCAACGCCTCTTCCCGGCGCACCCGCAGCTCCTCGTCAATCGCTGCCCTGTTAAGCAGGTAGTAGGCGATGCCCGCGTGCAGGCTCTCGTCATCGATCTCGGGGTAGGCCTCGTGGAACTCTGCCAGGCGCATGCCAGACTCGTAATCCGCCGCAAGCTGGAGAATCGGGAGCCCGCTTCGTGCCAGTCTCGGGGTCCCGCCGTAGACGCCGGGAATGGACTCGATCAGCGTTTGGATGCTCGTGCCTGTCGCCATCACCATGTGGAAAGCATATCACGACCCCCGGGCGGCTTGGTCATCCCCGCCGAGTCCAAGAGACGGTCACCGCCTCACCGGGCGAAGGCGCTGCGCCCACCCATGCCACTCGCACCGTCTCGCCCGCGATTGTCCCCGCCACCTCCATGCCGAATCCCGTGTCCACCACGCTTCGCACCGCGAGTTGGAACGTGTACGTCCCCACACCAGGCACGAGTTGCCAGGCCGGCACGGCGATGGTTGAGTTTCCAGCGGGCAGGACGGTGTAACCCAGGAACCGCGCCGTCTCGTCGTCCGGCGGAGTCCGCAGGACGGACGCCATCTCCCCCGCCGCACGGACACGGCCGTCCATCAGCACCACCAGGTCGTCGGCCAGGCGCATCGCCTCTTCGCGGACATGCGTGACGAGGATGGTTGTCGGTGCGAACTCCGCCAGGAGGCCCGGCAGGTCATCGAGCATCTGGCGCTGGGCCGGTGCGTCCAGCCCGGCCAACGGTTCATCGAGCAGCGTGACGGGCGCCCGGAGGGCAAGCGCCCGAGCAAGGTTGACACGTTGCCCCTCGCCGCCGGAGAGGCGGTGGGCGTTGCGTCGCAGAAGTCCGGTGATCCCGAGCGCGGTGGCGGCCGCCCCTACCCGCTGCGCCTGGGCGTCGCGGGGAACTTTTCGCAGCTCCAACCCCAGCGTGAGGTTGGCCCGCACGCTGCCAGTGAGGAACACCGGCTCCTGGAACGAAAACGCCACCAGGTCGCGCACCTGGCGCGCGCCGGTCACTGTGCGTTCGCCGATTCGGACCGTGCCGGCCGTGGGCGCCTCCAGCCCGGCGATCAGCCGCAGCAGCGTGCTCTTGCCAGCCCCGTTTGGCCCCAGGAGGGCCGTAACGCGGCCCGCCCGGAGACGCAGCTCGGGGACATCGAGCACCGTCCAGCGGTCACGCGCGAACTGCACGGACTCGAATGTAACGTCCACTACCGCAGCCGCCGGTGCTGGACCATCGTGAGGACGAGGTTCACGGCGAAGGCCATCAGGAAGAGGATGATACCGAGTGCGATGGCCCGGTCATTCTGGCCACGGCTCGTCTCCGTGACGATGGCGGTAGTGAGCACGCGCGTATTGCCCTGGAGGTTTCCGCCGACGGTCATCGATGCGCCGACTTCGCTCACGACGGCGCCGAACCCGGCCATAATCGCCGCCAGGAGCCCCAGCCGAGCCTCGCGTCCCAGCAGCCAGAGTGAGCGCAGCCGGCCAGCGCCCAGGCTGGCCAGCAGGTCCGGGAGCTGCGGTGGCAGCGACTGCACCGCTGCCGAAGTGAAGCCAACCACCAGCGGCACGGCGATGATGAACTGCGCGGTGACCATCGCCCGCTTCGTGTAGATGAGTTCCAGGTCTCCGAACGGCCCGCTGCGCACAAGCATCAGCCAGACGATCAGGCCGATCACCACAGGCGGCATCCCCATGCCGGTATTGACGAGCCCCAGCACCAGCGTCCGCCCGCGAAAACGTGCACGGGCGAGTGCGTAGCCAACGGGCACTCCAACGAGCATCGCCAGCAACGTCGCCGAGCCGGAGACGAGGACGGTCCGGAGGGCGATGTCGCGCAGATTCGCGTCGCCGCGAAGGATCAGCCGCAGCGCTTCCTGGAAGCCGTCCCACAGTTCCGCCATTGCCTACTGCTTCTCCAGGTCCGCCTCGTCCTTGAAGGCGTCCGGGACGAAGAGTTGCTGGCCGAATTCCGCCACCTTGAACTCGCCGATGACCTTCTGGACCTCCGGCGAAACCATGAAGGCAACGAACGCTCGCGCCTGGGCCGCCTTCACGTTGGCGTGCCTGGCAGGGCTCACCACGTACACGTGGTAGATGTTGAGCAGCAGCCCCGCCTTCTCGAACATGACTTCGAGCTTGAGGTTCTTTCTCAGGCTGAGGTAGGTCGCGCGGTCCGTGAGGGTGTAGCTCTGCTTCTGGTCGGCGACGTTGAGAGTGGCGCCCATCCCCTGCCCGGTCTCTTCGCGCTGCTTGACCGTCTTCGGGTCGACCCCGGCCGCCTTCCAGAGTTCGAGTTCCTTGGCGTGGGTGCCCGAGTTGTCGCCACGTGAGACGAATGCACCGTTCGCGGCAATGGCCGTCATGGCGGCGTTAAGGCTGGCGGCTTTCTTCACCCCCGCCGGGTCACTGGCGGGGCCAACGATGACGTAGTCGTTGTGCATCACCAATTGGCCCTCGGAGAGGTCGCCCTGGGTGACGTACTTCTTCTCGGTCGCCGGGGAATGGGCGAGGACCGCGTCCGCGTCGCCCTTAGCCGCCATTTCAAGCGCTGCGCCAGTGCCCACGGCAATGACTTTCACCTCCACTCCCGTAGCCTTCGTAAACATCGGCACGAGGACATCGAGGAGGCCGCTGTCCTGCGTGCTTGTGGTCGTAGCGAGGATCATCGAGCCGCCGATTTTCGCCTCGGGCGTCGTCGTTGGTGACGCGGCGGCGGTGGCTGCACCGGGCTGCGTGGCCCCGGCCGCGGGGCCATCGTCGTCATCACCGCAGGCTGCAATTGGGAGCGCCAGCAGGGACAAACTGAGCGCGGCAAGGCCGCCGGTGAGGATGCGGCTGAAGAGTTTCGTGGACATGCTCCGGGCAGAGTACGCTGGCGCCGCCCGTTAGGCTAGAGCCAGCATAACGGACCCTGGGTCACAAGGCGCCCGAAATGAAACGGGGCGTCTTTGTTTTCAGACCTTTGTGGAACTTCGTGCCTTCGAGACTTTGTGTCCTCAACGCATGCTCCGGGCAGAGTACGCTGGCGCCGCCCGTTAGGCTAGAGCCAGCATATCGGGCCCCAAGTCACAAGGCGGCCCAAGATGAAACGGGGCGACGTTGCTTTCAGACCTTTGTGGTACTTCGTGCCTTCGAGACTTTGTGTCCTCAACACGAAGCACGCGAGATTCAGGGCCATCTGCTATCGCCCTGTGAATACCGGTTCGCGCTTCTCAAGGAAGGCCGCCCTGGCTTCGCGGCCGTCCTGGCTGCCAAACGCCTTTCCGATGCTCGAAATCTCCAGCCGGAGCTGCGCTTCGAGGTCGATGGCGGTCGTCGCCTTGCCGACGGTGCGCTTGGTGAGGCGTGCCGTCATCGGCGAGACCTTCGCCAGTTGCTGGCAGTACTCCGCAAGGCGCGATTCGAAGTTCTCCGCGTCCACGACCTCGCCGACGATTCCGAGACGGTAGGCTTCGTCCGCGTCCACCGTCTTGTTCTCCAGCAGGAACCGCATCGTCTGCTCATAGCCGATGAGCTGGGACAGCGTCCAGGTCATGCCACCGTCAGGCGAGCCGCCGATGCGCGGATAGCCGGCCAGGATCCGTGCCCCGCGCGCCATGATCCGGATATCCGCCGCGAGCGCCAGCGAAAGCCCGCCGCCCACGGCAACGCCGTTGATCCCGGCGACGATCGGCTTCTCGCACTGCTGGCGAAGGACCAGCGGGAACTGGCTGATCCAGCCGAGGTCGTCCAGGTATCGTGTCTGTTCGCTCAGGGGCGAGTAGTCGCCGGTGCCCTTCAGGTCCAGTCCGGAGCAAAACCCGCGCCCTTCGCCCGTGATCGCGATGACCCAGACCGAGTCGTCCTTCGCCGCCTCCTGGACGGCCGCGACGATGCCCCAGCCGAGCTCCAGGTTGAGCGCGTTCATCGATTCCGGCCGGTTCAGGCGGATTGTGCGGACGTGGCCCTCGTTGCTGATCTTCAAGATCTCGGACATACCGGAACTCCCCCATGGTTGTGTGCAGGCGGAGTATACCGGGGTGCTTCGGTCCGTGTTCGCCTGCTATAAGCAGGTTCCATCGCCGCCATCGGCGGGCGTCAGTGCGCACAGCCGCCGCGCTTGCGATGATGCCTCGCAGCCTCCCCCGGACTTTCGCCTGTGCTCTTCCCAGACCTTGCTGGCCCATGGGGCGCTGACTGATGGCCGCCCCTGTGCGCGAGACCCCCGCACCGGTCGATCCCGCCTACCAGGCGATCCTCGCCGGCGCCTGGAAGCGGAACCTCGCCTTCATCTGGATCGGCGTCTTCGTCGGACTGTTGGGGGCGAACTTCGTCTTCCCCTTCATCCCCTTCTACATCAAGGAGCTGGGCGTCACGGACAAGTCCCAGATCGCGTATTACACCGGTCTCTCCGGCAGCGTAACCGGCCTCTCGCTGACACTCACAGCCCCCATCTGGGGCGGACTCGCCGACCGCTACGGCCGCCGGCCGATGTTCCTCCGCGCCCTCATCGGCGCCGGCGTGCTGATCGCCTTCATGGGGCTCATCCAGGCCGTCTGGCAACTGCTTCTTCTGCGCTTCCTGATGGGCGCGTTCGCCGGGACGATGGGCGCGGCTGCCGCCCTGGTCGCGGCGACAACCCCCCGCGAACGCGTCGGCTACGCCCTGGGGACCCTCCAGACGGGCATGTTCGCGGCTAACATGCTCGGGCCGGTCATTGGCGGGATCGTGGCCGCGAACCTTGGCATCCGCGAATCGTTCATCTTCTGTTCCGCCCTGTATCTGATTGCCGCGGCGCTGGTCTACTTCTTCGTCCACGAACCGAAAGCTGCCATCGGGCTCGACGCTGGAGGCCATCGCAAGCACACCGAGGGCAGCCTCATCGCCAACCTTCGCCTGGTCGTCTCGGAGCGCCAGGTGATCTTGATGCTCGGACTGCTCTTTGCGCTCTGGTTGAGCACCACGTTCGTCCGGCCGGTCATGCCCATCAGCATCGACGAGTTCGCGACCCACCCCGGCAATGGTGCGGACCGCGTCCACGCCGCCTTCCTCGGTGCAGCTTTCAGCTTGAAAGAGGAGGCGGCGACGGGGATCGTCTTCGGCGTCATCGGCCTCACCAGCACGATCGCCGCACTGAGCGTTGCGCCGCTCGTCCAGCGCATCGGCTACCGAAACTGCGTGGCCGGGGCGGCAGCGCTCACGGGCATCCTCTATGTTCCGGTCGCTATCGCCGGGACCTTCGTCATGTTCTGCGTCCTCCTCGGGGCCGTTGGCCTGTTCCAGGGGGCGATGGTGCCGGGCACGAACGCCCTCATCGCCGCCAGCACCCCGGAGGGTAAGCAGGGCAGCGCGTTTGGGCTCGCCGCGAGCATGCAGTCGATGGCGCTGCTGATCGGCCCCCTCGCGGGAGGCTTCGTCAGCGGCACGCTTGGCATCGGCGCCGTGTATGTGGTCATTGGCATCATCCTGCTGGTCGCGTCGGTGGCAGCCTATCTCTTCATCCGCGAGCCGGACCTCTTCGCGGCCGGGCGCGGGGCGTAGTGCTGAGTACTGGAGTACTCGGCACTCAGTCCGGGTCCGGGTTCGTCCAGTGCCAGGTGCCGTCGCGGATGTCCCAGCCGTCTGCCTTGTAGCGTTCGAGGTTGTGCGTGAGGAAAGGGGAGAGCTTGCGGCTGAAGCTCGGGTGCGGCTGTGGCCCACGGAGCGTCGCCGGAAGCAGATGCTCGGGGATGGGCGGGAGCCACGCCATGTCCGGTTCGCCCCAACCGCTGCCGCAGCGTTCCCAGCGGACGAACTCCTCGATGGCTTCTGAATCGAAGACCTTGATCGCCAGGAGCCACTCCTCTTCGTTGCGCGGCGGGAAGCCGTTCGCGACGACGCCACGAAGTTCGACCTCCGCCAGGATTTCCTCTTCTTCTTCCTCGCCCGGCAGCGACTCGACAACGCTGAGAGAGCGGATGAGGCGGGAGGCCTGGAGAGGGCTTGCCGTACCTTCGGCGACCTGTTCGGCGACGGCCTGGCCGATAGCGCGGGAGTTGCGCCGGCCTGGCGGCGGTTCCCGAGGGGCCGCATCTGACATCGGCCGTTCCAGCGCATCGTGGTGAAGCGGGCACATCTCGGCGGGGTAGGCGCAGGGAGCGCCGGATGGTGTTTGGGCGGGGCAGGGGTTGGTCACTTGAGGGCTCCTTCTGAGTTCTGAGTGCTTAGTGCTTGGTGCTTGGTGCTTGGCGCTTGGTGCTGGCTGTCGAGGTTCGTGGCGGCCGGCCCTCACCCCTGGCCCC
>PNKC01000095.1 GCA_013822275.1 Anaerolinea sp. | reverse complement strand
CAGGTCAGGCGCCGCGCCCTCAAGAGCGACTCCGACCAGCCCACGCTCCCGCGCCGCCAGCCGGTCCAGCCAGGGCTGCCCGGCCCCGATCCGCTCGTACACGGCGCGGGCCAAAGCGAGCTTTTCCCGGATGAACGCCCGCCGGACACGCCCCCTTAAAACCCGGCCCCAGGCGCGAGCCCAGACCTCGTATGTCTCAGCTTCGTCCCAGGGGAGGCAAAGGCCGCGGAAGACGTCCAGCGCGCGCCCGAACTGCGCCTCGGCCTCATCGTGCCGCCCGCTCGCCGCGGCATACACTGCTTCCGCCAGCAACTCCCGGCCCCCAAGCCCGCGCCAGTCCTCCCCTGCGGCGAGGATCTCGCGACAGCGAATGAGGTGCCGCTCAGCTTCGCCGAGGCGGCCAGTTTCGGCGAGGAGAAGGGCAAGTTCGGCGCGGGCATAGAACTCGTACTTCACGGCGCCCGCCCCCAGGGATATTTCCAGTGATTCGAGCGCTGAGGCTTCTGCTGACGCTACATCGCCATTGATCCGCGCGAGTTGGAGAAGCGGGTGGCCGGTCCATGCCGCCAGGCCTCGGGCTCCCTGCTGTCCCCATCGCTGGAGGCGTTCCGCGTACCCGCTTTCTGTCTCTGCCCATCGGCCTTCAGCCCAGCCCAGCAACAGCCGGGCACTGATCTGTGTCTCAGGGTTTATGGTGCTCAGAGTTGCAGTTCCACCCTCGGCCAGCTGCCGCAGGGTGCCGATATCCCCGCACAGGAAGAGGTCATAGAGCAAGAATGGCGTGACAAAGCGGCCCTGGGCGTCGCGGATGCGCTCATGCTTTGCCCTCGCGCCGACCGGGTCGTGCAAGTCCAAAAGCTGCCAACCGCAGCAATTCGTCGTGAAGTTAGACAGCCCGGCCCGGCTATGCACGCGCGAGAACTGGAAGGATCCCGCGTCGTTCGCCGTTGAGCCGCCGTCCTCACTGCTGTATGCAAGCAAGAATTCGTGCCACCGGCCAGACCATTCGTTTACGGTTCCGCCTTTGTCTTGCAGGGCTGTAGCAGTCTGGCAAGCAAGCTCCTCGAGGGCGAGCCCGTCGGCAAGATGACCTTGCAGCCCCAGGTAGTGGCCTCTCAGGTGGTACGACTGGACACGGAGAAGGTCTTGGAGGAACTCACTGTCCAGCTTCCCGGATATCTCTTCCAAGAGTCGCATCGCCTCGATCATTTGATCGGGACCGTTGCGTAAGGCGTGCGATTCAGCATGAGCCAGGGCAGCATAGAGTTCCCCGAGCTCGACGCTCGACGGCCCGGCGGCCAGCACCTTCTCGGCCGCCCGGAGGTGATCGAGCGCCCCCGGGTAATCGAACCCGGAGGTAGGGTAGGCGAGGCTCCTTCCAGCGCGCGACTTCGCCCGGCCGGCCCCGAGCACATCGCCAGCGCTTTCGTACAACGCACTTGCCCGCAGGTACCGTTCGACGGCGGGGTGGGCCTCGAAGCTGCTGAGAAAATCGAGATCGCCAAGGCCTTCCAGCAGGCGCGCGCGCCGCGCTGGTGGCGTGCCCGCCTGCTCCATGCATTCGAGCGCCGCCTCCCAGTGCCGTATGGCTTCTTCCCAGGCGGTCAGGCCGATGGCGGCATCGCCGGCGCGGAGGAGGGGGTCAATGCCCCGTTCCGGGCGCCCGCCGAGTCGCCAGTGATTCCCGATGGCCGCGGGCCCAGCGGCAACGGGACTGTACCCGCTAACTTCCATTGCCTCCGCGGCCCGCAGGTGAAGCTGGCGGCGCCGCGGGACGCTCAGATCGTCGTAGATCGTCCGCCGGATGAGACAGTGCCCGAATGCGTAGCTCTCGCCTTCCGGCCGGACCATCCCCGCCCGTGCGGCCTCTTCGACCGCGTCCGCGAGCGGTTGCGGGTCAAGTTCGCTCGTGGCCGAAAGCAGCCCGAAGTCGAATGCGTCGCCCAGGATCGCCGCCGCTCGCAGCGTCGCGTTTGTTGCCGCGCCGAGGTGTGCGAGGCGCTGACGGATCACCTGCCGCACGCTATCGGGGATGGCCTCGCCGGCTGCCAGCGCATCGTCCCTGAGGTCCGCTCCGCGCTCCAGGAGGTGGCGCAGGACCTCTTCGATGAAGAACGGGTTGCCCTTCGTTTCCTGGTGGAGGCTCCAGGCGAACTCCGGCGATGCGGCGCCGCCCGCAACGCCCTCGGCCAGTTCCCTCGTCTCCACTGCGCTGAGAGGCGGCAGGAGAATCTGCTCGCACAGCCGTTCGCGCGTGAGGTCGGCGATCACGCCGTGGAGCGGGTGGCCCTGATCAATGTCCGTTGTCCGGTAGGCGCCAGCAATGAACAGCGGAGTGCCCGCGAGTTTCCGTGTGAGGTGCTGCAGCAGAAGCAGGGTCGTCCGGTCCGCCCAGTGGAGGTCGTCCAGGAGGACGAGCAGTCCGCCGGACTCCCGCTCGCGGGCCATCGTCGTGAGGAACCGGGCCACGGCCTCAAACAGGCGGAAGCGGTCTCCCTCTGGCCCCGCGCTGGGAGGAGGAGCCTGGACAGGGACGCGCGCGCAGACTTCAGGCAGCAGGAGGCAGAGCGCCGACGCCCCGGCGGCAAGTTCCGCCAGCGCTTCGTCCGTCGATTCGCGAACCCCTTCACGGATGACTTCGACGAACGGCAGGTAAGGAGGCATGCCCTCCATGTCGCAGGCGCGCCCGGAGAGCACACTCCAGCCCGCCGCCCTGGCTCGAGCGGCGAATTCGCTCAGCAGCCGCGACTTGCCAATGCCCGGCTCGCCGCCGGCGAACACCGTGCCGCCATCCCCGCCTCTGGCCGTATCGAGCCGTCCGGCGAGAGTGACCAGTTCTCTTTCCCGGCCGACGAAAGGCGCAAGAGGCGATCTGACTGCCTGCAACCCGTCCACTCCCCTTCGTACCGGTCATCATGACCGTGCCCCCCGCCGAAACGGGGCCCAATAGCCTCGAATAATGTGGCCGATAGTCCCTGCTTATCGGCCTCGTGGCCCACACGGGGCGCAACCGCCTTCTCCGGGCCCTTCCGTCGAAGGAGGACAAGGGACGGCGATGAGGGCGATCGCGCTAAGTCCTTCCGGGGAAGGACTGATAACGCAAAATGCAAATCCGATCCCGGCGCTGGAAACCGGCCGCTCGCCACCGGAAGCCACGCTCCCGGAGATCTCTGTTCTATGCTCGTTGCTCCCGCCGCTGGAAGCTGGATTCGCCGGGGTTGCTAAGGCGGCCTGCGCGAGGGCGCTCGAATGAGCGCGGCCGCAGCCACGGAAAACCCGAGCAGAACGGCAACCAGGATGTAGAGCAGCCGGAACACCGCGATATCCGGGGCATCGCCGGATTCCGTCGTGAGCAACCCGGAGAGCAGACCCACTCCGATGATGCTCCCGAAGTAGCGCATCATCGATTGAGTGCCTGCCGCAGAGCCTGCGAGGGCCTTCGGCGCTGCCTCGATCGCTGCGACTGACGCCGACACGAACCCCACACCCACACCGATGCCCAGCATGCCGAGGGCAACTCCAAGGAAGACTGGAGACAGGCCGGGGCCGATGCTGAAGACCAGCATCAGCGCGGCCGTAAGCGCCACCAGCGAACTGCCAATGGCCGGCCCCCGGCGCCCAACCGCGTCACCAAGACGGCCCGCGACAGGCGCGGTGAGCGCCTGGAAGGCCGCCAGCCCACCAAGCAACACGCCCGCTACGGTGGAGCCGCGATGCTGGACCTCAGTCAGAAAGAACGGGGTGGCGAGCAGCGTGGTGTACATGGCGAGATTCATGAGAAGGATGTGCAGGGACGCGCCGAGAAACGTGGGCTTGCGGAACAGCCCCCACTCGGCGGTCGGTGCGGCTGTGTGAGCTTGCCGGAACGCGAAGGCCGCCGCCGTGGCGACGAGCCCCACAGCAAGAAGTGCCTGCTGGCGCGCGCCGGCTGCCCCGGCCGTGCTCAGTGTGACCGTTACGAGGCAGAGCAGCGCACCGAACAGCGTGATGCCGAGCCAATCCAGGGCGGCGCCGCCCAGCCGGGGAGCATCTCTTTCATCCCGGAGTCGCGTGGCGAGGAGGAGCGCAACCGCGACGACAGGTACGTTCAAGAGGAACAGGTATCGCCAAGCGGTGGTGGCGAGCACCGCTCCGCCGATAAGCGGACCGGCCGCCGCCGTAGCGCCGATAATGGCACTGTTCCAACCGCTGTACTTGCCGAACGTCGCTCCAGGGACAGACCCGCGAAGCATGCCCATGGCGTTCGGGATCAAGATCGCGCCCGCGACTGCCTGCAACGTCCGGGATGCCAACAACAGGCCGAAGTTCGGCGCCGCCGTGGCTGCCAGCGAGAAGACGAGGAAGGCGACGAGCCCGGCCCGGAACACCCTTGCCCGGCCGAGCATGTCGCCGAGTCGCCCGCCGGCCGGCTGTGTCACCGCCATGGCGATGAGGTAACTGGACACCAGCCACCCTGCCGCCCCGTGGCTTATCGCCAGGTCTCCGCGGATGACCGGCAGCGCGACGGCGAGCATCGTCGAGTTAAGGGGCGCAAGCAACGCACCTGTCGAGACGGTGATCAGAAGGTAGGCCGGGCTTACAGCACCCTGAGCCGCGAGCCTTCGCGGAAGGCCGGCCTTTGCATCGGTCACGAAAGAATGCGGACGGACCCCGTATCGCCGTTGACTTCGATCGTCGCCCCGTCAGGGATGGCGGCAGTTGCACCGGTTGCGCCGACCACGGCCGGAATACCGTATTCGCGCGCGACGATGGCACAGTGGCTCAGGGCACCCCCGGTATCCGTGACGATGCCGCCGGCCGTGGCAAAGAGTGGAGTCCACGGCGGCGAGGTGGTGGGCGTCACCAGGATCTCGCCCTGCTTGAGACGGCCAGCGTCCTGGATCGTCATGATGACGCGAGCGACCCCGGTGACGACACCCGATGACCCGGCGTTGCCTGACACTGTCGAGGCCTGGGGCACATCCTTCGGGGGGCCAAGGCCGAAGAACTTGCCCATCACGGCCCGAGTCAGCGGGTTGTTGGGCGGCGGGCCGTAGTCCGTACCGGCCATGGGAGGCGGGGTAATCGTGCGCCAGTGGGCCATATCTGCCCGGCGCGAAGCCACCAGCGCGCGCGCGTCTTCTTTGCTCGCAAGCAGGTCTCGTGCTTCGTCCATCGTGAGCATGAAGACGTCGCCGGGGGAGACGATCTGGCCCCGCTCGACGAGACGCTGGCCGAATTCAAGACAGAGGTGCCGGACTTCGTGCAGGCTCCGCTGGTCGATCCAGAAATTGTGGTCTTCCTGTACCCGTGTACCAGCCTGGGCGCCGGCAAGGAGATATTCGAACCGCCCGCGCACCGCTTCCGGGTATCCCTTGATCGCTTCCCGCGCTTCGGCGAGGTGCCGCTCTCGCTCAATCGCGAGCCTCTGGTGGGCGACGTCTGGGTCCTCGCCGCGCAGGACGTAAGCTTTCACGTTGTCGAACACCGGGGTCAGGTCCTCGGTCCAGCTCGGGTCGCCCAGTTCCTGTACGGTGTCGCTCCGGCGGCCGTAGAAACCGACGAACTCTTGCACTTTGCCCAGGAACGCTTGACCCTCAGCCGTCTGTTCCAACTGGGCCGCAATGTCCCGGGAACTCGCCGACGAGACCCACTCCCGGACGGTGCTGTCGTGCATAGCGGCGCGGCTGAGCCGCCAGAGTTCGCGTCCGGCTTCGAGACTCATGTTGTCCAGGCCCTGGAGGAGCCGGTAGGAATCCAGGGGAGCGTGGGCCGGGAACAGGTCGGCGTAGAGATCGTCGAACTCGCTCATGGCGATGAACGCCGGCACCAATAGTTCAAAGTGGATGTGCCAGGCCCGTTCGTAAAAGGCGGTCATCTGGTCGGCGAAAGCCAGCAACTGAGCATCGGTCGCCGCCTGCTGGTCGAAAGACTCCAGCCGGTCCCAAGAACTCTTTAGCTCGGGCAGCCATTCCGTCTCCCAGCGGTTCCAGAACCCTCCGATCGCTGCCACGAGCAGCGGTTCTGCTTTGGCTTCCATGGCGGGGATTTGGTCCACTGGCACATTCGGTCCGATGGCCATATAGAAGTAGCAGTTGAAGCGCCCGACGCGAACACCCATCGGGAGCCCGTAGCTGGCAAACCCAGAACTGAATCCGATGGCGAAATGGTCCGCCCACCAGGCGGACATCGGCGTGATCGGCTCGGGAATGTGCTGGCGGTCCTGCTGCCAGGTCATCATCGCCATCGCGGGCTCGGGCCAGTCAATCGGAAAGTTCGGCGGAAGAGGTATCGTTACCGGCTCCGGCATTGCGGGCGGCGGGACGGACGGGGCGACGGACATGGGAAACCCTCTGTGGTGCTCTCGCTGGGCCCCCGATGGGGGTTCGAGCCGGGCGGGTGAGTGCCCGGTCGGGAGATGCCGGGAGTCTACTCCAGTCTGGTCACCACGCAATATCCCAGCCGCGACGATTTGACCGATCCCTACTACAATCCCGCAACGGGCAACTCGGCGCTTCGAACCCGTCATGCCATCGCCAGGAGAGCACGTTGACAATGGCGAAGAGGTACCGATGGAGATGATCCACTGGCTGGGTGACCCCGAATGCCACGACGCCCGCATAGTTGGACCAAAAGCCGCCAATTTGAGCCGCCTTGCCGCCCTGCACCGCGTCCCTCCGGGATTCGCCATCACGGCGGATGCCGCCGCCCTGGGGGCTGCTGCCCTCGCCGCCGCGGTCGCTGAAGCCTATGGCGCGCTTTCCGGCCGCCACGGCGCGATCGACCACCCGGTGGCGGTGCGTTCCTCGGCTATCGATGAAGATGGCAACGGGGCATCGTTCGCTGGCCAGCATGATACCTACCTCAACATGCGGGGCAGAGAGGCCGTGCTTGATGCGGTAACGCGGTGCGTCGAATCCGCCAGCACCCCGGATGCGCTCGCCTACCGGCGGCAGCACGGGTTGGCTACCCACGAAACAAAGATCGCCGTGCTCGTGCAGGCGCTCGTCTCGTCGGATGTATCGGCCGTTGTGTTCAGCGTGAACCCGGTCAACGGCAGCCGGGACGAAGTCCTGATCAACGCGAGCTGGGGCCTGGGCGAGAGCGTTGTCGGTGGCACCGTTACCCCGGATACCTATGTCGTCGAGAGGGCGACCTTGCGCGTGTCCTCCAGGGTGGTCACGCGAAAAGCGCGGATGACGGTGCTCGAGGCGCAGGGGACGCGCGAGGTCGCCGTGCCCCGGTTCATGAGCGAGGCGCCATGCTTAACAGACGACGAGGCCATCGAGATGGCTCGCCTTGCCCTCGGGTTGGAGTCCCACTTCGGCTGGCACGCGGATATCGAGTGCGCGTTCGCCGCAGGTGACCTGTACCTGCTCCAATGCCGTCCGATCACGGCCCTGCGTTGAACGGGGAATCGCCCCGTGCCACCCGCCCCTCGGCGCTAAGGAGC
>PNKC01000094.1 GCA_013822275.1 Anaerolinea sp. | reverse complement strand
ACGAAAAGTAATAGTCCCTCCGAGCGGGCAAGTAGCGGCATGGCAGTGGTCGAGTAGTTGCGGAGTGGTGGTGCCGCCATCTGATCCTAGCGGACGCTAGGGGTGGCGTGTTCCGACTTGTATGGTGAGGCAGTGCGGCGGCTGCCGCTCTATCTCGTTGGGTGATTCCTCCCGACACTTTAGATCCTTCCTGGGCGATTTTTTACCAGGCAGGTCTGACTCAATATTGGTCAGGCATGGCTTTACGTGTTCTGACTCGCAATCGTATGCCGTTTAAGTAGGGTGTGGGCATGGTGAGATTCGATAAACCCTGTGTCGTGGTGGCCGGTGCCGTGGAGTATTTCCGCGAGCATATGGCCATCGGCGATTACCTGGCTCAGGAAGGCACGGCCGAGATGACCTGGGTAGGTTCGGGTGCGGCAAGACTGGGCCTGGCGGGACGCTGCCAGTTGGCGCATTTCGAGAAACTCTGCGAAGGCCGGCACCCGGCGACCGGCGAAAAGCTCATGGTCCGGGACAAGGGCACCCAACGCCGGGTTTGCTTCTTCGGCCAGACCTCTCCGCCCAAGGACGTCTCACTCCTCCACCTGGTCGGCGGCGACCGGCGGATCGGCGGCTGGTGGCAGGAAGCCGTGGCGGAGACGGTAAAAGAGATGGAGGCGGTCATCGCGACCCGCATCCGCCGCCGCGGTGCCAATGACGACCGGCCGACCGGCAACCTGGTGGCGGCGATGGTCACCCACGACGCCAGCCGCGCGCTCGATCCCCAACTGCACACCCACGTGTGCATCATGAATGTGACCTTCGACGAGACGGAGGGACGCTGGAAGAGCGTCCAGCCTTCGGGCCTCTACCGGCACCAGGGCTATTTCCGCGAGGTCTGCTACAACAAGCTTGCGCAGCGGATGGCTGCGGCCGGCTACACCCTGGAGTCCGTGCGCGGCTTCGGCTTCAACGTGGCCGGCGTGCCGCCGGAATTGCGCGACCGGTTCAGCAAGCGCCGCCGCGCCATCCTCGCCCACGCCAAGGCACTCGGGGTTGTGACCCAGAACGCCCTGCAGGCCATCGCCGGGGAAAGCCGGGCCGACAAGACTGTGGCCACGGCCGCGGAACTCCGCACGCGTTGGCAGCAGGAGGCTGGCCCGGCCCTGGCAACCCTGCATGAAGCCGTGGCCCGGGCTGACGGAAGAGCGAAACTCGGGCCGTTGGTTTCACCGCGTGACGCGGTGATGTCCGCCGAGGCGCATGTCTTCGAGCGCCGGTCGGTCGTGGACGACCGCCTGCTCCTGCGCGAGGCTCTGATCGCCGGCCGCGGGCAGGTCTCGCTTGCCGCCCTGAAGCGCGCCGTCGCGGCGCGCGAGCGCAGTGGCGAGCTCCTGCGTTCCGGTGACGAAATCGCCTCCCGGGAGGGACTGGAATCGGAAAGGGAATTTACCGGCTGGGCGGCGGCGCAACCGGGGCGCGGGCCGGTCCTGGGCAAAACACCGGTGCGAATGGACCTTGGCCCCGACCAGAAAGCGGCCGTGCGGGGCGTGCTCGGGTCAAAGGCCGCGGTCGTGATTCTCCAGGGCGACGCCGGCACGGGCAAAACCTCCTGCCTCAAGACAATCGTTGCCGGGATCGAGGGGGCTGGCGGCCGGGTGTTCGGCTGCGCTCCGTCCTCGGGCGCGACCGATGTTTTGCGGCACGAGCTGACCGCCGAGGCCGAAACTCTCCAGCTTCTGTTGGTGAACGAGGATCTGCAGCGCCAGGTGCGCGGCCGGGTGCTGGTCGTGGATGAGGCCGGCTTTGTCTCCACCCGGGAGATGCGCGACCTTTGCCGGCTGGCGGCGCGCAACGACAACCGGCTCCTCCTCGTCGGCGACATCAAGCAGCACCACTCGGTCGAGGCGGGCGATGCTCTCCGCTGCCTGCAGGTGTTCGCGCGAGTGCCGGTCTTCCGCCTCACCGAAATTCGCCGCCAGCAGGATCCCGCCTATCGGCAGGCGGTCGCCCGGCTCGCGTGCGGCGATGCCTTCGGCGCCTTCAACCGTTTCGACCGGCTCGGGGCCGTGCAGGAGGAGAAAACTCCCGCCGCGCTGTTTGCGCGGGCTGCGAGCGATTACGTCCGCACAGTGCGCACCGGGAAGTCATGTCTGGCGATTTCGCCGGTGTGGGAGGAGATCCACCAGTTCACCCAGGAAGTCCGCGGCCAACTGCGTGTCGCCGGCCTGCTGCATCCCGACGAACGCATGTGCCTAACGGTCCACTCACTCAAGTGGACGCAGGAGGAGCGCCGCCGCCTCGGCAATTACCAGCCCGGCGATGTGCTGACCTTCCACCGCGACTACGGCGCGTTCGCCAAACACGATGTGGCGACCGTGGCGCACCGGGACGGCGACAGCCTGATCGTCCGCCGCGCCGACGGGCGCGAGCACCGGCTCGATCCCCGGCGCGCGTCCGGCTACACGGTCGGTCTGGCGCGAGAGATTGCCGTCGCAGAGGGCGACCGGCTGCTGATCCGGGCCAACCTCAAGCCTGCGAATCTGCGCAACGGTGACATCGTCGAAGTCGCCAGCTTGGCCCCCGATGGCGCCATCCGACTCAAGGACGGTCGCGTGCTGCCGGAGTGGTTTCAGGAGTTCAGCCACGGCTATGCCACGACCTCCCATGCCGCGCAGGGGAAGACAGTGGATCGCGGCCTCCTGCTCATGGCCGAAGCCGGCATCGCCGCCGGCAACCTCAAGCAAGCCTACGTCTCGAACTCGCGTTTCCGCGAGAGCCAGATGATTTACACCACGGACAAGGAGGCCGCGCGCGACGCCATGATGCGCCCGTCCAACCGCAAACTCGCCCGCGAACTGGTCGGCCCGGAGGACGATACCACCGGCCCTCGCCGCGCCTGGCGCGCCCGTTGGGCTGCCCGCCTGGCTCCCGCGCTTCGGATTACCGCCGCATGAGCATCGAACCGCACCCTGGCAAGAAGGCGCTCGTGCCTCCGCCTCCGCCCCATTGGGGCGAGGTCGTTCCCGCAGGCGAGTCTGCCCTCGTGCTTCGCTTCGCTCTGGGCGACCGGGTCGTGTCCTATCCCTGCTCGGAGTTCAAACGCTGGGAGCATGTGAACGGCGCGCCGGAAACGCTGGTTCTCGCCACCGCCAACGAACAGGTCGTGATCGAAGGCAGCGAACTCGCAGCCATTCGGGCCGCGCTCGATCTTGGCCGGCTGGCGGAGGTTCGGCTCACTTATTCGCGCCAACCGGCGCGGCCGGGTCCGAAAATCGAGCGGATCACGATTGAACCCGCATGAAGCATGGCGCAGAAAACCCGTCCAGACGATCAGCTCGATTTCTTCGCGCACCTTTCCCATGAGCGAACTCCTCACCTACGGCCTGATGGCGGAACGGCACTGGCGGGAGCATTGCCCGAAGCTGGTGCGGGAACTGGAGGCGGAGGGCCGCCTGCGGACGGCGCTCCTGGAGGCGCAGGAACGGACGACAGCCGATATGGACCGGCTGATCCGGCAGTTCCGGAAGCAGGGCCTGACGCCGCAGCAGGCGCACGATCAGGCCTGGGAACTGGTCCGGGAGAAATACATTCTCCTCCGGCCGGAACCGAAGCAGTAGCGCCCCGTAACCAGGACAACTACCGCATCACCGACGCCGACCGGCTCGGCGACGGCGGCCCGAAACAGAAGTATCGCCAGAACCTCGAAGCGATCCGCACCCTCCGGGCGATACACGCGGAGGCTCGGCCCGCGACCCCGGAGGAGAAGGCGGTCATCGCCAAATACGTCGGCTGGGGCGGTCTCCCGCAGGTCTTCGCCACGCCCCAGGAGGCGCCGCAGTGGAGCGCAGAGCAGGAGGAGTTGAAGGCTTTGCTCGAACCGGACGAATACTCGTCCGCCCGCGCCACCGTCCTCAATGCGCACTACACGTCGCCAACCGTCATCCGGGCGATGTATGCCGCCCTCGACCGGCTCGGGTTCAAGAGGGGCCGCATCCTCGAGCCCGCCTGCGGGCTCGGGCATTTCTTCGGGGTGATGCCGCCTGAGATGGCCGCCCGTTCAGAACTCACCGGCATCGAAATCGACTCGCTCACCGCCCGCCTCGCGAAAACCCTCTATCCCGGCGCGGACATCCGCTCCCAGCCGTTCGAGGATGCGACCCTCCCGACCAACCGCTTCGACCTCGCGGTCTCGAACGTGCCGTTCGGCGATTACGCGCCCTTTGACCCGAACCTCAATCCACGGAAATTTTCCATCCACGATTACTTTTTCGTCGCGGCGGCGGAGCGGGTCCGGCCCGGCGGCCTGATCGCCTTCATCACCTCGCGCTACACCCTCGACAAGCAGTATCCCCACCTGCGCGAAGCCGTGGGCAAGTCCTGCGACCTGGTCGGCGTCATCCGTCTGCCGCACACCGCCTTCAAGAAAAACGCCGGGACCGTAGTCACGACCGATATCGTCTTCCTCCGCAAGCGGGCACCCGGAGAGAAACCCGCCGGGGAGAACTGGCGGACCAGCCAACCCTGGGGCGGGGGCGATGATCCGATCTTCCTGAACGAGTATTTCCATGCGCACCCGGAGTTGATGCTGGGGAAACTGGAGCGGGTGGAACGCGGGATGCACGGCCGCGACGAGGTGCGGCTCACCGGTGATGGTCGCGATTTGAGTGAGGCGTTGGCGAAGGCGGTGCGAGCTTTGCCGGCGGGCATTTTCCAGCCGCTCACCGAGGCCCAGGCGGCCGCGTTGCGGCAGACAATTCCGGTTCCGCCCGGCGTGAAACCCAATGCCTACGCGCTCACGGATGAGGGTGGCGGCGGGATCGCGGTGCGCGACGGCGACGAGTTGCGGCTCCTGACGGACCTTTCCCCGCAGATCGCACGGCGCATCCGACGCCTGATCTACGTGCGCGATGCGGCGCGTGATTGTCTGCGCACGCAGGTTGAGAACCGGCCGGAGCCCGAGGTCGAGGCGGCGCGCTTCCGGCTCAACCAGGACTATGATTATTTCACGAGCCAGTTCGGACCAATTTCGCAATCGGTCAACGTTCGTGCCTTTGCCGGCGATCCCGACCTTCCGCTGCTGCTCTCGCTGGAGAACTATGACGACGACAGGGGCACGGCGACGAAGACTGCGATCTTTCGCGAGCGCACGATCCAGCGCCGTCAGCAGGTGTTGGCGGCCAGCGACGCCAAAGCGGCCCTCGTCGTCACCCTGAGCGAAAAAGGCAAGGTGGACCTGGAGCATATCGGCAAGCTCCTCGGAAAGACGGAGGTCGAGTTCCTGCCGGAACTACACGGCGCGCTCTTCCTCAATCCCGAAACGAAGCGCTGGGAAACTGATGACGAATACCTCTCGGGCAATGTCCGGCAAAAGCTCGCGATGGCGGAAAAGGCGGCGGCCAACGACCCGCAATTCGTGCCCAACATCGAGGCCCTCCAAGGCGTCCAGCCCGTCGATCTCAAGGCCACGGAAATCGACGCCCGGCTCGGGGCGGCGTGGATTCCCGCGGAGGATGTGGCCGCCTTCGGTCTGGAACTGCTGCGCGGCCACAGTCCGGCCGACGTCCGGGTCCATCATGCGGCCCAGGTCGGCCTCTGGACGGTCGAGGTCAACTATCACATCAAGACCGGCGTCGCCGACCGCAGCGAATGGGGCACGAACCGCGTCGCGGCCCACGCGCTCCTCGAAGACGCGCTCAACCTCCGCACACCCACGGTTTACGACTACGACGAGAACAAGAATCCGAAGGTCAACCCGACCGCCACCGAAGCCGCACGGGATAAACAGCAGAAGATCAAAGACCGTTTCGCCGAATGGATCTGGCAGCACGACGCCAGGCGCGAGCGGCTGGTCGCATTCTACAATCGCGAGTTCAACCACCTCCGGCTCCGCACCTTCAACGGCGACCATCTCCAACTCCCCGGGGCGAGTCCCACGATCACGCTCCGCTCGCATCAGAAGGCTGGCGTCTGGCGCATCCTCCAGACTCCGAATGCGCTCCTGGCGCACGTCGTCGGTGCCGGGAAGACCTACACGATGGCGGCGGCGGCGATGGAACTGAAGCGACTCGGTCTCGCCCGGAAGCCCATGTTCGTCGTCCCTAATCACATGCTCGGTCAGTTCAGCACGGAACTGCTCACGCTGTATCCCGGGGCAAACGTCCTTGCCGCCGGCCGGGATGATTTCGCGAGCTTCAAGCGTCGTGAACTCATGTCACGCATCGCAACCAACAACTGGGACGCGATCATCGTCACGCACTCCGGCTTCGAGCGGCTGCCGTTGTCGGCGAAAGCCCGGAACGAGTTTCTCCAGGAGCAGCACGCGGAGCTCAGGCAGTGCATCTTGGAGCACAAGGAACGCACCGGTGGAGGCACGTCGGGCACCCGCATCGTGAAGGAGCTGGAACGGGCGAAAAAGAAGCTGGAGGCGCGGATCAAGTTGCTCTCCGCCGAGCACCGGAAGGACGATACGCTGACCTTCGAGGAATTGGGCGTGGACCGCCTCTTCGTCGATGAGGCGCAGGCGTTCAAGAATCTGTTCTACATTTCCAAGATGACGCGGGTCGCCGGTCTCCCGCAGACCGCCTCCGAACGGGCTTTCGACATGTTCCTCAAGGTGCAGCACGTCCAGAAACAGAACGGCGGTGGCGGTGTAGTCTTTGCCACCGGCACTCCCGTCACGAACACGATGGCCGAGATGTTCACGATGCAACGCTATCTCCAGATGGACGTGCTGCGCCGGCACCAGCTCCAGCATTTCGACGCGTGGGCCGGCACCTTCGGCGAAACCGTCACCGCGATGGAACTGGCCCCCGACGGCGCCGGCTACCGCCTGAATACCCGCTTTGCTCGGTTTGTTAACGTGCCCGAACTCATGCAGATGTTCCGCCAGATGGCGGACGTGCAGACCGCGGACATGCTCAAGCTGCCCGTGCCGGCCCTCGACGGCGGCAAGCCCCGCATCGTCCGCGCGCCGGCCACTCCGGAATTGAAGGAGTTTGTCACTTCGCTCGCGAAGCGGGCCGAGAAGCTCAAGCGCGAGCACGTCGATCCCTCCGTGGACAACATGCTCAAGATCACCGGCGAGGGCCGGAAAGCCGCGCTCGACCTCCGGCTCGTGCGCGGGCGCGCCCCCGATGCGCCCGAGGGCAAGGTCAACCAGGCCGTCCGGGAAATCTTCGCCATCTGGCAGGAGACGCGCGATCAGCGGCTCACGCAGATGGTGTTTTGCGATCTCTCGACACCCAAGGCCGAAGGCCGCGGCTTCTCGGTTTACCAGGACATCAAAGCCAAGCTCGTTGCGTTAGGCGTCCCAGCAGAGGAAATCGCTTTCATCCAAGACCACGATGGCGACGCCGCCAAGCTCGCGCTCTTCAAGGATGTCCGCTCCGGCAAGGTCCGCATTCTGATGGGTTCGACTCAGAAGATGGGTGCCGGCACGAACGCGCAAACGAGGCTCGTGGCGCTCCATCACCTCGACGCCCCGTG
>PNKC01000093.1 GCA_013822275.1 Anaerolinea sp. | reverse complement strand
CTTCGAATCGGCCCTTCTGGGTGAGCATCGCCACTTCCCAGAGGCAGATCGCAGGCACCAACACACTGCCCGCTTCGTCAAGCTCGTTGCGAGCCACTGGCGAGAGCTCGGGACCGTCGGTGAGCCACCAAAGCCATGCGTGCGTATCGACCAGAACGGTCACGCGTCGGCTTCCCACTCCACGTCGATGGGCGATTCAACGTCGCCCATGAAGCGGACCATATGAGCGAGGCTGGGCCGGCCGTGGTTCTCGATCGGTACAAGCTTCGCTACCGGCCTACCGCGCTTGGTCACGATGATCTCCTCGTGTTGGTCGCGGACTTCATCGAGGAGGGCGAGGCACTTGGCCTTGAACTCGCCGGCGGGGATTGAGCGTGTCTTCGGGGTCATGGTCACATGGTATCACCATGGTCACGAGTTGTGACCATTCGGTTCCTCGACGGTTTTGCGCGCAGCAGCCCTCGAGACAATGATCGTCCGATGTCCGCCTCCGCGTCGATCCGCATCGTCCCCTACGACAAGGCGCGTCACGGCGACCAGCCCTGGCGGGTAGTCAGTGCGGTGTTCGAGGAGTACGGCTTTCCGTTTGCCGAAAGCGACTACGATGCCGACCTGCTGGACCCGGCGACACACTATGACGGTGTCCGTGGCTGGTTCGCGGTGGCGGAGGATGAGGTGGGGAAGGTCGTTGGCTGCGTTGGCGTGACGGACGAGGGGGACGGGCTGTTCGAGCTGCACCGCCTGTATGTGCTGGCCGGAACGCGGCGGGGCGGCGCCGGAAGCCGCCTCGTCCAATGGGTCTTCGACACGGCGAGGGCACACGCATGCCGGCGAATGGTGCTCTTCAGCGATGTCCACTTCGAGGACGCCCACCGGCTGTACCTGGGCCACGGCTTCCGCAACAACCGCTTCCGCTACGCCCCGGACCCCTGGCAGAGCAGGGAGTGGGGCTTCGTCCGGGATTTTGAATAGGCGCAATCGAGAGACCCTGGGGTATCACGCGGAAGTCATAGACTAAGTTTACTTGGTCGAGTAGAGTATGGGCCATGACGACCGTGAACATCCACGAAGCGAAGACGCACCTCTCTGCACTCCTTGCCTCCGTTGAGCGAGGTGAGGAGGTTGTCATCGCGCGCCGGGGAAAGCCCGTGGCGCGGCTTGTTTGCGCTGAGGTGCCCGAGCGGAAGCCCATCATCTTCGGGCGTTTCGAGGGTCTGGTGCATGTCGACCCTTCGTTCTACGACGAGATGACGGAGGAAGAATTGGCTCAATGGTACGGCGACGACCCGGAAGACCCGCCGAATGACAAGTGAGGGTCTTGCTCGACTCGAACGTGTTCTTCTGGGCGGCGACCGGAGAGCGGCGCACTTCGGCCACGGCGAGAGCCGTGCGTGGCGACCTGGCCAACGAAAGGCTGCTCAGCAGCGTGACGCCCTGGGAGTTGGGGACAAAGTTCGCCCAGAGGAAGCTCACACTCCCTTCCGACTTCCCAGCGTTCATCCGGGCTGCGATGTCAGACCTGCAGGTGAGCGAGCTCCCCATCTCCATCGCCCACGCGCTCAGAAGCGCCGAACTGCCGCCGATCCACGGTGACCCGTTCGACCGGATGCTCGTCGCCCAGGCGCTCGTTGAGCGCGTCCCGATCGTGAGCAGTGACCGCGGGCTTGCGGCGTATGGCGTTGAGGTTATCTGGTAGCGGCGGCCTACGCCTGTTGCTCGGGCTCCGGGAAGATGTCCGCAAGCGGGATGCTGAAGCCCGGAAGGATGTCCTCGCCGTCAAGCACGCCATCTTGCCCGAGTTCGCGCCGCTGGCGGTTGGCGCCGAGGACGTGGGCGGTGCGGGTCGCCGGGTAGATGACCCAGATGAGCGGGATGCCCGCTTCGCGGTACTCGGCCAGCTTCTGTTCGAGGTCTTCGACGCGGTCCCCGGGCGAGACGACTTCCGCGACGAGGTCGGGCACGACCGTGAGCCAGCCCTCCGGAAGCCGGCCGCCGGGAAGGCGGCTGCTTCTGACGTAGGTCAGGTCGGGTTTGCGGACGCGGTTGCGTCCGGGCCAGATCGCGATTCCTGATTCCTGGGGCAACAGCAGCCTCGCCTTCCTTTGCCGCAGGAACGTCCACAGCTGGCCGAACAGCTCGCCGGCGATGAGACTGGATATGCTACCCATGGGGACCTCGGCGATCTCGCCGTCGACGAGCTCCGCACCCTCGCTCTCAGGCATCAGAAGGAAGTCGTCGGCGGTAAGGGACGAAGAGGCTGTTGCGGTCATGGCGCTCCTCCGGCTGGTTCCAATGGTAGCAGATCGGCGCTGTGCTCCCGGCTCTACGCGAGCCCAAGCACACCGCCGGTGGTCGTCCCCGCGCCAAAGCTACTCCACTCGCAACGGCTTGTCCGGCAACTCCCCGGCCAGCACCGGGGGGAGGAGTGTTCCCAGCCGCCGCGGCACGAAGACATCGCTCGACAGTTGGATCTCTTCGTGCGACCACCAGCGATGCTCTTGGATTTCTTGCAGTTCGAGTTCGGTCCAGGAGTCGGCACTGATGCGCGAAGGGTCTTCGCAACGGGCGAGGTAGTAGCGTTCGAGTGCCTGGTACCAGCGGCCCTGCATCTTGCCCACCCACTCGCGCGTCCAGAGGCATGGCCCGATCGGGACGGTGAGACCGGTCTCTTCGAAGAGTTCGCGAGTTGCTGCCTGCTCGTACGACTCGCCTCTTTCCACCCCGCCGCCAGGCGGAAACCAGAACGGACGCCCGGTCAGTTCGTCCGGCTGTTTCACCGTGAAGAGCATTGTGCGGCCTGCTGCATCGAGCAGGAGCACGCGAGCCGTTGGCCGGACGATAGGGTACTCGCGAGACGAACCGGGAGTCATTCCCTCTACCCGTAGACGAGGTTGCGGTCGATCATGTTGCGGCTGATGACGACGCGCTGCACCTGGCTTGAGCCTTCGACGATCATCAGCTGGCGGGCGTCGCGGTAGTGGCGTTCGAGCGGGTGGTCCTTCATGTAGCCCTGGGCGCCCAGCACCTGGAGGGCAGCGGAGGCGACGTTGTTCGCCATCTCGGTGGCGTAGGCCTTGGCGATTGAGAGGTTGTGGGCGTGTTCCTTGCCGAACTTGCCCTGGTCCACCAGCCAGGCCGCCTTGTAGACAAGGTTGCGGGCGGCTTCGATCTGGATCGCCATGTCCGCGAACATGAACTGGATGGCTTCGAAGTCGATGACGGAACTGCCGAAGGCCTTGCGGTCGCGGGCCCATTCGAGGGCGTAGCTGGCAGCGCCTTCGGCGAGGCCAACGCCGCGCGCACCGACCGTGGGGCGCATGCTGTTCAGGGTGAGCATGGCGTGGTTGAAGCCGGCGCCCTCGGCGAGCCCGAGGAGGTTCTCCGCGGGGACGCGCACGTCCGAGAAGCTGAAGTGGGCGGTTGGGACGCTGCGCACGCCCATCTTGTCGTCCGTGCGGTCGATGTTGACGCCGGGGGCGTGGGCATCGACGACGAAGGCGCTGATGCCTTTCGCGCCGGGGCCGCCGGTGCGCGCGAAGACGGTGAGGTAATCCGCCACGGTGCCGCCGGAGATGTAGACCTTGTTGCCGTTGAGGATGTAGTCGTCGCCGTCGCGAGTGGCGCGGGTCTGGAGGTTGGCGGCGTCGGAGCCGTGGTCCGGTTCGGTGAGGCAAAAGGCGCCCTTGGTCAGGCCGTTGGCAGCGTCGGGCAGGTACTTCTGCTGCTGCTCCTTCGTCCCGCCGAAGACGATCGGGCGGTTTGGCAGGCCGGTGAGGACGAGCATCAGGCCGGCGCCGCATTCATACTTCGCGACCTCCTCGATGGCGAGGCAGAGGGGGAGGATGCCGTTACCGGTGCCGCCCATCTCTTCCGGAATGGCCATGCCGAGGAGGCCGGCGTTCTTGAATGCTTCGAAGTAGTCGTGGGGGTACCGGCCGGTCTCATCCAGCTCCTTGGCGCGCGGGGCGACGACCTCACGGGCGATGCGGCGCGCCGTGTCCTTGATCAAACGATGCTCTTCGGAAAGTTCGAAATCCATGGCGCTGCCCCCGGTCGCGTTGATGTGCGGGGGACAGTGTACGGGTTCCGGGTGCCAGGCGGAGGGCTTCGAGCTCGCTACGGGGTGGAGTCGCCCAGGGCGCCGGGGCCAATCAGCCGGTCATCGCCGGCGTCGATGACGCTCTGGCGGCGGATGACCCGGCCAACCTTGACGCGCAGAGGCGGCGGGGGCGCAACCCGCTTCTTGCGGCTGGCGATCCGGATAGCGTGAAATCCGGGGTCCCCCGGGCGGGCCAACTCGGCGTCCATGCCGTTCCACTCGACGGTGCACCCTCCGGGGGCCATAAGGGAACTCCCTGCTTCATGCACGGTCTGTTAAGGCCGCAGACGTGGCAGCGCCGTCAGGCGGGTTCAATCGTCGCCGTCAGGCCGCAGCTCTCGAGTCCGTCGCGATAGTGCTCCGCCGCCTCCTTCGGGCATTCGATGACCGTCGCCTGGCCGTTTTCATGCGCGGTGATCATGATCTGCGCTGCCTCCTCGATCGTGAGCGAAGGGACGCAGCGGAGGAGCGAGCGGACGACGTGGTCCATCGAGTTGTGGTCATCATTGTGAAGGACGACGCGGTAGGGCGGCAGGAGGCGTTTGAGCGTCTCTTCGTCCAGCCCGTGGCGCGGGAGTACTGGCGTGGTCATGCGTGGTGGCTCCCGGTCAGCCGCCCTGGATGCTTACCAGGAATTCGAGGCGGTCCCCATCCTTGAGGACATCCGTGTGGCCGGCCTGGCTATCGTTGATGGCGACCATCACCGATTCGGCGTCCGCGTCGTTGAAGCCTTCGGCGCGAAATACGTCGAGCGGTGTCAGGCCGTCGCGCCACTCTACTTCGGTGCGGTCCTGCTTCGAAAGGGTGCGCTTCACCAGGGTGGGGAACCATGTCACGTGTACGGTCACGGGGTAAGGGTAGCGTGTGGGGGCTTCGAAACGAAAGCGCGAAGGCGCGAGGCTACTGACGCGGCCCGAGGCGCGGCCATATGATGTCCGCATGATCAAGAAGGCGAGAGAGATACCCGCCGGCGAGTTCAAGGCGAACTGCCTGGCGCTGCTGGATGAGGTGCGCGACCAGCAGGAGGAGATCATCGTCACGAAGAAGGGGAAACCGGTGGCGAAGGTTGTGCCGGTCCCGGAGACGGGCGCGCGCCAAATGCCTGGCTCGGTGTTGTGGCAGGCAGACGACATCATCAGCCCGATCGACGAGGTGTGGGACGCGGAGTTGTGATTCTCGCCGATACTCACGCCTGGATCTGGTACGTTAACGCCGACAGCCGGCTCTCTGGGCCAGCGAGGGCGGCGCTGGAGCGGGAGGACCTTGGCATTGCCGGAATCTCGCTGTGGGAGGTTGCGCTGCTGTCCCAGGGCGGACGAATCCGGCTGGACGGAGGGGCGCTGCACTGGATTCAGTCAGCGGTCAATCTGGCCCAAACCTCGATCCTCCACTTCACTCCCGAAATCGCCGTCCTTTCCGCCGGATTCGGAGACACCCTTCACCGCGACCCGGCGGACCGGATCATCGTGGCGACGGCCCTGCACCACGGCACAAGGTTGGTGACCGCTGATCGGGCGATCACTCAATCCGGACTGGTGCGAACCGTCTGGTAGCACCTGCTACGATTCACTCATGCGACCGGCCGGGCTGACCATCACCGCGGAGCGCACCGCCAGGGGCTACATCGCGCACTGCCGCGCGCTCGAGTTGTCCTGCGAAGGGGCGACCGAGGACGAAGCGCGCCGGAACCTGGTGGGGGCGATCACCGCGCTCTACGGGCCGCCCGCCGCCGAGGTGGATTTGCGGCCCCCGCCGCCGCTCCGCGTGAAGCAGGTGGATGTGCGTTTGCACGAGTAGCAGCCGGGGCCGGTTGCCCCGTCCCGGGTTGTCCGTAGACTGCCGCCCATGCCTGCTCTCAACGATCGCTACGGCCTCCCGATCACGGCTTCTTCCACTGCTGCCGCGGACCATTACATCAAGGCTGTCGACTTTGCGTTGGCTTCGGACGCGCCCGCGGAGGCAACGTTCGACCTTGCACTGGAAGCGGACGCGGGATTTGCGATGGCACACGCGGCGAAGGCGCGGTTGGCGCAGTTCCGTGGGGCGTTCACGGAGGCTCGTTCTGGCATAGCGAAGGCGCGCGAACTGGCGGCGCGCGCCACACACCGGGAGCGGCAGCACATCGAGATCATCGCCGCGGCCGTTGAAGGTGACCCGGCCCGTTCATTGGAGCTGCTCCACGAGCACCTGCGCGACTTTCCGCGCGACGCCTTCGTCCTCTCGCAGGCCTGCGGTGTGTACGGGCTGATCGGATTCAGTGGCCGCACCGGACGGAACGAAGAGCAGCTGGCGCTGCTGGAGCCGCTCGCCCCGGCGTATGGCGAGGATTGGTGGTTCCTCTCCATGCACGCCTTCGCGCTCAACGAACTTTGGCGGCACGAAGAGGCGCGCGAGCTTACGGTGCGATCGCTCAAACAGAACGAACGCAACGGGCACGCATCGCACATCATGGCGCACGTCCAGTACGAAACCGGCGAGGTGGAGGCGGGCGTGCGCTTCCTGGATTCCTGGATCCCCGGCTACAACCCTGGCGCGCAGCTCTTCGGCCACCTCCACTGGCACCTCGCGCTCTTCGAACTCACAGCAGGGAACTACGAGCGGGCGCTGGAGTTGTACCGGACCGTCCTCCGTCCGCCGGGACCGCCGCAGGCAGCAGCCCTCGGCGTGCTCGCGGATGCCGCCGCGCTCCTCTGGCGCGCCGGGATGACCGAGGTGGACCCGGCAACGCTTCCCTGGCCGGAACTGGCGGAATTCGCGGCGAAGTCGTTCCCACGGCCGGGCGTCACCTGGGCGGACATGCATTGCGCCCTGGCATACGCGGGCGCGAATGATGGCGTCCGCCTCGGCCAGCACATCGATGTCCTGCGCGAACGTGTCAGCGAGGGCAAGGTGCCGGCCGGAGCGATGGTGATACCGTTGGCGGAGGGCATCGCCGCTTATGGCGCGGGCGACTACGAAACCGCCGTCCGCCTGCTCGCGCCCATCCGCGACGAAGTCATCCGCATCGGCGGAAGCCACGCGCAGCGTGACGTCTTCGAGGAAACGCTCCTGGAATCGTATCTCCGCGCCGGCCGGTTCGAACAGGCGGAGGCGCTGTTGCGTGAGCGTCTGGACCGCCGCCCGAACCCCAGGGACGAACGCTGGCTCGCCCGGGCCCACGCGCAGCGGCAGGCGATGACCGCGAGCTGAGCAGCGAGAAAGGGTCAGCTGCCTTCGCGCAGGACGACGACCAGTTCTTCCGCGCCGTGGATGCCGCGCACGATCTGCTTTTCGATATCCGCCGTGCGGCTTGCGCCGGTGAGGATGAGGCAGTCCCCGTCGCCCAGGTAGTCCACCAGGTCTGACGGATGGCGGACGATCGTGGCGGGGTCGACGTCAACCACCACGCGCGCTGCCGCGAGCAACGGGCGGCGCGCTGCCTGGTCGCCGGTAAGGAGGACGCTCCCGGTGCTCGCGATGGCG
>PNKC01000092.1 GCA_013822275.1 Anaerolinea sp. | reverse complement strand
TCTAGAGGCTAGAGGCTAGAGGCTAGAGGCTAGAGGCTGGTAGCTGGTAGCTGGTGGCTGGCAGCTGGAGGCTGGCTCAGTCCCCCAGCAGCGTGCCGTACCCCAGGCCAATGACTTCCTCAACGTACTGGCTGCGCCAGCCGGGGTCCGGCACCGGGTGGCCGTGCTCCCGGAACCAGCGGTGCATCTGCAGGTACTCCTCCTCCAGCCGCATCCGCCATCCGTCTTCTTCCTTAAAGAGCTCCGGGTCGACTTCGTCGAGCCGCTTCGCCATCTCGTCGTACTCGACTTCGGCCTCTTCCTTCCAGTAGCCGGCGAGGTAGTCCACCGACTCTTCGAGGTTGTTGCGGCACTCTTCGAGGAGGACACCCATCATGCCGGCCTCGTCCATCTTCTGACCGTTCACCCGGTAGGTTCGGGCACACGGCTCGCAGACCACCACCAGCTTGCGGGCGTCGCATTCCGTCTTATCGACGCAATCGCGGCAGCGCATCGCGAACTCCGCCGCATCCATGTTGCGCGTATAGCCAACGATCATCTCATCGCCAATGGCGCCGCACGCCTGGCAGGTCATCTTCTCCGCGAGGATGTCGTTGATGGCCTTGTCCCAATCCAATTGCATCACTTCCTCCTCGAATCAGGCTTGGCGCCGGGGCGCCAGTCACCTCTCGACAGTATACCAGCCGGTCTGGCCGGGCATCTCTTCGACCCCGACAGTCAGTTTAACCACCGTCGCTGCGCCCGCCTCTTCAAAGAAGCGCAACAGCCCGCCCGCGAACCACTCCGCAATCCGCTCCGCCGTCGAGTTGTCGATCGGGAGCACGGCGACGTCCTCCCTCGGGAAGACGTAGCGCTTCTCTTTGAACCGGACCTCCCACTCGGCGGGGAGTTCGGTTATCTGGAGGTAGCGGCTCTCGCGCTGGAGGAGGAACTTGTGGTCCAAGTCATCCGCCAGCGCCTTGGTCGCCCGTTTCACCTGGCCGAAGTCCCACACCCAGGAGTCCTCCGTGAGCGAGCCCTCCACCTCGACGGTCACGTCGTAGTTGTGGCCATGCAGACCTTCGCAGCCGCCGCCGAAGGTGGCGAAGTGCGCGGCGGCGAATCGCAGCCTGTTGCGTTCAACGGTAATCCGGCGAGTAACGTCCATCACGGGTAGCTTCTAGCTTCCAGCCGCCAGCCGCCAGCCTCTCATTCCCCATTCCTCATTCCTCGCCCCCCCGGTTGCCGCAACTCGTGCATTTCGCCACAATCGCCCATGAGGCGCCGGATGGCGCCGCGGATGGTGCTCGTGCCCCTCATCGTTGTGACTTCAGAGACTCCCGGCGCCGGCAAGACCGGCGTCGCGGCGGCAATCGCGCGCCACTACGCCTACATCGGCCGGCCGGTCACCATCGCCCGTGTGGCATCTCCGGAGGGCGCAGGGAACGTCGCCGAAGACGCCGCCTACTTCGAAACGCTCGCCTTCGCACCCGGCAGCCCGCTCGGCGCGGTTTCGGCATCGTCCGTCGCCGATCCGGGTGGCGACGCTGTCCTCGTCGTCGAAGCTGATGCCGCCACCGCCGCGTCTATTTCGGGAGCTACATCAACCGTCCTCGTCGCCCGAAACGCTGTTCCCTCCGCCGGCCCGGCGGGCATGACGCCCACGGCTGTCGTCGTGACCGATGTGCCCCACGGCAAAGCTGGCGCGACGGTAGGCCCCGGCGGCGTGCCCGTCATCGTCCTTGGCGAGGACCGCACGCTCGCCGGCTTCTCGGTCTCCGAAGCGAAAGCGGCGATCAACGCCGAGGTCCTTGTCACCGGTGACAACGGCGACCCCACCTGCGACCACCTCGTCATCTCGCCCATCGCCTCCGATGCCGGCCAGCCCTACTTCCGCCGCTTTGAAAGCAAGGCGGTGGTCGTGCGCTTCGATAAGACAGACATGCACCTGGCGGCGATGAAGGCCGAACCGGAATGCCTCATCCTCACCGGCGGCCGTCGGCCCTCTGACTACCTCTTCGACGCCGCTGCCGCCTCCGGCACGCCCGTCCTGCTGTCGCGGACCGATACCGAGAACACGGTCATCGCTCTGGAAGGTATGTTCGACAAGACCCGCTTCCAGGGCGAACGGAAGCTGGACCGGATGGCCACGCTGCTCGAATCCAGCGCCCTCTTCGAAGCCATCGGCCTTTAAGCGGCTTTCTCAGCGAGACGCGGCGGCCGGAGGCTACTCGCCGATAACGGGCGCCTCGTCGCTGCCGGTCGCGCTGCTACTTCGCCCGAACGGGTCGCGCGCTGGCGCCGGTGCCGAGGCGGACACAGGGCGCGTGACGGTGCGCGGCGGTTGTTCGGGAAGCTGCGGCGGCGGCCGTGAAGCCTGCGGCTGGGGACGCAACGCTTGCTCCGGCATCCGCGCCAGTGGCGCCGTGGCCCCTCGGGGCACTTGCCTGACGGGCCGCGGTCCAACCCCTTCGCGCGGTGGCTTTTCCAGCCCGCAGTACGGGCACGCCACCCACGCATAGCTCAACGGCTTCGTGCAGGAACGGCACGATTCCTTCAGTTGCGTCCGGCATGAAGGGCAGATCAGGTATTCATCCAGGACGCGCCGCTTGCAGGTGGGGCACGCCTTTTGGTCTTCCAACTCCTGGAGCAGCGCTTCTTCTTCCAGCGAGCGTTCGTACATCTCGGCCAGCGTGTAGCGCGGCCGGACGATCAGGTAGATCCAGTGCCCGGGCAGGAAAAACACCAGCACGAGCAGTACGGCCACGGTCTGGAGGATCGGGTCGCGGGTTCGCTGGCGGATATCCCGGTACGTCCAGAATACGAGCGTGAGCCAGATCGCCGAAAGGTAGAGGGCTGTGATCGCCACCACGTACTTCACGGTGGCTTCCCACGAACCGCCCGGCCAGGATGCGAGGAACATCAGCTACTCCCGGACCGCTTCCGCGGCCTCTGCCAATTCAATTCAACTATACCACTGGCACTCGATCGAGCGGCCGGAAATGACTCACCAGCCTTAGCAAATGGTAAACTGCTCCTGTGACCGCCGCCGATACATTGCCTTCCATTCTTGAAGGTCTCAACGAACGTCAGCTCGCAGCCGTGACCCACGGCGACGGCGCCGTCCTCATCCTCGCGGGGCCCGGCAGCGGGAAGACGCGCGTCATCACCCACCGCATTGCCCACCTTGTCCGCGAAGAGCGCGTCGCCCCGTGGCGCATCCTCGCCGTCACCTTCACCAATAAGGCGGCGAAGGAGATGCGGGAACGCGCCGCCCGCCTCCTCGGCGAAGACGCCGCCAGCCTCCACATGGGCACCTTCCACGCCATGTGCGCCCGCTGGCTTCGCATCGAAGGCGGCGCCATCGGCATCTCGCGCGACTTCGTGATCTACGACGATGGCGACCAGGTCGGCCTCATGAAGCGCATCCTCGATGACCTTCACCTCGATTCCCGCCGCTTCTCGCCGCGGGGCATCCTTGCTGCCATTTCGAACGCCAAGAGCGAGATGATTGTTCCCTCCGTCTTCGAAGCGCGCGCCCGCAACTACTACGACGAAGTGGTCGCGCGTGCCTACGCCCGGTACGAACAGTCCCTCCGGGCGTCGTCGGCGCTCGATTTCGACGACCTCCTCACCGAATCGGTCCGCTTGCTGCAGGAATCACCCGAGACGCTCGAAAAGCTTGCCGGCCGGTACCTGCACGTCCTCGTCGATGAGTTCCAGGATACCAACCCGGTGCAGTATCTCCTCGCCCGCATGCTCGCGTCGGTCCACGGCAACATCACGGTCGTCGGCGACCCGGACCAGGGCATCTATTCCTGGCGTTCGGCGGACGTCCGCAACGTCCAGTACTTCGAACGGGACTTCCCCGGCTGCACGGTCTACCTCCTCGAACAGAACTACCGCTCCACGCCGGCCATCCTCGCCGCCGCGGACGCGGTCATCGGCAAAAACCCCAACCGCCACGAGCGCACCCTCTGGACGGACCGCACCGGCGGCGACCTGATCACCACCTACGAGGCCTACAGCGACGAGCAAGAAGGCGAGTTCATCGCCTCCGAAGTCACCCGCCTCGGGACGGACGGCCGCGCATACGGCGATGTCGCTGTCATGTACCGGACCAACGCCCAGTCCCGCGCCATTGAGGACGCGCTCGTCCGCCACCGCATCCCCTACCGGCTCATTGGCGGCGTGCGCTTCTACCAGCGGCGCGAGATCAAGGACGTCGTCGCCTACCTACGCCTCATCCACAATCCCCAGGACGAAGCCAGCCTCCTCCGCGTCATCAACGTCCCCAACCGCGCCATCGGCGACAGGACCGTCGACCGGTTAAAGCAGCACGCGAGCAGTACGGGCGGGACCCTCTGGGATGCTTGCGAGCAGGCCGCGGATCGGGGCGGAGTCGCTGAGCTAAGCGGGCGCTCGCTCGCCGCCGTCCAGGCCTTCGTCAACCTCGTTCGGGGGCTGCGCGAATCTCGCGCCGAGCCGCTCCCGTCCCTCCTTGATGCCGTGCTCAAAGCCACCGGCTACGCCCGCTACCTCCAGGATGGCGACCCGGAGGCGGAAGACCGCATCGAGAACATCCTCGAACTTCGCGGTGTGATGTCCGAATACGAGGCTATGGAGGGCGAGGACGAAAACGGGCTCGCACCCTTCCTCCGCGACGTCGCCCTTGTGGCCGACGTGGACGAAATGAAGGACAGCGTGGCGGCCGTCACTCTGATCACGCTCCACACCGCCAAGGGACTTGAGTTCCCCGTCGTCTTCATGGCCGGGATGGAAGAGGGCATCCTCCCGCACATCCGCTCCTTCGATGATCCCCGCCAGATGGAGGAAGAGCGCCGCCTCGCGTATGTGGGCATCACCCGCGCCATGGACCTGCTCTACCTCAGCCGCAGCTACCGGCGGTTCGTCTTCGGCGCGCACTCGGCAAACCCGCCTTCGCGCTTTCTCGCCGACATCCCGAAGCATCTCACGCGGCCCTACGGCAGCATCCCGCGCTCGTACATGGAAGCCGCCACCGCCGAACCGGGGCCGGAACCCGGCGCCAACGCCGAGGGCGCGCTCTGGGATGCTGGCGACAAGGTGGTCCACCCGAAGTTCGGCACCGGGACGGTGGTCAGCAGCCAGCCAAACGGCGGCGACGTGGAACTCGTCGTGGCCTTTGATGCGGCCGGTGTCCGCCGTCTCCTCCAGAGCTACGCGAAGCTGGTGCCAGCCTGATGCCGGCCTTCCTCTTCCAATACACCTCCTGGGATGACTGGCGCGGCTGGCTGGATGACCACGCCCTCCGCCTGCTCGTCATCGCCGGCATCCTCCTCCTCGCCGAGATCACCTTTCGCAAAGTCATCAGCCGCGTCCTCAGCGGGGCGATCACCCGCGCCGCCCGCGCCCGCCAGGAAGACCGCATCGCCATCCGCCGCCGCGCCGACACTCTCTCGGCTACCCTCAACTGGGGGTTCGGCGCGCTCCTCGGGTTCCTCGGCCTCGGCCTCTTCCTTGGCGAACTCGGCCTCAACGTTTCAGCCCTGGTGGCGGGCGTGGGCATCGTTGGCATCGCCATTGGCCTTGGCGCCCAGACGCTGGTGAAGGATGTCCTCAACGGGCTCTTCATCCTCATCGAAGACCAGTACGCGGTTGGGGACACGGTGACGGTCGCGGGAGCTACCGGGGAAGTCGTTGAAATCAACCCCCGCCGCACGGTCATCCGCGACGACAGCGGCAACCTCCACAGCATCCCCAACAGCGCGATTACCATCGCCGTGAACCGCACCCCGGGCCTGAACCGCTTCAAGGTCCACGTCGTCGTCGCCTTCCGCGACAGCGACGCAGCCGCGGATCTCATTGGCGAGGCGTCAAAGGAACTGGCCGAGGCCATGCGCGCGGACCTGCTCGCCGCGCCGAAACTCGCCGCCCAGACCGTCCTCGCCGACGGTGATGTCCGCCTCACCGTGGTCTGCGATGCGAAGGCCCCGGTGCGCTGGCAAGTTGAAGCCGAACTCCGCCGCCGCCTTAAGCGCCGCTTCGACGCCGAGCGGATGGACATGCGCTTTGATACTGGGGACCTGCCGTTGCAGCCCAGGCCCTGAAAGGCTACTTCTTCGCCAACCGCAGGAACTCATCGGGCGTCAGGCCCATGATCCGAAGGAGACGCCGCAGCAGCGCTTCGCTAATGTCCCGCTGACGTGGAATGGAGAGGTTCTCCGGGTTGCCGGCTTTGGTGTAGACGAAGTGGTCGCCTCGGACCCTTTGAAGCTCCCAGCCGAGGCGTTCGGCCACCAGTTGCACCTCGCGGGATGGAAACCCTCCGAGGCGTCCCACCTATGCAGCAACAACGTCTGGTTCTGGCGTGACCATTCTGAGCAGAATTTCGTGATCCCACCCTGCCGCGTCGCGATCTTCGAGCACCGAAGCAACCTCATCCGCAATGAGCTTTGGAGATTCAGCGAGCGGCGCCTGCCCGCGCTCTGCTGCTACTTCCAGCCAGAGGCTCATCACCTCGGCCGCGTTGTGCAACGCCTCGGCGAGGTCGTCCCCCTGGGTCAACGCTCCAGGCATGGCCGGGACGATGGCGGCAAATCCGCCCGAGTCCGGGTCCGGCGACAGGATAACGGTGTACGCGTCCATCCCCGCCAGTATACCCCCGCGCCGGCTACTTCCTGGCCAAGCGCAGGAATTCCTCGACGGTCAGTTCCCATCTCCTTCACCAGCGCGCTGAGCAGTGGTTCGTTGACCTCCCGCTGATCCGGGATGGACAGGTTTCGAGCGACCCCCGGCTTGCGGTAGACGAAGTGGTCGCCTCTCACCCGCACCAGCTCCCCCCCCGGTGGATTCCGCCACACGCCGCACTTCGCGGCCCCGGAATCCCGCTAATCGGCCCACCTATGCAGGCATTGCGACGGCCGGGCTGACGACTGCGAGCTCGATCGTCCGGTCCCAGCCCTCTTCGTCCCGGTCTTCGAGCACCGACTCGACCTCCGCCGCGATGAGTTGACGGGATTCAACCAGCGGCGCCTCGCCGTGCTCCGCCGACACTTCAAGCCAAAGAGCCATCACCTCGGCAGCGTTCGCGAGTGCCTCTTCGCGGCTGTCGCCCTGCGTCAGCGCGCCGGGCATGGCCGGCACGATTACCGCGTAGCCCGGTCCATCCGGTTCCGGTGACAGGATAATGGTGTACGCGTCCATCATCGCCAGTATACCTCCGTGACTTGGCCACCAGCGCCAGTCACTTCTTCGCTAACCGCAGGAACTCATCGGGCGTCAGCCCCATCGTTTTGATGATCTGACGGAGTGTGCCAGGCGCAATCGACCGATGGTCAGGGATTGAGAGGTTCAGAGGGTTTCCGACCTTGCCGTAGTGGAAGTGATCCCCAGTCGTTCGCAGATGTTCCCAACCCGTCTCGACAGCGACTCGTCGCACTTCTCGCCCGCTGAAGCCCGTGAGTCTGCCCACCGCTCAGGCAACCAGCGCGGCTGGCCGCACCAACGTGGTTTCGATCGTGGTATCCCAACCCTCTGCCAGTCGGTCTTCGATCACAGAGGCCACCTGGCGGCCGATGACGTCTGGTGTCTCCGCCAGCGGCTCGTAGCCCTGGCTCCGGGCGATGTCGAGCCACGTCGCCATGACCTCGGCGATCGCAGCCAGCGTTGCT
>PNKC01000091.1 GCA_013822275.1 Anaerolinea sp. | reverse complement strand
TCCCGGACCAGGTGCTGCCCGACCAGGTGTTCCCGTTCCAGACACCTCCCGACCACGAGTTGCCGGCCGCCTCGGCAGTTGCCATCGCGGCGGAATCGAAGGAGTGACCGAAGATGTCTTTCTCGCCGACGAGATAGACACCTTTGTTGACGACATGGATCGAGCCGCGCGCCAGCTCGAGCGAGCCGCCACCAGTGGCAGGCGTAAGGAATTGCCTGTACGTATAAACGCTGGTCGAAAGAGCCTTCGTGAGGTTAATTTCTCCACGGCCCTGGACCGCACTGGAGATGTCGTCGAGTTGCGTAGCGGTCTGCCGCAGCAGGTTCTTGAGTGCGTCGGGACTGATCCCGGGGTGTTGCTGGATGATGAGCGCCGCGGCGCCCGAGACGATTGCCGCGGCTTCGCTCGTCCCACTGCCGCGGAAGAGCGTATTCGTGACGTAGCCGGTCGACCCGTAGTTCTGGTCGATGTACGAGCCAGGGACACGCAGGCTGGCGACGTGCGTCCCGGGGGCGACGAGGTCGACGGGGCGTGACCAGCTACCAGTCGAGGAGAACGGCGCGACTGTATCGTCGCGGTATGACAGGGTGCCCTTCGTTTCCGACGCGCCAACCGCGAGGATCAGGGGATCGCGGGCGGGATTCGTCAGCGAACCGGTGTACTTGACGAAACCGTCGTTGCCCGTGGCCGCGACGACGAAGATGCCGGCGTTCCAGGCCTTCTCGACGGCGAAGGCGAGGGGGTCAACTTTGTAATCCTGCGTTGAATCAGTCCCGTAGGAGAGGTTGAGGACCCGGATATTCATGCCGTTGTCGTTCTTGTGCTGGACAACCCAGTCGATCGCGGCGATCACCTGGGAGACGTCGGTCGCCCCGTCTGAGGTCGCCACCTTGACGCTGAGGATGCGGGCGTCGGGAGCCACGCCGAGGAAGTTGGTCTCGTCCGCCGCGTAGGTCCCCGAAACGGCCCCACTTCCCCGGCCGGCGATGATGCCGGCGATGAACGTCCCGTGACCAAAGGTGTCGAGGTTCCTGAGGTTGGGCGCCTGCGACTCGAACGAGAGGTCCGGTCCGGTGATGACCTTCCCCGGCGCATCTAGACCGGGTACGGGTGAAACGCCGGAGTCGATGATGGCGACATCGACACCCTTTCCCGTGAGACCTGCCTGCCAGTAGGCCCTGGCGCCTATCGTCCGGTTGATGTTGTACATCGAATACTCATCGGTTGCCGGGTCGTAGGATGTGGCCTGGGCGGAGCCGCCGAGCATCGCCATGCCCACAACCAGCACGCCCGCAGCGGCCGCCAATCCTCTGAGCGTGTGACCCCAGCTGGCGCCGCGGGTACGGGCGCCGGGCCCGTGTGGCGGGTGCTGCCCCGTGCCCTGGCCCGTTCCATTTGGCTTCATGTTGTGCTCCTTCTCACGCCCCTGTGGCGACCTGAATGCAACTTCCATTCCAGAATGTGCCTCAACTGGTGGGGAGTCAGGAGATGGCCGGTGTCCATCTGGGGCGGCCGGTGTCCATTAGGGAAAGAGCGCAGGCCCGCCCTGTCCAGGGATCCAAAGTGCCCGATCCCGGGGCGCCAGCCGGGTCTTCGATTTGAAGACGGGTCGAGGTGAACGCGACCGATCAGAAACGCGATGCCTCGAAGCAGGCTCCACCGGCAGGCGTCGCTCCGAACGACGCCCACGGGAACCGCGGTGAAGGCGGCGGGCGGTCAGGCGGCCTCCGCCGGCGGTTCCAGGCCGCTGAAGAGGGGTTCGGGCGCCGCGCGGTGAGCTTTGAGCCAGGAAAGGAACTCCGCGACGGGCATCGGTCGAGCGAAGAGGTAGCCCTGGCCGATGTCGCAGCCCAGGTCTTGCAGGGCCACTAACTGGCTCTCGGTCTCCACGCCCTCGGCGAGGCTCGTCATCCCGAGCGTACGGCTAAGTTCGACGATCGTTCCGGCGAGCGCCGACGACGCCGAACCTATCGCGAGACCATCGACAAATGGCTTGGCGATCTTGATCAGTTCTATGGGCAGGCGGCTGAGCTGGCTCAACGACGAGTAGCCTGTGCCAAAGTCGTCGAGCGCCAGCCTGACCCCGGTAGCGCGAAGCGCGACGAGCCGCTCGCCAGACCAGGCGGGAAAGGTGATCCCCTCGGTCATCTCGAAGACCACGCGGTCCGGACGGACGCCGTACTCTCGCAGCTTTTCGAGCACCTTCTGCGCAAAATCCGGCTGTTGAAGATCCCGGATAGTGATATTGATGGAGACATACAGCTCCGGGCTGTCCGCGTCGTCGAGGTCTTTCAGGAAGCCGCACACGGCGTCGAGCACATAGCGGGTAATGGCCACGATGGCGACGCTCTCTCCTGCCAGTTCGATAAATTGAGCGGGTGCCAGCAGCCCCCGCTTCGGGTGATCCCAGCGAATCAGCGCCTCGGCGCCGACCACCGACCCGGAACGCAGGTCAACCAACGGCTGGTAGTAGAGGATGAACTCGTTGTTGTCGATCGCGTCCCGCAGGTCGGCCGTGAGGTTGTATCGTTCGAGCGCGAATTGATACATCCGCGGGTCGAAAACGGCGAACGTGTGCTTCCCGCGCGACTTCGCCTCGTACATCGCGATGTCGGCGTTGCGGAGCAGCTCTGCCGGATTCTCGGCCATGGCACTGAAGGCTATCCCGAGCGTTGCGAAGATCGGCATCGAAGCGCCATGGACGACAACAGGGCGCGTAAGGTCAGACAGAAGCGTCTTTGCCAGGGCGCTGAGAATCCGGGAGTCACTGCAGTTCGGGACGAAGATGGCAAACTCGTCGCCCCCGAGGCGGGCGACCGTCCCGGAGTCCTGGATGAAGGCTTCGAGACGCTGCCCAACGGTTATAAGCACCTCATCTCCTGCGGAGTGTCCGAGGCTGTCGTTAACGAGCTTGAAATCATCCAGATCGATGAGAATGAGCGCCCCGCGCTCCCCCATGCCGCCTTCCATCGCTTCGGTCACGCGTTGCTGGAACAGAGCGCGGTTTGCCAGGCCGGTGAGTGGGTCGTGAAACGCCTGGTGTGCGAACTCGTTCTTCAACTCGCCGAGTGACCTGAGTGACTGCTCCAGGCGGCTGTTCTCGAGGGCGACACTGAGGTGATTCGCGAGGGTGCTGGCGAGCTGGAAGTCGGCAGGCCCAAAATGGGCTACGTCGCTGAGCCGATCACCCAGAACCAGGACCCCGATTGGCTGCAGCTCGCCGTTCAGGGGCGCGACGATGGCGTCGTGCAACCCCTGCGCAATCAGCAAATCGGCAAACACGCCTACTGACTGTGGCCCCACAAGAGAGACCTGGAGCGGCGGACCGGCGAATGCAGCGAGCAGGGGCTCCGCAACCTCGGCAGAGAGACGCTGAAGCGTCTCGACGCGGTCGCCCGGTCCAATGGTGGTCCTGAAGACTGTCCCTGTGGCCGGTGGCGCGTAGTAGAGTTCGGCCACCGACGTGCGGAAGGCGTCCCTGGCGGGGCGCAGCATGTCGGCGAGGGCCGCCTCGAAATCGGGCGAACTGTGGAGTGCATTTGTCGATTGGTAGAGGAAATCAAGACTGCTGCGGCGTTGCCGCTCTGTCGTGTATGCCCAGCTCGCCAGGTATACGCCCAGAAGGGGCACCACCAGGAGCGCGAGTGCTGCCGGTTCCTCCGTGAAGACGGTAACCGCCAGGAGACCGAGGCTGGTGGTGAATACGGTGGAGGTGAGACCGAAGGCCAGAGGCAGGCGAATTGCAGCCGGACGCCAGGCACCTTCCGAGATGCTGATTGCAACGTGGATCAGCACGACGCCTAATGCCGACGCCGCGAGGGTGGCCAAGAGCGTGTTTAGCCACGCCAGGGGGCTGGAATCCGGCGCGAACCCGTGTGTGAATTGGAAGACCAGAATCGCGACGGTCGCTTCGAGCGCCATGGAGCCCACGTTGAATGCCAACTTCAACGGCGGCTGTCTGCGGTGCGCGGTGAGCGCGACCGCGGCGCCACAGACCTGGGCCATGATTAAGACCGTGGGCGTGGCCAGAAAGAGCCCCAGGACCAGCGGGATCTCGAGCAACGAAAAGCTGTGGGCATCGCGCCGGAAGTGGAGATGAACGACGAATACTTCGGCCAACGCGAACAGTGCCGCCAGGCTCAGAAACCCTATCGCCCCTGATGAGCCCTCGGAATGGATGCCCCTGACGATCCCCACGTAGAGCGCGGCATCGGCCACCAGGATGGCGACGCTGATGCCCCAGATGATGAGCCGCGGCGATCGCCTCCACGCGGACAGGCGCCACCCGCTTCTGTGGACGATCGGGCGTGCCTTCACCGCGCAGTCCGCGGACGCGAGTCTCGAAGGCGATTCGCAACGCACGCGCGAGGGGCCAGTCCCCTGCCTGGCACCATGGCGCGGCTGATGAATCTGTCACACGGCTGCACGTCGAAGAGTCCTCGCTGCGATCATCGGTTGAAACGGGTCCTCGTTCAGTGGCACGGTGCGCGACGACCGTCGATGCGACTCGGGACACAAAGCCGCAAAAGCGCGAAGGGGCACAAATCTTCTTCAATCCTTCGTGCGGCTTCGTGACTTGGGGCCTTCGTGTGCCTTCGTAAAACCACGAGCATCAAACGGCCCGGATCGTTTACACAATTCGCACGGAAACAGGCCGAGGACGCGTGGTAACGTGGTTTTCCGGCCTCAGGCCGTAACGAAACTTCAGCATGACCCGTATCCAAATCGTGTCCCCGCCCGCTAAAGCGAGTAGGAAGGCGCCCCCCGAGGAGAGCTCATTGGCAATCCTGCCTGCCACACGCCCCGCTGTCGCCGCGCCCGAATACGCCGCCGGAGTCTCCGAGACCGCGCTGCTCAAACGGCGCGATCAAGCCGCCTGGGCGGCGATGTTCGAGCGCGAACACCCCCTTGTGTTCCGCTCGGTCTTCGCCCAGGTTGGTGACCGGACGACAGCGGAAGACATCACGGCCCAGGTGTTTCTCGAAGCGATCGAGGGCATCGGGCGCTACCGCCACCGCGGCCGGCCGATCACGGCCTGGCTGCACAGCATCGCCCGCCACCGCTCGACCGACTGGTTCCGCAAGAAATGGCGCGAAACCGGGGAGATCGTCGAACCGGTGGTGGATGGTCCCGAACAAGGGCTCGAAGTGGCGCTCGCCGCGCTTTCAATGCTCACGTCCGAACAGCGCGAGGTAGTCCACCTGCGCTTCGTGGAGGACCTGAGCATTGAAGAGGTGGCCGCCATCACGGGCCGCTCAATGGGCGCCGTAAAGGCGATGCAACACCGGGCGCTCGCCCGCCTGCGCACCATCCTCGGTGAAGAGACCGGGTGGAGGACACGATGAAGAACCCCTTTGCAAGCGAAGTACCGGCGAGTTCGCCGGAAGACGAAGCAGCCGCGGCGGGGCTGTTTTCGCCGATCGGCGAGGTTGCCCCTTCGGATGATGCCCTGGCGCGCATCCGCGGCACGATGGCCAACGCCCTGAGCGCGACACTCGCGGCCCGCCCTGCGAACACCACGATGCGCCGTGTGGCCTTCACCTCTGCCGCCGTCACGGCGCCATTGATGGCGGTCAGCGCCGTCGGCGCCATCACCGGCAACGAACCGCTCGCCGGGCCGATCGACTTCGTCTCCAACGCCGTCGGGCTCACCAGCGCCGAGACGCCGGCGGCCGGCGCAGGGACCCCCGTCGCCTCTCCGAGCGCGGACGCGTCGCCTCCGGCTCCGGCTTCGGCGTCGGCCTCGGCCTCGACAACACCGGAAGCGGCGGTCAGCGGCCAGAGTCGTGGTGCGACGGCCGCCGAGGACGCCCACACTAACGAGAAGGGCTGCGACGACGTGAACCCCGCCGTCCAGGGCACCCCGACGCCGGGCGGTCCGGTGGACTGCGAAACCGGCAACAGCGCCGAGCACCGCCAGAACGGCAAGGAACACGGCAAGCCGACGTCCACCGCCACCGCCACGGCGGACCCCAGCGCTTCGCCTCCCGCTGAGGATGAGCAGGACGAAGACGAGGCCGCCGAGAACGACAAGGGCAGCGTTTCCCGCGGGCTCGGCCTGGGCCATGAAAAGGGCAACGGACTTGGCCACGAAAAGCACGGCCACGAGCCGAACGAAAACGGCAACGGCCCTCCCAGGACCGCCACGGCCGAGCCGTCCCCGGCGGCCGCTGGCACGCCGGTGCCCTCAAGAAGCGGTCCAGGAGCCGGCGGAAACGCCAACCCCGGCCAGGGCAATGGCAACGCTGGACAGGGCGGGAGCAACTCCGGCCCTGGCAACAGCAGCAAGGGCGGCCCCAAGAAGTAGGGCGGCTCGCCACCAGTCGCAGATAAGAGGCGACTTCCGCGCGGGACGCGTGGCGGTCGGTCTAGTCGAGTACGCGTTCGCCCGCGACCGCGTACTCGATTCTGCCGGTCTCCTCACTAGAGAAAGCCACTGCGTACGTGCCCTTACTCTGCGGATGCGGCACGAATCCTCGCGGTCCGCCTGAGAATTGTATGTCCCCCACCAGCGCGACGGCCCAGACCTGTCGCCCGTCCGTTATCTCAATGCCCGGGACGGGGCTCTTAAACCGGACCCGGCGGGGAGGTTCCGCGAACTCGGTTGGGAGGGCCATCTGACGCAAAGCTTCCTTGATGGCTTCTGATGGTACGTCGGCCGGTCCAGCCGGTGCCCGGACGGCGGCTCTGTCGAGTTCGATGCCGTGTGACGCAAGTATCCGGTTGCTGAGCGTATCGAATGCGGGTGGGCTGGGTTGTTGCGACGAGGCGTCGCTTCCATCGAGCGCGAGCCACGCTGCGCCAGCGAGAGCGATAGCCACGACAGGGAGAGTGATTTTGGCGTGCCAGCCCGTTCGCCTTGTCCCATACCGCATAGCGCCGATACGGCAGCTGGTCCACCGGCGGACTCTATGCGGAATCGGGCAACGCCAGCTCTTTGCTCTTTGCTCTTTGCTCTTTGCTCTTTGCTCTTTGCTCTTTGCTCGTCACCCCGGCCGCAGGTCCTCGATGAGCCGCTTTGCGGACGCCTCAAAACGCGCGGCGTCACCGTAGGAGCGGGCGACGAGCATCATCCCTTCGAGGGCGCCGAGGAGGATCATGGCGGTTTCCCGGGGGAGGCCGTCGAACGCCAGCTCGCCGGCCCGCCGGCCCTCGTCAAGCTGCTCCGCCAGCCACGACTCGTTCTCATCGAAGAAGCCGCGAATCTCCTCCTGCATCGCCGCCGGGAGGGTGCGGTATTCGGCCGCGAACATCCCGCAGAGGCACATCCGGTCGTCGCGGACGACGCTGGCGTAGAGCAGCACGTAGGCGTGCAACCTCTCCAGCGCGGAGCCGCCACTGGCGGTGATGGCGTCCAGGGCAGCGCGGAAGGCGCCGCGATAGCGCGCGATCAGGCTGCGGCCGAGGTCCGCCTTCGTCCGGAAGTGGTAGTGGAGGCTCGCCTTGGTAATGCCGACTTCGGCCGAAATGTCGGCATAGCTGAAGCCGTTGAAGCCCCGCGTCTGGGCCATGGCTTCAGCGACGTCGAGTACGCGTCCCCGGGTGTCGGCGGCGGGCGCCGGCCCGGCCCTGGGGTCGTCCATTGGGCTCATCCTGGCAAGAACTCGCGGAGCGGTATTGACATTCTATCTACTAGTTGGTAGACATGCACCCGCGCCGCGTCACCCGGCGCAAATCCGGGACCCCAGGGAGACACCAGCCATGCACAGCACCGAACACAAGACCTTTGCGAAGCCCGACGAAACGCGCGAGTTCCCTAACGGCCGGGCGGAGATCCTCCAGGTGGGCGGGGGCGCCGTC
>PNKC01000090.1 GCA_013822275.1 Anaerolinea sp. | reverse complement strand
AACCGCGATAGCAAGGTCAGCGCGCGCCGTTAGCTTAGCCCTGCGCATTAGCCATCGGACTGCACGCGGTCGCCGGTCGGTAAGCCGCACGCCGGCCATATCGTTTTGCACCATTGCCACACATGGCCGGCGCGTTAGCCGGGCGGCAAGTAGCGCCAACCCCATCGCTGGGCCGTCCAGACCCGCCACCACCACGTCGTTCCGCCGCGCGGCCCTTATCGCCTTCAGCAACACGCGTGGGCCGTGGAGCACCAGGCTCTGGTGGGCGCCACATCCGTAGCAAATCCGGACCCCTCGTTCGGCTGCTTCGTCCACCCTGGGCCCGCGACGTTGCATGGCCAGCATCTCCACCGGCAGCCCTTGCCGGCGCAGCTCGATCAGCAGGTCCAAAGCCAACCGTTCGGCCCCGCCGTCCCCAAGGTGCGGCATAATGATGAGCACCCGCGGCAGGGGGCGAGGAGTCACGCACCAAACTCTACGCCGTGTGCCCCTTCCGGTGACCCCGTAGGATTCCACCCATGTCCTCACCTCAGCCGTTCGCCGGGATCGAAGTGGTCGAATTCGGCCAGTTCATCGCCGTCCCGTACTGCGCCCAACTGCTCGCCGAAGGCGGCGCCCACGTTATCAAGGTCGAGTCCCTGGAGGGGGACCCGGTCCGCCATCTCTCCCCGCTCGCGCCTGGCGAGACGCGGCACTTCATCTCTCGAAATCGTGGGAAGCACTCCCTGCCGCTGGACCTCAAACACCCCCGCGCCCGGGGCGTGCTTGATGCTCTGCTCGCCCGCGCCGACGTGGTGCTGACGAATCTCCGGCCGGGGCTCGCGGAAGACCTCGGCCTGGATCATGCATCTTTGGCCAAGCGCTTCCCCCGCGTCATCACCGGCAACGTAACCGCCTTCGGGCACGAAGGCCCGGATGCCCGGCTCGCCGGCATGGACCTTGTTGTCCAGGCCCGCAGCGGGCTGATGGCGGCGAACGGCAGGGTCCGCGATGGACTCCCGATGGCCGGCGACCCGCCGATCATCGATTACATGTGTGCCATGTCGCTCGCCTTCGGCATCTCCGCGGCCCTCTTCAGGCGCGAACGGACCGGCCTTGGCGGCGAAGTCGAGGTCAACCTCTTGATGGCCGGCATGGCGCTTCAGACGAACTTCGTCCTTCGTGTGGACAGCGTGGACGGGCCCGTGCACCGCGACGCCCTCCGCCAGCTGGAAGAAGCCCGGCAGCGTGGCGCCCCGTTCCCTGAGCAGGCGGCAATCCTGCCCGCTTCGCGCGCCAACTACATGTCCGGCGTCTACTACCGCACGTACGCCACGAAAGACTCTGTCGTGGCCGTCGCCTGCAGCAGCCCGGCGTTGCAGCGGGCTTTCGCGAAGGCCGTCGGCTTTGAGGATGCCGCCCAGACCGGCGAAATCCCCCGCGGCGACCTTCCTCGCCACTACGCCGCCCTCCAGCACCAGGCCGAATACCTCCTTCGCGAAAAGACGACGGCGGATTGGAAGCCCGTCTTCGACGCCCACGGCGTGCCGGCTTCTGATGTGAAGTTCCCCATCGAACTGCTCGATGACCCGCAAGTTACGGCCAACGGCATGGTCTACGACATGCCCCACCCCGTGTTGGGGAACGTCCGTGTACTCGCGAACCCCGTCGACCTGGACGCTAACGGCTTCCGGCCGGCCGGCGCCACCGCCGCCTTCGGCTCCGAAACCCGCTCCCTCCTCGGGGAACTGGGTTTCGGCCCCGAAGAAGTCAATGCCTTCCTCGCCGAACGCCTCACCCACGAAGGCGCTTGAATCTCCTGGTAGCTGGTAGCTGGTAGCTGGTAGCTGGTAGCTGGTAGCTGGTAGCCGGCAGGAACGCCGCGGTAAACATTAGGACTTCCTAATGCTTCTCTCATTTTCGTCACACGCGCCAGCCATACCCTGGCATTGTCGCCGGTAGCCCTGACAAACCACCGGCGACAGAAAGCGAAGTATTGATGAACACACGAAAGCTCCTGTCTCTCGGTTTCGGCGCCGCGGCCCTTGCCGGCGTCGTCGGCGGAGGCACGGTCCTCGCCCAGGGTGGCACGTCCGGCCTCACCAGCGGCCTCTCAAGCGTCGTCCAGCAGGTCAACCCCGCCGCCGATGACACGCACAAGGCGGAACAGGACGCCTACCTCCAGTCTCTCGCCACCCGCCTCGGCGTGTCCGTGGATACGCTCAAGCAAGCACTCAAGGACACCAGCCTCGAAAAGCTCGCCCAACTCGTAACCGACGGCAAGCTCACCCAGGAGCAGGCCGACCGGATCAAGACCGAAATCGAATCCGGCGAACATCTCTTCTTCGGCCCCGGCGGGATGAGGGCTGGCCGCGGTGGCCACGAAGGCCGTGGCGGAGCGGGCATCCATGACAGCGCCGCACTTACGGCGTTCCTCGGCATCGATGAGTCGACCCTGCGGAGCGAGATGCAGGCGGGCAAGAGCCTCGCGACGATCGCCACGGACCACGGCAAGACCCGTGACCAGCTCAAAGCGTTCCTCACCGATCAGATGAACACTGAACTCGCCCAGAAGGTCGCCGACGGCAAGATCACTCAGGCCCAGGCGGACCAGATGAAAACAGCGATGGCTGGTGGCCTCGATGCCATGATCGACGGCACCGGCCGTGGCCCGGGCGGCGCCGGTGGTCCGAAGGGCGGCCATCACGAAGGCTCCATGGGCCCCGGCCGCATGACGCCTCCCGGCGCCAACTCTCCTGGCGGCAGCGGCCAGGGCGCCTGATCCAACGCCCGGCCTGTTCCCTCACCGGCCGGTCCACAAGAAGGGAGGAAGCCTGGCTTCCTCCCTTCTCTTCGCCCTCGGGCGGGCTAGTCCGCGGAGCTGAGCGCGGCGAACACCGCGCGCTGCACGTCGATCGCGGGTATCTCCATTGGGTGGCGCGCATGCTTGAACCCGGATTGGAATTGCCCCCGCAGGTAACGCGCGTAGAAGAACACGCGGCCCGTCTCGCGACCCTGGCGGATGTGATGCGCCTCATGCGCGATGAGCGCCAACCCGCGCGCTGTCCCTGGCTGATAGCGCCCCGCGCGAAAACAGACGTATGGCGCCAGCGTGATCGCGCTCATGCCCAGCAGTCGCGGCAGCCAGCGCCCGGGACGTCCGGTCACAACCCGCATGGCACGCAGGTCCTGTTCCGGCACGAAGGCCGTCAGCGCCGCGATCGCTGCCCCGTCCAGCCTCACCCTGTCAACCCAGTGCTGGCCGGCAACTGAGCCTGGTCCACCCGGTAGATGGCGTAGTCGCCGCTTCGGAAAACCTCCGTGACGCCCGCGATGAAGGGTATCTTCGCCAGCCCGGCGGCTGTCCCCCAGGCTACTTCCTCCGTGCCAACCACGATGTACGAAACGTTGTACTTTCGGAGGTAATCGGCGCCGTACGCGGGCGAGGGGTCGCGGAAGAACCGGGTTGTGTCGGTCCGCCGCTGTTGCACAAGCCCCGTGTAGTCTGTCCGTTGCTGGATCTGATGCCAATCCCACCCGATTACCGCCGGCAAGCCGGTGTACTCGCTTATCCGGCCGGTCCAATGGTAGAGCGGGCCCACGGCCTCCACGATCACGGGACTGCCCTCCACGTTCTCGCGCAGCCAGCCGATCAGCGGCTTGTCATCGGCCAGGCGAATGACGCGGTCGTTCGCAGCGTTTTCGTCTCCGAAGTCTTCTACGTAGGTCGCGCGTTCCATGAACGCCAGGCCGTCCAGCCGTGGCGACAGCGCAGCGAAGCGACGTTCCTGCCGCGCCGCCGTGCCGGGCCCCAGGAAGATGACGCTCCCGAGGAACAGCGTCGCCAGCACCGCCGTTGCGCTCGCCGCCGCGAGGCCCATCCCCGGCCGGGCAGCTGGCAGCCGTCCTCGCACCTCGAACAGCGCCCGCAGACTGTACCAGGTGCCGAAGGCGCTCGCCAGAGCGAAGCACTGCCAGGCCTGCAGTGAGAACTTGAACACCGTGTTCATCCGCACAATGTCGTTGTTCAGCGTCACTACATCCACGCCCGCCGCGATCCCGAAGCCGAGGAGGAAGAGGGCCGTCGCGATCGGCCTCGTTACTTCCTTTACCGGCGCGCGAAGTTCGAGCCACAAGAGGTTGGCAAGGAAGACGATCAGGAGCCCCGCGAGCGCCAGCGTCGTCAACCCGAAGGGCCATGTAAACGCGGCCAGCCCGCTCGCGAACACCCCGAGCGCCAGGACTTCCCAGCGCCCGTTCACCGCCGCGAGGAACGGGTTTCGTCCGTGATCGCCGCGCCGCTCCTCCAGCACTTCGTGGTAGCGCACCGCAATGAAAACCACGGCCACAGCGATGAAGAACCCGTAGTGGACGAAGAACTGGTTGGCCTGGGTTGTCTCAGGCGCCCGCATCACGCCGGGGTTGAATGTCTCGAAACGGGCGGTGTAGGGCGAAAACAGGATGGACGTGACGAGGCCCGCGAGCGCCAGGTGCGCCACGGCGTTCCAGGATCGGGTCTGCCACCGTCCTTCGGACAGGAGTTGGCCCAGCGGCACGCCGGTCCCCGCAATCAGGACGGCCGCCGGAAATTCCCACGTGTGGACGGTCCGCACAAGGCCAAGGGCAACGCCCAACAACGCCGCCAGCGCCCACGGCTGCCGGCGCATTCCCGCATGCGCGGAAACCGCGTACGACGCCGTGATAGCAATCACCAGCCCGAAGAAAGGCACTCCCATCAGGTGCGGATGAAGGTCCGCGAAGAGCAGGGACCAGTAGGGGAACTCGGTGATGTCGAACTGGCCGAAGTGCACCCGTGAGCTTCGCCACCAGTCGAACGGCGGCAGTGTCGCGCCGTGGAAGAGCCACTGCCAGATGCCTCCAACCACGCCCACGGCCCCGCCGAGTACCGGCACGCCGTTCGCGGCGTCCCACGTGTTGACCGCCTGAAAGCGCTCGATCGTCTGGTGCGCACCGTCCAGGTTCGCCAGCCCGATGAGGAGAAACGCCCCAAGGAGGCCCGCCCAGAGCGCCGGCTGCCGCCAGTTCCCGATGCCGCCCTCGCCGCCAACGCGCCGGGCTTTCGCCGCGAGCCCCACGAGGTTGGACGACGTGGAAAAAGCCACGCTCGCGCCCAACGCCGCAAAGGTTGGAATGCCCAGGTTGAAGGCGACCTCGGGCAGGAGCCGCAGGGCCCTGATGGGCACCGCCAGGAAGAACCAGCCCATGTAGTAGTAGTTCATCGAACCGCCCGCGAACCACGGGTCGTAGGGGGGCATGATCGTCGATCGCGTAACCGCCGTGAGGTAGGCAATCTCCATCGGCTTCTCGCCTCCCTGCGGGTGGTGCCACAGGTCCGGGTTGTAGTAACGCAGCAGCAGAAACGCCGCGAACGTTGCCAGGAAGGCTGCCTCCGTCACCAGCCAAAGTCGCCACCGCGAACGAAAGTCGGCCAGCAACGCCTCGCGCCGCGCTGAACCGAGGATGACGCCCCCCGCCATCGTCGCCCCAAAGACCGTCCAAACGAGACCACCCGAGAAGTGCGGCCCACCCCAGGCGACCAGCGCCCAGGTCGGCACTGCCACGGCCGTGAGTCCGAGCAGTTTCGATAACCCGTAACCACGATCAGGCATCGCCCGAAAGAGCCACGTCACCCAGGGAATGGACGCCAGTGCGGCCAGTTCCATCCAGAGCAACCACCAGAACCAGGGCAATTGGCTCGCCAGTCCGTCCGCGGAAAACACGTCGCTGAACGTGCCACCCTCTTGCTGCCCCTTCGCTTCCTCTGCCGTGAACTGCAGGCCGTTGGTCCGTCCCTGCCGGGGGAGCAGGTTCACCGCGCGCTCGGGGTGGGCCTCGTTCAACAAAGCGAGGGCGCGTTCAGCGCTGAAATCCTCCGTTTTCTGGTAGATCCGGACCTCCGGGTGGTCGTACACGTGAAAGGACTCCTCGGCGGAAGAATCGTCGATGGAAAGTCCAAACAGCGTTGGCCGTACTTCGAAGTGAGCCACAAGCTTGAACCCCAGCTCGCCGGAGTCCAACAGCGCGTAGTACCGGATCGTCGCGGGATATTCGCGCTCGAGGCGGACTACCGAGTCTTTCACACGGTTGGAGGAGATCGCGACATAATCAGCGTTGACGAGGCCGCCAGCGCCTTTGTCTTCCGGCCGCCCGTAGACGAGTTGTTGCGTTTTCTGTAGCGAGTCGGTGGCGTAGGGCTCGGTTTCGATAATCCTGTACATGCCGCCGGGCTGGCCGGGGAGCGCGTAGGGGAGCGTGTCGTCCCAGATCTCGCCGGTAATCGCTGAACCCGGCGGCACGTTCTGGTAGAGCCATTCGCTTGCCGCAATGCGTGGGTGCTTTTGCACGTAAATCGACTGGAATGCCAGCGCCCACCACGCCGTGGCCGCGACCACGATCACCACCGCCGTGGCGACGCCGAACGAGACCGCCCGTTGCGAGGGCCTCATTCGCACGGGCATCCAACCCGGCGCCACCAGACGGCCCCGGTTCATCCAGAGCCACGCCAGCGCCCAGCCAGCGAGCAGGCAAATTACCGGGTAGATGGGCGCGAAGTAGCGCATGAAGGCCACGAATCGCGCGCCCTGGAATACGAACACAGCCCCGGCAAACGCCAACGGCAGCAGGAACGTGAGTTCGCGGCGGCGAAAGAGCAGCGCCGCACTGGCTACGGCGGCAACGACACCCGTGATCCCCAGTGCCGGGCCCATCCCCCACAGCACCATGTTTTTCAGAGGCGTCAGGAACGGGCTCCGTCCCGCGAACTGCACAAAAGGCGGGAAGTCCACGTTGCCGTTCTGGAAGTTGATCTCGCGCTCAATGTCGGCACGCCACGCCGGGTTGAGGCTCATATCCCAGAAGTTCGGCCCGGTGAACGCGTATGGCTGCGCGATCCGGAATATCACCATCGCGGTCGCGAGCGAGAAGCAGAGGATGGAGACATCCGTTGTCCAATGGCCGCGCAGGGCCGGGCGGTGCCCCCGCCAGCGCAACCCCAGGCCTGGCGCGTCCCGCAAACCGGCACGGATCGCTGTCGCCAGCAAGGGCGCCAGCGCTAACGGCCAGGCCGTCACCTTGCTCGCCAGGCCCAGGCCTACACACACGCCAAGCAGCGTGAACAGGACGACCTGCCGCACGCCCGGCCGCTTCGAGGCGCGGTCGTCTCGCACGGTCTGCGCCGCGATCAACAGCGTCGCCGTCCCGAAGAACGTAACGTACGGGTCCATCGTCCAGAAGTGCGCGAGTTGGGTCGGCAGCACGGCCAGCGCGTAGAGCAGCGCCCCCAACAGTCCCGCTTTCCGCGAAAACAGCGTCGCCCCCAGGGCGAAGACTATGGCCACTGTCGCGGTGTCGAACAGCGCCGTGATGCGCCGTCCCCAGAGCACGTCGTGCTCGTACGAGTTGCCAGGTCCCGCGCGGTCGGCGTGCTCGTCGGGCAAGTCAAGGCCGAAGGATCCCACCCCAACCCGGTCCGGCAGGTTCCCGGCCATCGTCGCCACGCCCTTTGTGAGGAAGAGCGGGAAGGTTCCATAGACGTACGAATGCGTATCCGGGTCGTTGTACGGGTTGAGCGGGCTGTTCGCCGTATCGAAGTAGCCGCCGATGCTTTTCGGCCAGTCGATCCGGTCCACCACCAGCGAAAGGAACCGCTCGTCCGGGTGCATCTGAAGGGGCGTGGTGGCGCCTTTGGGCTGGTCCCAATCAAGGCCATGCATGCGCAACGCCAGCCCCAGCAGCAGCACAACAGCCAGGCCTGCTTCCCAACGCGCCATCGCCCGCCAGGCTGCCCGTGGCACGGCCAGTCGCGTCTCGCGCTCGCGGCGCTCCAGTGGGGTGTCGGCCAAAGGTCCTCCGGATGGAACGGCAGGGGCCGGTATCGCGCTACAGGATACGCCCACCCTCTCGTCAGCGCCCAAACTCGAAAAGGCCGCGCTCGCAGCGCGGCCTTTTCCG
>PNKC01000089.1 GCA_013822275.1 Anaerolinea sp. | reverse complement strand
TGGCGTTGACGATGGCCTCGGTGACGGCCGCGTCCGGCAGTTCATACTTCACCGGCGCTTGCGCGGTCTTGTCCCGGGTGCCCACGGTCCGGCTGATCTTGGACAGCACGAAGTCCACCGCTTGGTCCACCAGCTCGAACAGCGTGCCCTTGTAGAGTTGATACGAGGGAATCGGCTTGCGGACCTCGGTGCCGTGGAAGTGCAGGCATTTGACATGCGAGGTAGGCAGAAACCGCTGCGGCTCCCGCGCGAACAGCAGCATCGCCGCATAGGTCGGCACACCGCGGTCCAGCAGGTTCAGGTGCGTGAGCACGTCACCGACCGGCGTTTCCGGATCAAGCACGTAGCCGCGCCGGCGTTTCGCCAGCGTCAAAAAGGACTTCACCTTCTCGGGCGACAGGTCGCCGACCGTCGCCTTGGGACACGCCGAGGCGTCGAAGGGCAGGTTCCGAATGTCGCCCAGCCGTTCCAGAAACTCGACGAGGCTGGCGTAGATCCCGGCGATCAGCTCCGGCGTCGTCGTGAACCGGCGGCGGATGACCTGCTCGCCGACCTTGTCCACCAGCGTCCGCATTTTCGGATGCCGCCGCGAGTCGTCAGCCTTCACGAAAACCAACCGTTCCTTTTTCTCCCGCGCCGCCCGATCGAATTCCCGCTCGGTCGGCGACACGCCCGCGCGGTCCTGGTAGCCGTAGTCGTTGCCGAGGAGCCCGAGGTAAACATCGCACCGGTCCACCTCGGCCAAGTAGAGCTGATCCGGCCGCCGGCCCGAAGCCGGCACATCCTCGAAGAGAAAGACGTTGAAAAACCGCCGAAGCAGCGGGTCGCCTTCGATGAATTCCTTCACCGCCCGACGCTCGCCCACGAACTCCTTTTGCACCGAGCTGACAAAGACCAGATAGTGCGGATGGGTGCGGGGCATCCTCCCGACGTTGGCGAAAGTCGGATGCAAGCGAAGTCAGAAATTACCCAGCCGCGGTCGCACGCCGGCTGGGGATGCGGGTTTGGTGGCGACGCTCGGCGAGCCGAAGAGCCCGAGCTGGACTTCCGGCGAAGCGGGACTCGGCTCCGCCGCCCGACGCTTCGTCCGCTGGACCGGCGCCGCGGTCGGCAGATCGAGGGCCATCTCCGCGGTGTAGCCGCCCAGTTCGATCCGAGGCTCGCCGCCCGGCTTGGCCGGCAGCGCGAGATAAGCGCTCACCCCGAACAATCGTGGAGGCAGTTCGACGGGAAAATCACCCTGCGCCAGCCGCCCCAGGAACGCCTTCAATTCCCGCACCCGCTCCAGCGCATTGGCACAGTCCTCTTTCTTCCACGCCACGTAGCGCCGGTCAGGCGCCGGCTGGAACCGGGCATCGGCCTCAACCATACAGAGCAGCCGGTGGGCGCCTGCCCACAATCCGGCGCGGTCCCGGTCCGTGGCAAAGAATCCGTATTGCACCGCCTGCTCATACGCCCCGCTCACATGGATGTAGTTCAGGATCGGATCGCCGACCGGCTTCTGCGCTTCGCGCAAGCACTGCAGGCGGCTCTCTTTCTCCTGCTCGTGCGTCTGCGCCAATCCCTCAAGGAAATCCGGCGTCACGGCCTCGGCCGCGAGGCCGCTCAGTGAGCGGTAGCCGGTTGGTGAAATCGGAAAGTCCCCGCGTTCCATCGCGACCAGGGCGCCGCCCCAGTGACCGGACCGGAAACCGACCGGCCGATCCCGCACAGTGAATACCTGCGTTATTTTCTCTTCTTCCATCAGCGGAGCCTACGCGCCGAGTCCCATTCGAGGTTGCGCTACTGACGGCTTCACTGTGGCCACCGTCGGCACCTGGGATGGGGCGGTGCCCGCGGCTTGCGCGCCGGCCTCCGGCCAGGACACGCCGGTGACGCGCGTCGCCGCCCCGCGGGCGCTGTTATTTCGGAGCCGCTGCCAGCACTTGAGCGAGGGTGTCCAATGAAACCCATTGGCCTTCAATTTCTGAATCACGTCCGCTTCGGGCTTCGCGTCGTGATAGATCCGCACGCGGCAATCCTCGGCGTTATCCTCCATCCTCCCGCCGGGAAAATCCACCGTCACCGACGGCCGCGCGCTCTCCTTGGTCAACCCCTCGACCCGCGCCTGCATCCGCCGGATATTGGCCGCGTTGTTCGTGAGTTCGTAGTTCGCGAATCCGATCCTGCCCGCAAAATCCGGCCGCAGCAGCTTGTGCGCACCGTCAGAGGGTATGCCGCATTCCGCGCCGAGCTGGCGGATCTTGTCGTCGTCCGAGAGCTTCCTATCGCGGATGATTTTGTTCGCCGTCTTCATTTTCTCCTGGAGTCGTTCGGCCTCGGCGATTCTGGCCTGCAACTGATCGACCGCGCCGGTATCTTCCGCGCGAATGGGGTTTGAGTAGCTCATAGTTTTACGGGGTTAGTTTTGGTCGTGACGAGGACCGCACCCACAAGTGGCGCAGCCGCGTGTCCATCGTAGGCAGATTGGCGAGCTGCCTCCCCGGACTCTCATGGACGGAGAGTCGCGCCCGGCGCGCCTTCGCGATCAGATCGTCGCTCGCGCTCTCGCCCGGAAACGCGATCACGGCCTTCGCCTGCGTGACGAGCGTCATGTTACGCTCCTCCGACGACGCCGGTCCGTCGTGCATGAAGTTGGCCGTCACCCGCTGAACGGAAATCCCTCGCCGCTTCGCCCAGGTTTCCACCTGCGCCGCTACGCCGGGCTGGCCGTTGGTGTAGATTTCCTTCACCCGCAGCATCGCGACCGTGTGCTCGAGGAACCGATAATCGGCCTGGGTCAGCACATAGCGCTCCCCGCCGGTGACCAAGGCGTTCATGGGACGAGCCGGGCCATCCGGCGATGCACGATGCCCCGGCGGGCGCGGATGGATTGATAAGCGAGATCGGCGGGTTTCACGACGGATGTTTCCACCGCGAGTTGCTGCCGCACCCAATCCCGCGCCTCCGCCACCCGGGCCAGCGCCGCGCGCACGGACTCGTGCGCGGGCGTGCCCTTGAGACAGTCGAAGTTCGCCGTGACTTTCAGCGCGAACTCCGCCTGGCCCAGGTGGTCGTCGAGGTGTTGCCTCGTGGAGGGCGGGACGGGCATCAGGCCGCGATCTTCGCTCCGGCCGCGGGCGGCGGCTGCTGCGGCGCCGTGGCGACGCCCGGTTGCGTGAACTCCCGGCGGGTCTGCCGGTCCTTCTCGCGGAACACCGCCTGCACGAAAGCCTTTTCCTTGTAGAAAGGATTCGTGTCCGCGATGTCGCGGTCGATCCGCGTCCTCGCCTCCGGCGTCTGGCTCTGGTAGAACGCCTTGGCGTGCGGAAGCTGCTTTTCGATCAGCTTCATGTCGTTCTCGTGCCTCTGCACGCGGTGGTAGAGGAACGTCTCGATCGCGCGTTCCGGGTGTTCCTTCACGAGTCGCGTGTAATACACGACGTCGTCAGCGTTCGCCTTCTTGTAGGCGTCGATGCGTTTCTTCACTTCCGGGTTGTCCCGGAAGACGAGCGGTTTCGGCGTTTCCGCCTTGGGTCCTTTGTCGGGTTTTTGGTCGATGGCCATATGCGTATGGAGTTAGGCAGCCTCTTGGCGTGCAGGCTGCGTCGGCACGGGGCGGTCTTCCCGCCCGAAGGATTGAGTAAGCACGGGATTGAACGGCGGTTCTTCCGGCCCTTGCACAAGGCGGAGGGCCAGGTCGAACTGCGCGCAAATGTCCGCACACTCGTGGCGGGCCAGCGCGAAGGCCATCAAGGCTTTCGCCTCGATCTTCGGGTTGGCCCCGGTGAATCGCCGGTTCAGCTCCTCCGCCGCCGAGAAAAACTCGGCCGCGACGGGCTCCGGCAATTGGAGGTTCAGGGTGATCATGGTTGTTTCTGTGGGTTGGTGTTTTCTGGAGTTGCCCCGGCCCTGGGACCCGGAGGGTCGGGCCGGAACGAAGCGGAGTCCGGCCCGCCGGCCGGAGGCTGGGCGGAGGCGGCGGGCCGGCGGAGCGCAGGGCCGGGCCCGACCTTCCGGGACTCGGCCGGACCATCGGCCGCAGCGACGGGGAGCGGGCCGCGGCTGGGGGCGGCCCGCTCGGCGTCGCCAACGGGTCCGACCGCCAGCTTGACGCGAAGCCCGACCGCAAAGCCGGTGAGCCGCCGGGCGTGGACGGTGCCCTGGGCCGCGAGGTCGAGCGATTCGAGCATCACGCCCGGCTGCGCGGTCCATGTTTTCACGAAGCGGAGGTATTCCGGCCACGCCTCCATCCTCGGGACGGAACGGGTCAGCCGGACGGCGCGGGTCGCGCCTTCCGCCTCCTGCCATTCGACACGCCAGCCCGTTCCGACCCGCGCGGTGAACTGCTCCACCGACCAGGCCGGGGCGGGATGGGCTTGCGCCTGCTCGCGCAGGCGGGCCAGCGCCACGTCATCGTGGCCCGCAAGGCCGTCGCGTTCCGTGCGCAGGGCGATCAGTTCGGGATCGGGACCGGTGGGAACCGGATGCAAGCGCGGCAGCGCGAGCCCCAGGCCGGCGAAAAGCCCGCTGAGCCCGAGGCATGCCCACGCGCGAACGGAGATCCGGCGCCCCTTCATGGCGTGAATGCCCCCTGCAGGGTGAAGGCGCCCGCAACGTTCGGCACCGCCGGTTCCACGGTCCAGCGCCGGCTGCCGAGCCGGCTCCGCCATTTTTCCCAGTCCGCCCCCGGCGCGACATGGCCGCTCAGGGCGAAGCGGCCCTGCGCGATCCTCACGCGGTCGAGCGCGATCTGCGGCGGCAGCGCCGCGCACACCTGGTCGAGCAATTCCGGAACGGGCGGACTCGAGCCCGGCCCGGCGAGCTGCGTCTTCAATGCGACGATTTCGGCGGCGTTGACGCGGTAGTGCTCGATCTCGGCCTGCAACGCCGCCTTTTCCTGCCGGCCGGTCCGCTGCTGCTGCGTCCAGGCGGTGAACTCGCGTGCATACGCCGCGCCGCTCAAGCCGCCCGTCAGAAGGAGCAGGATGCTGGCGGCAACCAGCGCGTGTTGCGGAGTTACGAGCGGGGTGGCGGGCAGCAACTGGGCGGGATGGGCGCGCGGCAGAATGACGGGCAGCGCCAGCGCGTCCGACAGTGCGAGACAATGCACGCCGGGAAGCTCCTCCGCGGGTTCCTCGCTCGTGACAAGCAACGCGGGGTCACGGGGGCGTTCGGCTATTTCGCGCCGGAGCCAGTCGGTCGCCTCCGCCGCGGCCCCATCTCCGTGCCATTGGAGGATGGCACGGGTGTCGTGGGCGGGATGATGGTAGGCGACTCCGTGGCCGGCGGTGACAGCGAGCACACAGACTGCACCCGAGTCCGACCATTCGACCGGTAGCGCGTGCAGGAACGTGGCCAGCGGCCACGCGGAGGTGACGGTGACGCCGTGCGCAGCCAGCCGTTCGACCAACCCGAACAGACCCGGCTCGCTTTCGTAATGGAGGAACGTAGCGTGCCCGTCCGCCGCCGCCAGGATGGGTTCGTGGCTCCACGCATGGGCCGGATCGGTGATGGCGGGGTGCTCGAAGCCGAGGGCTCCTTGGAGGGCGGCTCGCGTCCCGCGCGGACAGCCAACCGGCACGGTCACGAGGAATTCCGGCTGATACACGAGGCGCAGGCGCCGGACCGGCCCGACGTGTGCTGCGAGGATTTCCGCGGCGTGCGCAAGCGTTTGGAATTCGAGCGGTTCGTTCCGCCCGGCGAGCCACCAACGGCGGCCCCACAGGAGCACAGTGCGCTCAGATGTCGGCGAGGTAAACATAGACATCGGTCACGCCGTTGGTGGGAGCCGCGTAGGCGACGATGCCGGCGTCACAGGCGGCACCTTCGATCGGGGCGAGTTGCGGGGCGTTCATCGCCAGTGCGAGCTCGTAGGCATCGCGCGCCGGCACGTTCGGGATGACGAGATACGCGACGATGAGGTTGGCCGCGAGGTTGGTGGTCGTGTCCCGCAGCCGGAAATTCGCGCCTTGGGCGGCGGACGGAGCGGTGGCCGGAGTGGACGAACGCGCCTCCAGGCGTGTCACCCCGGACCAGTTCCGTTGCGGAGCCGCGTCGGGCGTCACGACGAACGCCTGGGCTGACTGGCTCCAGCTCATTTCATTGCCGGTGCCGGTGGACGTGTAAACCTGCGTGCCCATCCGCAGGCTGAGGGGCTTCTCCAGCTTGCCGACGGCGAGGAGAACGGCATCGAGCCGAGCACCGTTGCCCTTGGCCGCGTCGGTGGCGCCGGTGACCGCGGCCCCGGAAGTGGGAACGCCCGTGCCTTCGGTGCGGGGGATGCTGCCGTTGCCGCCCGGCATCGTGATGAAGTCGGTGAGCGCGGTCTTCAAGGTCTCCGCCGTCTTCTGCACCTGCTGGATGCGAGCGTTGCGCAACGCATCGAAGCCCTTCGGCAGCAACAAGCCGACGAGAACGCTGACGACGGCGAGGACTAGAACGAGTTCGAGCAGGGAATAGCCATGCGAGTTTTTCTGAGTGGTTTTGTTTTTTGTCATGGGAGGGTGATTTTGCCGACACGCCTCCGTGAAAGTCATAATGCGCGCGCCACCTGTTCGATGGTGGTGCGGCCCGACGCCGCGACGGCGAGGCCATGTTGCCAGAGGGTCAGGCTGCCCTCGCGTTCCCTCAGCGCCGCCAGTTCCGCCTGCGGCGCGTCCGCTTCAATCAGCGGCGCGAACTTCGCCGTTGGAATCACCTCATGGATGGCGATCCGGCCACGATAGCCGACGCCCCGGCAGGCCGCGCAGCCCACCGGCCGGCAGAATCCGGCATCCGGCAGACCGTGTTTTTCGCGCAGCCGCGCGTTATCGGGATGCGGTGCCTTGCACTCCGGACAGAGCTGACGCACGAGGCGCTGGGCAGCGACGAGACGGAGCGCAGCGGCCAGGAGAAAACTTTCGACGCCAAGGTCGCGCAGGCGCGGGACCGCGGCCAGGGCATCGTTGGTGTGCAGCGTGGAAAGCACCAGATGCCCGGTGAGCGCCGCGCGGATGGCGAGCTGCGCCGTTTCCGCGTCACGGGTTTCGCCCACCAGCATGATGTCGGGGTTCTGGCGCAACAGCGCCCGCAACGACGCCGCGAAGGTGAGCCCGATTTTCTCCCGGATCTCCGTCTGCCGTATGCCCGGAAATTCGTATTCCACGGGGTCTTCAAGCGTGTGAATCACCCGGCCTCTATGGTCGAGCTGGTGCAGCGCGGAATGCAGCGTCGTCGTCTTGCCCGAGCCGGTGGGGCCGGTGAGGTAGATGAGTCCGGCCGGACCGGTCAGAGCCGTGTGCAGCGCCTCGGCCTGCGGCGGCGCCAGCCCCAGGTCTGCGAAGGACTGTCCGGGCATAGTCTGGTCAAGCAGCCGGATGACGAGGCTTTCACCGTGGACCGTGGGCACGGTGCTGAGGCGCAGGTTGTATTTGCACTTGTTCTCGTGGAGCACGGCGCGGCCGTCCTGTGGCAGGCGCTTTTCGGTGATGTCCAGCCCGCCGAAAATCTTTCCCCGGGCGATGAGCGGGTCGCGGTGCGCGAGCGCGATCTTCGCATGGTCGCGCATTTCGCCGTCCACGCGGAAACGCACGAACAGTCCGTCTTCCTTCGGCTCAAAGTGGATGTCGCTCGCGCCTTCGCCCGCGGCGGCTCGCAAAATGGCGTCGAAGCTGCGCGTCACATCAGGACCGGCCTCGATGAGGCGCGTGGTCTCCGCCGGACGCGGACGGAAAGACTGGAGCAGTTCTCGCATCAGCGGATGAGTCGCGGAGTGAGGAAGATCACCAGTTCGGTGCGGTGGCTGGACTTGGCCTTGCTGCGAAACGCCTGCCCGACAACCGGCACGGCCCCCAACACGGGCACGGCGCGCGTCGTTTCGCCCCCCTCCTCTGAAATCAGCCCGCCGATGACGGCGGTTTCGCCGTCCTTCAGGCGCACGATGGTGGAGGCTTGCTTGATCTCGGTGACAGGTGCCGTCTGTCGTCCATCGGGGCTCGTTACCACGGATTGCAACCGGGT
>PNKC01000088.1 GCA_013822275.1 Anaerolinea sp. | reverse complement strand
GCTCCTAAAGGTTCTTCGTCTTCCCCAGCTTGTCCCACTCAGGGTATGCGCCAAGGTAGATGATGCTGACCGTGCAAGTGCCATCGTCCACTTCGTAGAGCAGGCGATCCCGTCCACAATCAAGCTGATAGAGGTGGGAATGGGTCGCCTTCAGTTTCTTCAACTGCCCAATACCCCTTGTACGTCAGTGCCGTACGGAGGTTCTTCAGCCATTCGTCCGCCGGTTCGAACTCCCCGCGCCGAATCCTTTCGATTCTTGCCTGGAGCTCGGGCGAAGCATCGAGCTCCGCGGTCGCTTCCCAGGACTCGAGCAACGCTTCGAGGTCGGCCATATCCGGCGACGGGCTCGCCAGCGCGTCGGTCAGCTCCACGGCGAACAGCCGGAGATGCACGGGTGAGAGCCATGCCACCCACCAGAGGCTCGCCGGGAGTTCGTCCGACGCGAAGAACTGGTGAGCCTCGTCGGCAAGGGTCGGGGATCTGTCATAAAGGCCTCCACTCGCCACAGATTACGCGGGGGCCCGCGAGGGCGCTGCACTCGCCGGCCGGTTCAAGCCCAGATCTCGACTACAGATTCACGAGCTTCAATGCGCTCCACCGCAGCCGGGAGGGTGGACGTGAGGATCTGCTTGAGCCGCGCGTTGCTCACGTTGCCGCATCGCAGCCACACGATCTTCGCTCCCGTCCGGCGCGCGCGCGCCATGAGGGAGAAGTCTCCGTCCTTGGTAACGAGGATCGCGCCGGCCCTGCCCGCTTGCGTGAAGATGGCGGAGTCCTTCGCATGGAGTAGTCCCACGTCTTCAAGGGAGGCGGTCTCAAACCCCCACGTGCGGGCTATCCAAGGTGCGAAGTGCGGCCGGCAGTTGCTCATCCAGCCAGATACGCGTCACGCGGATAGGACGGGGTGGTCGAACTGCTGAGCGGCGAACACCAGGGCCGCGCGGACATCTTGCTCGGTGAGTTGGGGATAGTCTCCAAGGATCTCAGCCTCGGTCATTCCGCCGCCCAGCATGTTGAGCACATCGACCACGCGGATGCGTGTCTCACCAAGGCACGGCCGCCCGCCGCATTTCTCCGGATCGACAGTAATGCGTTCGAGCAAGGCATCATCGGATGTCGTCATGGCCCCATCGTACACGCACTGAAGCCCCCGCGTTACTCGCTCGACTCCCCATCCGCTTCCGGCTTCGGCACCTTTTCCACCCAGATGAGGACGGCCGAGTGGGGGTAGTAGGTCGCTTCGACGTAGTCACCCTCTTTGATCCCGGCCAACTGGTAGGCGTCCCCCCTCATGATTTCCTTGTCCAGGCGGATGTAGTGGGACTTCATCACGAGCGAATCGGTGCGGGACCAGCGCCGCGTCACTTCGCCCGCCCTCTTGCGGGGCTCACCCACCAGATCCAGGACGGCCTGCATGGCCTGGAAGCCAAAGAGACTGGTGACGATGCCGAGGATCACGACAAGCACCCACGTCCCCCCGCGGTCGCCGCCATTCAAAAGCGTGTCGAGCAGGTAGAAGACGAACAGTCCCGCGAATAGCACGAAGATCGGCGTCCAGATGATCGCCGAGCGCAGCACGCGCCCACGGATGCTCTGGCGGTGCAGTTCAGCCTGGAGTGCGGGGTCTTCTTGCCAGCTCATGGGAGTTTCAACACCTCCCCGATCGGGAGCGTCTCGGGTGTGATGCCGGGGTTCAGGGCAAGGATCGCCTCAACGGTTGTGCCGTTGGCGATGGCGATCGCCCCCAGGGTTTCGCCGGCTTTCACGGTGTGGGTCCTAGGCCCGGCGGTGGGGGATGCGTCGGCGGTCTGGGATGCAGCCGGCGAGGCAGTGCCGGATGGCCCGGCCGTGGCCGTCGCCTGGACGGCGCCGCGCGTGGCCGTCGCCTGGCCGGGACGCGTTGGCGTGGCTGTCGCCCCGGTCGCCGACGTCGCTGCCGCCAATGGCCGGGCAACATCGTTCGTACTCTTCGTTTCCGGCGGCCTCACCAACAGGAAGACGGCGACGAGAGAGGCCAGTACCAGCGCGACGACGGAGCCCCGGTAGACGGCCGCCGCGGGGGCGGCAGATTCCGGCGCCATGCAGCGCAGGCAAACGTCGTCGCCATGCTCGCCGCAGTAGAAGCGGCCACAGGTGGGGCATTCCCCCTCGGCGCGCCTGTCGCAGTAGTGGCAGTTCGGTTCGGCCATGTCTGCTCAGGGTAGAGAGCAGAGAGCAAAGAGCAAAGCGGCGGCGCGCGGCACGAGGTTCAGGAGTCCCGGGGTGACGGGGTAACGGAGTGCCGGAGTATCGGACCCGCGGTCAGGCCGGGGGCCGGGGGCGGAAAATGGTGGCGTGGCGCAGGCGTCCGAGCTCGGCTCCCGCTTCCGAAAGCACCAGGCCATCTACAATGCCGTAGTGGTGGCCTTTGCGTTCGAACGCATCCACGAAGACACCGGCAACCGTGACCCACTGGCCGGCCAGCGCGGGCGCGAGATTCTGGACAAGCGTTTGGGTGTGGATCGAGGGTCCGTAGTGGTACGAATGCTTCATGAGGGGGGTCATCCGGGCCGCGATCCAGCCGGGATGGATGCGGGCGCCTTCGCCGAGCCAGGGAGGCGCCGGGTCGCGCTGCTTTTCCGTGACGTAAACGGCGGCCTCAGAAAGCTGGTAGGGGACCAGCATGGGGCGGAGGTCCCGCCCCACGGGCGCGCCCTCCAACGTCAACTCGGGCAGCGTAGCGGGTGCGGCCTCGGGGACGAGACGCGTGGGCCGGTGGAAGTCCGGGAAGGCGGGGTGAAGGCCCCGGCCGGCGGCGCCGCGAATGCAAATCTCGCCATCCTGGTTGGACACTTCCAGTGCCCGGGCTGCTTCCCCCCGGCCGACCCGGATAGCCAGGGAATCGCCGGGGTAAACCGGTTGGCGGAAGTTCACCTCGGCCCAGCCGTCGTCCAGCCACCCATCGCCCAGGGCCGCCAGCACGGCGCGGGCGCACCATCCCCAGACCGTGACGCCGCCGACAAGCGCGGCCTTGAACCCGTAGGCGTTGGCGACAGCAGTGGAATGGATGGGGTTGGAGATGTCCGGGCTGTCCGGCCCGTCGAGGAAGGCCTCGAAGTGGCGTTCGACGGACCAATCGGAAAGATGCGCGCTGGTTGTCATGGCGGGCATGGTAGCAAAGTCCCGAGTGGGACGGAGCGGGGTTTGTTTTGGGGACACGAAGGCACGAAAGCACGAAGCGGCACCAAGTTCCCTTTTGGCTGGCATCGGGCGCCTTGCAATCCCCTTTGTGGAGCTTCGTGCCTTCGGTTCTTTGTGTCCCATAGAAGAATTCGACACGGAAAGGGGCTTTGCTCTTTTCTAGCCAGTGGTGGGGCTACACTCGGGGTATGCGCCCGATTGCACTTCTCTTGCCCGCCGTTGCCGTTTCCGCCCTCTTGTTGATTGGCTGCGGAGGTGGCGGCGGAGACGGCTCGCCGACAGCGTTCCCAACGTCGAGCGACCCCGCCCGCAACATCCCCGCCGAGCAACGGAACAAGATCAACGTCGTGATCGCCGGGTCGGACTGGTACGTGGGCGACAACAACTTCGTCTTCGGAATCACGGACAAGCAGGACCAGCCGCAAGGTGGGGCGAAGGCGCGGGCGACGCTGTACGACTTGCGCGACCCTAAGAACCCGAAGCCTGTGCAGACGCTGGACGCGGTCCAGAGCGCCCCGGGCGTCGGGCCGGAAGTCAAGCACGCCCACGCAACCGGAGACACCCACGTCCATGGGGGCCAGGACGAGAGCCGGGTCGGCTATTTCGTGCGGGCGAAGTTCACCTACGCCGGCCCGTGGGGCATCGCTGTCGAAGCCGAACTGAAGGACGGCACAAAGGGAATTGCGAGCGTTGGCTTCGATGTGGCGGCAAAGCCCTCGGTCCCCGCGCCGGGCCAGGTCGCCTTCAAGAGCGACAACCTGACGAAGAGGGATGTCGCCAACATCAAGGAGATCGACTCCGGCGACCCGCCGAACGACATGCACGACGTCAAAATCAAGGACGCGATCGCAGCCGGGCGGCCCGTGATGATCGTCTTCTCCACGCCCGCGTTTTGCACGTCGCGCTTCTGCGGCCCGGTGAACGAAGAGGTTGAGGCGCTTCAGGTGGCATACAGGGACAAGGTCGATTTCGTCCACGTCGAAATCTGGAAGAACTTCGACAAGAAAGAACTGAACGCGACCGCGAAGCAGTGGCTGGTGCGGCCTGACGGCGGCCTGAGCGAGCCGTACGTCTACCTCGTGGACTCCAGGGGTGTGATCTTCGACCGCTGGGAGGGCCCGGTGGCGCGGAACATCATGGAGCCGGGCGTTAAGGCCGTCGCTGCCGGCCAGACCTTCGCGAAGTAGCCTGCCTGCCGCCTCAGTCCGCGGCGCCCGCGGACGGCGCGGGAGTTGGAGTCTCCGCGGCCGATCCTTCGCTGGAGGGCGTTTCCTCAGGCTCCGATGGTCCCGGTGTTCCCTCGGCCGCACCTGGTTGTTCCACGGTTGCTTCGTCATCCGCGGTGGCCTCGGAGGAGCTTTCGGACTCAGCGGGGGCGGCGACAGGCGGTTCGTCTTCAGACTCCCGGACGACCATACCGATGCGGAGCGGGGCGAGGCCCGTGGCGTTGCCCACGGCTTCCGCGCCGTCGGCCGCGATTGCGGCGGCGATTGCGGCGCCGAGAGGCGGTTGAGGGGTGGGTGTGGACAGTTCGGCTTCCGCCACGGGTGGCACGGAGGGACCAGCGGCGGCGCTCCCGGCCACGGCAACGGTTTCCGATTCGGCAGGGACGGCTTCTACGGTCGCCGCGGACACGGCGGATTGGGGTGCGGGCAGCGGAGGCGTGGTGGTTGCCGGCCGTCTGCCGATGATCAGCCTGCCGCCTGCATCGCGGGCCGCCGGGTCGTCCGTCTGGCGGACGGTCTGGGCGAGGCCCGCCAGCCCAAAGGCGAAGAGGACGGCAGCGAGCAGCAGGGGCGCTTTGCTGACCATTGGCCTTATCTTACCCGCCGAAGCAAGGTTGCCAACTCGCCGGTAGGTTTTTCAGGGTTGCGCTGCCCGCCTATCAGGGAAGTGGAGCATACCCCCGCTGTGTCCGCCCCGTGCCTAACGGATTGAGATGCCGGTCACCCAGATGAGCCACTGGTCCTTCGGGATGGACGTGCTGGCCATGCTCAGCTCGCCATTCTTTCCCACGGTCAGGACAGTCGTGTCGCCGATTGCCGAGAGAGGGAAACGGACGGCGCCCTGGCGCTTGCCGTCGGCGCGGACGCCGTCAACCGTGACGACAGCCGTCTCTGGCGCCTCCACCTTCGCGAGGATGGTGGAGAGGGTGACACCGCTGTAGCTCTGGCCATCGACCTTGATTTCGGCGGTGGGCAACGCTTTGAATTCGCTCAGCTTCGGGACGTACGGCTCTCCGGTGGCGCCTATGACCTGGACGGCGGGCCCGTTTTCGGGGAGCGGCGTCGGTGTCGACAGCGGCCTGTCCACCGCCGTCGGCTGGTCCAGGCCCTTCGCGACCTGGGTCTGGCGCTCCTCGGCGGCGGTCAACGTTGGGCCGGCGGCGGCCGAGGCCGCACTATCAATAGTTGAAATCGAATCATCGCCACAGGCGGCGAAAAGCAGGACCGCCGGGATGGCGGCAATAAGGATACGCAAAGCAAGAACCTCCGAAGGGGGCAGAACCGAGCGTATGGTGGGCCAACGGGAGGGGCAATCCTGCCGCCGGCGCATCAATACCAGGCGTTTACACCGGGGTTTACGGAGTGGGTGTGGCGCTCGCGGCCGGCGTGGCCTGCCCGGGAGAAGGCGTGGCCGTGGGAGTTTCCGGCGGTGTGACCACCTGGTTCGCGGTCGCGCTGGCAGCCGGTGTGGCCTGGGGCGTTGTCGCCGGGGTGCCGGCCGTCGCCGGGGTTGGCGTCACGCTGGCCGGGGGTGTCGTAGTCGCATCCGGAGTCTGCGTGGGCGTGACCGTGGCACTGGGTGTTGCGGGCGGCGGCGTCGCGAGGGCGGTCGTCGCGACACTGTTGACGGCGGCGGCCGCGGCGGCGACTTCAGGCTCAAGCCCGGGCTGCTTCTGCCGGGTCTCGTTCAGCACTACGGCGCTGCGGTTCGCGATGCCCTTCAGGCGCTCAAGCTGCTCGTCGTCGAACTGCTGCGTGCGGGCGAGGTCGCCAAGGGCGCGCGCTTCGCGTTCGAGGCTGGCAAGGTCCGAGGCGGAGACATCTCCCCGGCTGGAGAGGACACGAATCTCCTGGACGCGCGCTTCGGCGAGGCGGAACTGGACATCTACCCGGCTATCGCCACGGGAGAGGGTGTATTCGATCCGCTCGTTGGCGAGTTTGAAGCTGTAGTTCCAATCGCCGGGGACGGCGCTGCCCGCCGTGACGAAACCGAGGGTGATCACGCTGACGACGGCCGCGCTGAGGGCGACGGACATGCTCGCGGCGACGGTGCGCATGCGGGCGAAGGGGAAGACGGGTTGTGGTTCGGGGGCGCGGGCAGCCTCGCGCCCGGCGGCGAGGAAGCGGCTCTTGAGGGAGGCTTCGAAGTAGTAGCTCGGCGGGTCGGCGCTAATCGCGTCCTTCAAACCCCCGGAGAACGCCAACAGCCCGTCCAGCCATTCGGCGTCATCAGGGAAGAGGCCGAGGACGAACTCACGGTCCAGCCCGTCGTCGGCGAGGGCCTGGGCCTCCGCGAAGACGGCGGCATCGTAGCCGGGGCGGGGATCGAAGAAGTTTCGCATCAGTCGCGCGGCACCAGGGTCTGCAGTTTGGCGATGGCTTTATGCTGGAGGACTTTCACGTTGTTTTCGGTCTTGTTCAGGGCCCGGGCGGTTTCAGCAACGGTGAGGCCGGCGCCGAAACGGAGGGTGATAACCTGGCGCTGTGCTTCGGGGAGCTTCCCGGTGGCTTCGCGGACAACGGCGATCGTGAACTGCGTCTCGATCTCCAGGGCATAGTCCGCGCTCGTATCGGGAATCGCCTCGTGCAGCTCGGCGGTAACGCCACGGACCTTCTGCCGCCGCACGAACGAAACAACTTCGTTGCGGGCGATGCGGAAGACCCAGGCGCCGAAGGGGAGGCCGCGAAAGCTGAAGCTGCCGAGGTTATCGATGATCCGGAGGAAAACCTCCGTGGTCACGTCTTCGGCGTCTTCGCTCGTCGCGAGGCGGGCGTTGACGTAGCGGTAGACCTTCGGAAAGTAGTATTCATACAGGTCCGAAAGCGCCTGCTGTTCGCCACGTTGAGCGGCTGTGACAACCGCCCGTTCATCGAACTCAGGCGCCAACGTGTCTACCGATTGGTTGGCCAATCCGCAGCCCCCTGGGCCGTGCCGAGGTATTCGAAGCTCGACCGTCCTCCTTTCGAGCATAGGCAGCTATCTGCCTTGGTACTAGCTATAACGCCGTCCAAAGACAAAGGTTAATGGCGAGGCGTCATGGTTTCCCTGATCCGGGGGGCGCGGGCCGTGTGGATCGAGGCTGTCCACCGGACTGTCACTCGACCCCTCATCAGGACCGGCGCCGCGATGCGCAGGAGGCCCACGGGGCCTGAGGTTGAGCCGGGATCACGCCCACCTCCCCAATCTGTCACGAGGCTGTCTCCCGGCCGCTATGCCGCTGCGCGGGCCACCGCCGAAGGTGGACGTAGCACTCTGCGCGCTGGCTGCGTCGCGATTGACGGTGAAAGATGCTGCGATCGATCCACGAACGAATGAACGTTGCCCGTGGCGAACGCGGGCAGATGCTTGTCATGTTTGCCGCCGGGCTTGCCGCCTTTCTCGGCCTGGTCGGCATGTCCGTTGACATCGGGCGGGTCGTTTACACGCGGACAGACCTGCAGAAGGTGGCGGATGCCGCGGCCCTGGCCGGTTCGCAGGACCTGCCCAACTCCGCGACCGCCGCAACGGCCTCGGCGAACGCCTTTGTCACCGCCAATGGGGGGTCCGCGGCCACGGTCACCGTCAGTACGACCGGCCAGGCCAACGACACGATCACGGTCCAGGCTTCGAAGGCGGTGAGCTACCAGTTCCTGAAGTTCGTCGGACTCTCCGGGGCCACGCCGACCGCGCAGGCCAGTGTCCAGGTCCAGGTGGTGACCGGCTACCGGTTCGATGAGGACGACATCTTCCCCTATGCAATCTGGGGTGGAGAGCGGGCGCCGGGGTTCACGAACAGCTGCCCGTACAACATCTGCGCCGGGTCCACCCAGGTCTTCCGCTCGAACGGCTACCAGAACGCGACCCACGCCACCGGGACGGATTGGGATGTGAACGGCAACAGCTTCAAGGGCTATTTCCACCACGGCGGCGAGGTCGTCCAGGCCGGGAACAACTGGCAGACCTTCTCCAGCGGTGGCAACGCTATTGGCCAGGAGCCCACGGCCGCCCTCGATGCTCACCTCGCGAGCGGCGAGCCCATCATCTTGCCGG
>PNKC01000087.1 GCA_013822275.1 Anaerolinea sp. | reverse complement strand
ATTAGAAGTAGGCGGCCTCACAAGAGAAACCTTCGTGGCGCTTCGTGCGTTCGTGCCTTCGTGTCCCTCAAAGAGCGTCACTTCTATGGAGGACACAAAGGCGCAAAGGCACGAAGCTGCACAAAGCTGAATAGAAGCATGCGGCCCCACAAGAGAAAGCCTCGTGGCGCTTCGTGCCTCCGAGGCTTCGTGTCCCTCAAAGAGCGTCGCTCCTATGGAGGACACAAAGGCAACAAGGCTCGAAGCTGCACCAAGCCTGACTGATGGCGGCCGGTTCAAGAAGAGACCTTTGTGCCGCTTCGTGCCTTCGAGACTTCGTGTCCTCAAACAACAACCACAAGCCGTCAGCGCACGATGGGGACCGGGGTCCAGGTGGGGGTCCTGGTTGGCGGGACCTTCGTTGGCGTCGGCGTCTTGGTCGGCGTGGGCGTGATCGTCGGTGTGTTCGTTGGCGTTGGCGTGTTTGTCGGTGTTGGCGTGTTCGTCGGCGTGCCAGGGTCGATGGTTGGCGCCACGGGAGTTTTGGCACTGCCGGGGAAGAAGATCGGGCCGTTCGAAAGCGGCGTACCGGGCGCGATGTGGAAGTCCAGGTAGTCCTCCGGGTTCACCGGCGTCTCCCGCCAGAGAATCTCGAAGTGGAGATGCTCGCCCGTGGAGAAGCCAGAGGTGCCCGAGAGGCCGATGACGTCCGACGGTGTGACCAACTGGCTTGTGATCACGTTCGTCTTGCTCAGGTGGCCGTAGAGCGTGCTCCAGCCGTCGCCGCAATCAATGATGACGTGGTTGCCGTAGGAGCTGGAGTACTTCGCCGCCGAGACTGTACCGGCGCAGGCGGCGAACACTTCCGACTGGCGGAGCCCGTCGAGCGCGAGGTCGATGCCGCCGTGGATGCGGCCGGGGCCGCGGTTCTTGGCGCCATAGCGGTCGGTTACCTCCGACCAGGCCTTGAGCGGCATCGTGAACCGGCCGGTGGCGTCCTTGGAACTGTCCGGGAGGAGCGAGGGGTCCGGTTCGGGGATCGCGCCCTCTTCGGAGACCGCCGCTTCGGCGAACGTGCCGCCGCCGGCGCCGCCGTACGCGGCGGTCGCCACTTCGGGTGTGTTGGGAAGGACGCTCTCTCCCGGCGAGGCATCCGAGTCCGCGCTCGTGAGCATCGCCCCCGCGACCGCGAGGACGCCCGCGGAAAACCCAGCCATCGTGAGCAGTTGCACAGCCCGCGAACGGGGCAGGGAAACCTTGCGGAAGCGGGCCATCGCAATGAATTTCGACCTTCGCGCGGCTCCCGTCCAGAGCAGACGCCCCGATTCCGCCCGATTGCAACCCGTGCAAGGTCACCAGTAATTCACATCTTCGTGATGACAACGGGCCCGGGAAGGCGCAGAATCCTCCCGGAAAAACCACAGGAGGACCTCCCATGATCGTCGAACGGCTCACCTTCCAGGCGAAATATGGCCAGGGCGACGCGCTTGTTGGGCTTGTGCGCGAGTTCAACCGAATCGGCGCGTCGAAAGGCTTGCCTACCGTCCCCCGCGTCTATGTCGACCGCACTGGGCCGATGTTCACCGTCATCTGGGACAGCGAGCACAAGGACATCACCGCCTACGCCGCTAATTCCGCGACCGAAACATCGATGTACAGCGACCCCGAGTTCCAGGCGTGGTTCGCAAAGATGATGCCGCTCGTCGAGCGCGGCGAGCGGCAGCTCCTCGAAGCCATCGACCTGTAAGCGCGCCGTCTCGTTGCTATTCGCGGACACGAAGTCTCAAAGAAGCAAAGTGACACGAAGCCATCCCTGTCTGTTCGTTCGGTGTCGCTTCAAGACTTCGCCCTTTCGTGTCCCAATCGGCAATCGGCAATCGGCAATCGCCAATCAGCTCCCGTAGCCGTCCTCGCGCAGGCGCCGCCAGACTTCGCCGCTGGCGGCGTACCGCTCCATCAGGAACGGGTAGACCGCGGGGACGTTGAAGAGCTTCTCCATGCAGAGCTGCGAGAGGTAGCGGTCCAGGACGGCGGGCTGCTCGTCCGGGTTGACGAGGTCGATAAGGAGGCCAGCTTCGAAGCCGCCCGCGGCGGCCGGCATCCCCGCCGCCTGGCGCACGGCCAGTCCCTTTTCTTGGAGCGAGTCAAGCGCCGCGCCCAGTTCGAGCGCGAACTGGTGGCTGATGTGGACACCGTCCGGCCCCAGGTGTATCCCCCGCTGCCCCGTCTGCTGCAGCGAATACACGACCGCCACCACATGGTCCACCCGGAACGTGTCACTCCCGGCCGAGCGTGAAGGCGGCAGCCCCACGCTGAGCACGCCCATCACGGCGACTTCGAGGTCGGCCAAGTCTTCCGGCTGGTGCATGGATTCAGGGTAACGGAGGCTGTTCGCCGTTGGCCATTGGTGGTTGGCGGTTGGCCGTTGGCTGTTGGCCATTGGCCGTCGGCCGTCGGCCGTCAGTACCGCGCGCGAGAGCGAGCGGTGGGATGGCACGCGCTGAACGAGCCCCCGCGGGACCACCGCATCCCGTTGGCAATGGAGCGGCCCCGGTCGCAATGACCGGGGCCGCAATGAGGGGGCGGGGGAAGGCGCTGTGGGTTAGGGGCTCACGGCTTGGATGACTACGTCACCCTGGCCGATGAGGATATCGGTGTCCGTGCGCACCTGCACGTTGCCGAGGAGGACGCGTCCCGCGGCGGGCGCCGCGTTGGCCGTCACGGTGCCAGGTACGGCCCAGACGGCTCCAGCGGTCCGGAGGGCGTCGGCATCGGCAATGGCCACGTTGCCGAAAGCTGGGTTGGCGAAGACGTCAACGTAGTTGTAGGTGGTCGTTGGTGCCGCTACTGCGTAGCCGTCGATAAGGACGACCCAGGTCCCGGCCGTTAGACCAGTGGTGACAGTGACAGACTCCTCCGAATCGCCATCGGCGCTTTGGCCCCGCGGGACACAAGTCCCGAAGGGGTCGAGAGGGTTTGCCGCCAAGGCCGTGCAGTTGAATACGAACAGGTCAAGGTCGGCGGCGAGATCAGATGTCCCGCCGATGGTTGCGCGGAGTGACGTGGAACCTGCGGTTACCGCCACCTGATACAGATGTTGTTGGCCGGTCGCAATCGGTCCCTGTGACGTTCGGTTGGCGCTTCCCAGGGTTGTCCCCACAGCCCGACCGGTGAACGCGCCGAAGAGGTTGGTGATGGTGTACGAGAGGGGCACAGGGACACCAACGGTTGCGCTTGCGATGATGTCAGGGTTGGGGCTGACCGTGGCGCCGAGGATCGAGGCCGTCAGCGTGAAAGGTGCGTTATCAACGTCGGACGTGCGCCGAGCTTCAACGGTGACTTCCCAGACGCCAGCTTGAGGGTTGCTGGTGGTCCGGCTCAGGGCGGCGGCAGGGCAGGTTGCTGGCGCCGTCGCGGACGGGCAGTAGTTAGCGAGGCTCGAGTTCGAGTCGATACCCACACCGTAGGGATGGAATCGCAAGAACCGTACCTGGCCCGTCCCCGCGGCCGTACTCGGGCCGGTCAAATCCACCTTGAAGGCTGGTGTACCGGAAGGCACCTTGAAGAAGAAGCTCTTTGATTGGTTGCGGCCTATCGTTCCCCATTTCGTGACGGCGAAGTCCGGCCCGACGAACGGGTCAGCCGCAACAACCGTGTTGAGCGTCTGGTAGTCAATGCCGGTTGTGGTCGGATCATCGAGGTTCAGGATGGCTGAGTGGATGCCGGACGTAGCGGCGTTGACGTTTACGAGCAGCGTCGTCGGCGCGTTCAGTGGCAGGGCAATGGAACCGGCGGGCAGGCCAAATGTGCCGTCGTTGCCGACCCATGACAGGTTGTACGTCTTGGTGCCGCCGCCGCCACTTGTGCGGGTGAAGGTGTAGGTGCGCGTATACGGCGGCGCCCCGGCCGCGACACCTTCGCGGTCGTAGATGCCCTGGCCGACGCCAGGCGTGACGAGGAAGCCGCTCAGGACGGTGTTCACTGGCACGGATGACGAGATGCCGGCGAGCTTGATGTTGGTCTTGAGGAGATCCCAGGCGGCGCCGACCTGGAACAGGCCGTTGCCCTGTTCATAGGCCTGGTAGCCAGGAATGAAGCGGGCGGAGGAGTTGATCGCCTGGCGAAGCTGGGCTGGTTGCTTTTGCACACCTGTCTGCTTTGCGGCGCTGATCAGGAGGGCCGCGGCACCGGCCGCCTGGGGGGCAGCCATGGACGTGCCGTTGAACATCGAGTAGCCAGGCGGGAGCGAGTAGGTGCCGCCCACGGGACCGCCTGGCTGCCACATTGGTGTCGTGGAGATGGCTGCCCCGGGGGCGATGATGTTGGGCTTGAAGCCGCCATCTTCACGCGGGCCGCGCGACGAGAACGGGTGCATGTTGTCGTCCTGGGTGGAATCCGAGCCGTAGTTCTTCTGCCACGTCTGCCGGTGGATATAGGAACCAACGCTCATGACCTTCGAGGCGACCGATGGGTCACCGATCGTGTTCAGACCGGCCCCGCTGTTGCCCGCCGAGATGAACATCTGGACGTTGTACGTCTCAATGATGCGGTCATACAGAATCGCCCGGGTGTTGTTACCGTCGTTGAGGGCCGGAAGGCCACCGATGGACATGTTGATCACGTCTACGTTGCCCTGCTTGCCGACGTAGATCATGCCTTCGATCAGGGCATGAGAAGTGCAGCCAGCGGTGAACAGGCACACGCGGACGGACTTGATCTGGGCACCCGGGGCAGCGCCGCTCATTGCGCCACCGAAGAGAGAGTTGCCTGACGTGATGCCGGCGACATGGGAGCCGTGCGCGCCCGAAACGATGCCGATGTTAACGAACTTATTCTTGCCGTCCGTCTGGACGACGAACGGTACACGCTCGGCGACCGGAGTCGCGAGGTTGTCGGTACCGAAGTAGCCGACATCGTAGTTGACCTTGTAGTCGGTCATGCCGGGCTCGCCGGCGAAGCTCTTGTCGGCGTTCGAGTCTACCCAGACCATGTTGTCCGACGTGCGCCAGAGGACTGCGAACGATTGCCCACAGACGCCGTCGCGGTTTACGTCGCCACCGCAGCCGATGGCGTACTCATCGCCTAACGACGCGGGGCCAAGTGCTGCCTCGTTGAAAACCCCGAATCGATAAGTGCCGTTGGCAGCAATCCCGCTGTAGGTGTTCGGTCCGACCGTGACGGATCCGCCGGCTACGTTCACCTGCTGGCTCATGTCGATCCAGGTCGGGTCGCCATCAGTGAGCGGGTCGGTGTAGGTGACCCAGTCGAGAACCTTGCGGGCCCCAGTGCTGGTAGTGAGTAGGCTCGGGTGGTCAAGGCTGACACCGGTGTCGAGGATTCCAATGACTGTGCCGCGGCCGTCCCAGGTGGGGTGCGCGGCCGTGAATTGGGCTGCGCCGGTGTCGCCGATCGGCATGTAGGGGTTCACAGCTGGAGTGGCAGCCCCGGGCGCGGGCTGCGGGGCCACCGGCTGGGCGCCCTCCGGACGAGGATCTTCCAATGGGATAATCTCGTCCACGTCGAGGGCCTGAACACCGGCGAGTTTTGCCGCCGCGTCAACCTGGCGTATAGGGACGATGGCACGGATGTAACTGATGCTGTCTTCGCGGAAGCGCACCGTGCCGCCGAGGCTGGCGATGCCGCTCGCCACGATGCGGTTCTGGCCGTTCTGGGCCGCAATGAGGACGGTGATGGTGTCCTTGCCATTGGCCCGAGCCTCAGCGATGAGTTCGCGGTCGTGCTTGGAAAGCTTGTCTTTGCCGTTGCCTTGCTGGGCAGCCGCTGGACCAACCAGCGTGACCGCCAGGACGGAGACCAGCGCTGCTGCTACCAGCGCCGCCAGGAACCTTGGCCGTTGTCGTTTCATGTGCGTTAAAGCCCTTTCCCCGGCTCCCCTCGCGGGAGGCCAGCGCTCGCGGAGGAGCCCGCAGCAGCTTCTCCAAATCGGTGGAGGCCCAGTGAAAACCTGAGCCGAGGGATTCTGCTATGGATCCATCCCCTTGTTCAATGGCTGGCCGGATCCCTTTACCCGCCGAGGGGCAAGCGTCGCAGACTCTTACGAAGTTCCAACGGATCGCCAGCCCGGGCGGGGGAGGAATGAGGAATGAAGCAAAGAGCAAAGAGCAAAGAGCCGAGAGCCGGATCGCGCGGCGAAGGCAACCCGATCTGGCTGGACTCGAACGTGGCGTCGCGGCATCCAGCGGCACGGGTGCTCTATGCTCTTTGCTCTATGCTCTTTGCTATCTCACCCGGGGAGTCCGCCATGACCGCAGTCCGCCACCGAACCGTTTCGACCAACGGGATCACTATGCATGTCGCCGAAGCTGGCGAGGGGTTTCCCGTCGTCATGCTCCACGGTTGGCCAGAGCTCTGGTTTTCCTGGCGCCACCAGATTGAGGCGCTGAGCAATGCTGGCTTCTGGGCGATCGCGCCCGACATGAAGGGCTACGGCCAGACTGACGCCCCCGCCGACCCGGCCCAGTACACGATGAAGATCCTCAGCGCCGAGATGGTCGGCCTGCTGGACGCCCTCGGCATCAAGAAGGCCGTGTTCATGGGGCACGACTGGGGCGGCGCCCTTCTCTGGCAGATGGGCCTGCGCTACCCGGACCGCGTTGAGAGGCTCATTGGCCTGAACACGCCGTACGCGCCGCCAGTCCCCGGGTCGCGCACCACGATCGCCCTGCGCGACGCCTTTGGCCTCACCGACGAAACCTTCTACATGCGCTACTTCCAGAAGCCGGGCGTGGCCGAGGCCGAGTTCGAGGCGGACGTGCGCGGTAACCTGGCCAAAGTCTTCATGCCCTACACCAGGGCGGAAGACCTCTGGACGTTCGCCACCGTCGGCGGCGATGGCAGCGGTTGCCTGACGCGCATCCAGCCCGGAGAGACGTTCCTGACTGACGAGGAACTGGACGTGTACACCCGCGAATTCACGCGCACCGGCTTCCGCGGCGGCTTCAACTGGTACCGCGCGGCGGATATGAACGGCGACGAGGTGGACGGCCCGAAAGGCCCCGGCCTGGACATCCCGAGCATGATGATTACGGCCGAAAACGACCGCATCCTGCGACCGGAGATGGCCGCTCACATGCCCGCGCTCATCCCCGGCATCCGCATGGAGAACATCAAGAACTGCGCCCACTGGACGCAGCAAGAGCGCGCGCCGGAGGTAAACGCCCTCGTGCTGGACTTCCTGAAGGACCTGCGCCAGTAGCGCCGCGGGGCCTGCTACACTGGGGACATGACGCCGGACGCTGTCGTGGATTCCGGCACGCTGCTCGAAAGCACACCGGGCGTGGTGGGCGGGAAGTTGCGGCTCAAGGGCTCGCGGCTGAGCGTAAACTTCGTCGCGAAGTTCGCCTTCGACGGACGGACTGTCGAGGACCTTGTTGAGTCCTACCCGCACGTTGACGCAAGCCTCTTTCACGCCGCCATCGCCTACGCGCTGGCGAACCGGGCGCGGGTAGAAGCGGGACTCGCGGAAGAGGAGAGGTACGTCGAGGACCTCATGCGGCGTTTTCCAAACGGGATCGGCCCGGCCGAAGCGCGGCTGCTCTACAGCGAGCCGTAGTGTTCGCCATCTACTTCGATGAGGATGCGGGAAAGGTTGCCCTTGTCCGCGCGCTGCGTGAACGCGGGCTCTCGTGCTTGACCACCCGGGAAGCCGGGCGCCGGAGGCGTTCATCCTGGACGCCTGGTGTTCCTACTGCATCGCCGCCGCGCTTCTCATGACAGCGCTGTTCGCCGTTTGGGCGGCGATCCTGGCGATCACCATGCGGGACGGCTGACTGCTACGGCAGGAACGGGATGCGGCTCGTCTGGCCCAGCTGGCCGCGGATGATCTCCTGGGCGTCTTCCACGAAGTCGATCAGCAGCCTTCGCGTGTCGCGCGGGTCGATGATGTCCTCGACGGCGAAGGCGTGGGCTGTACGAAACGGTGATTGGAGGGCGTCGAGGCGCGCCTCGATCTCGGCGCGCTTGGCGTCAGGGTCGTCGGCGGCTTCGATTTCGCGCCGGTAGGCGGCGGCGACGCCCCCTTCGATATGCATCGAACCCCAGTGCCCGGACGGCCATGAGTAGCGCCGGTACATGTGCTGGCCGCCGCGGTAGTGGAGCCCTCCGGCCACGCCATACACCTGACGCAGGATGAACGTGATGTAGGGGGTCTGCGAGAGGGACACCAGCGAGACGATGCGCGCCCCCGCCCGGACGATACCTTTCTTCTCCTCCTCCAGGCCAACCATGAAGCCGGGTTCGTCACAGAAGTAAACGAGGGGAAGGTGGAAGGTGTCGCAAAGCTGGACGAGGCGGGCCGTCTTCTCGCCCGCGGCCTTGTCCATCGAACCGCCGAGGAAGCGGGGGTTGTTGATCATGACGCCGACCGGGTAGCCGTTGACGCGGGCGAGACCGGTGACCCGCGCCCGGCCGAACTGGGGCTGGATTTCGAAGAACGAGCCGCGGTCCAGGATCATCTCCAGCACTTTGTGTGCGCTGAACACGCGCCGCCGGTCTCGAGGGATGACCGTGAGGAGGTCTTCTTCGCGGCGTTCCGGCGAATCCTCCGGCTCGGTCCGCGGTGGCATCTGGCCAACGTGCTGAGGAAGGTACGAGAGGAAGCGGCGGATCTGGCGGAAGGCGTCCCCTTCGTCCTCAGCGAGGTTGGCAACCACCCCGGACTGGCGCACCTGGACGTCCTCGTTGCCGAGCTCTTCCTTCGTGATGTCGATGCCAAGACCGGCCTTCACTACCGGCGGGCCGGCCACGAAGAGTTGGCTGGTCCCCTTCACCATCACATTGAAGTGGCAGAGCGCGGCCTGGACAGCCGGCAGGCCGGCTACC
>PNKC01000086.1 GCA_013822275.1 Anaerolinea sp. | reverse complement strand
CGCTGGTAGGCGAGCACGAGCCGGATAGCCGCTTCCAGGTCGTCGCGCGCGTCCTCCACCGTCCTGCCCTGGCCGACAGCCGCGGGCACCTCGGGCGAAGTCGCGACCCACCAGCCATTCTCGCCCTCTTCAATGATGGCGGTGAACTCATTGTGCATAGGAGACATTGTACCACTGCATCGTCGACCGATCGGCCCTCAAAGTGGGGTGCGGACGTCCTACGACGCTGCCGCTGTCGGGATGCCGCGCAACAAACTCGTGGTACTGATGTCCCATCAACATCGGGCCGGTGGATGCCGAAGCCGCCGCCAGCGAGCTGCCAGTTGGCACGCTGCGCTGTGGAGGCGTGAAGGAGGCGCGGAAACCACGCGAGGGGCACGGAGATGGTCCGCCCATCGGAGCAGATCGACCACGAGATCGAACTCACCGACGCGGACATCCTTGACCGCTTCGCCCGGATTAAGACTCATGGAACTCATGCCACGCCTCCAACAACTCTTCCCGTCCCGCAGGCGTCAAAGCCCCTTCAAACCTTCGCCCATGCGGGCGCCAGGCAGCGCTGGCAGATCTCGTTGCGCTGGTCAGCCAACCAGCTTCGCCAGGGTGCGCTTCGGGCGGTTGCGGGCGAGGTCATGATTTGTCTGGAGATCCATCCAGAGTTCGGGGCCCGTACCGGTTGCCATCCCGAGCAACCACGCGAGACGCGGTGTGACGGGAAGTTCTTCGCGGAGCAAGGCCTGGATATGCTCCTCGTCGCTCCCGAGATGGGAGGCGAAGCCGGCCACGCTGATACCGAGCGGTTCGAGGTATTCGAATCGCAGGATCCTGCCAGGGTGCGACGGGATGCGCTTTGAAGGGATCACGGCTGTCTTCCGTTACACATGGTAGTCCGGCATGGCCTTTGCCCTTTCTCGGCAGAGGGATCCTGTTCCGGGCTATTCGTTGTCCCGATTACGTGCACGGGCCCTACGACGCTGTTGGGGCCGGGATACCGCGCAGCAGACTCGCGGTACTGATGTCCTCGTCTACATCTGGCCAGTGGATGCCGAAGCCGGCGCCAGCCAGCTGCCAGTTAGCACGCTGCGCTGGCGAGGCGTGAAGAAGGCGCGGAAACCAGGCGAGGGGTACGGAGATGGTGCGCCCATCGAGCAGATCGACCACGAGGTCGAAGTCACCGACGCGGACATCCTTAACCGCTTCGCCAGGATTAAGACTCATGGAACTCACGCCACGCCTCCAACATCTGCTCTTGATTTCCAACGACAATGGCTTCAATCCTACCAAGTTCGACGGACGAGAAGCCAAGGTTGCGCGCCAGAAAGACGGGGTCGAGCCAGAACTTCGCCGAAAAGCGCTCTCGATCAACGTGAATATGAGGTGGCTCGTTCGGTTCGCGGCTATAGAAGTAAAGACGGTACGGCCCAGAGCGGAGGACGGTCGGCATTACAGCCCCTTCCAGGCCTCCAGGCGCTTGAGGCCCTCTTCCATGCGGTCGTCCGGGATGGTCATGCTGAGGCGGATGTAGCCTTCGCCGTTGAGGCCGTAGCCCCGGCCAGGGGTGACGACGACGGAGGTGTCCTCGATCAGACGGGCCGCGTATTCGGCGCTGGTGACTCCCTCCGGGAGCTTGGCCCAGACATAGAGCGATGCCTTTGGGACATCGACGTCGAGGCCGATCTTGCGGAGGACTTCGACCATGCGGTCCCGGCGGCGCTGGTAGATGGCGTTGTGCTCGTCGATGCAATCCTGAGGACCGTAGACGGCTTCGATCGCCATGCGCTGGATGGCCTGCGGGATGCCGCTGTCGATGTTCGACTTCACGCGCATGAGCGCATCGACCATCTGGGCGTTGCCCACGACCATGCCGATCCGCCAGCCGGTCATGTTGTAGACCTTCGACCAGCTGTTGAACTCGACGGCGACATCGCGGGCACCCGGCACCTGGAAGATGCTGACCGGCTTGTAGCCGTCGTAGGCCACGTCGCAGTAGGGGTTGTCGTGCATGATCGCGACGTCGTATTGCTTCGCCCAGGCGACAGCCTTTTCGAAGAATCCGATGTCGGCGACGGCGCCGGTGGGATTGTTGGGGTAGTTCAGCCAGATGAGCCTGGCTTTCCGGGCAACGTCGGCCGGGATCTTGTCGAAGTCAGGCTTCCACCCGCCTTCGCGGGTGCAGGGGACCTTGTAGCTTTCGCCGCCCGCGAACATGGTGCCGACTTCGTAGACGGGGTAGCCGGGGTCTGGCACGAGGGCGATGTCGCCGGGGTCAATGAAGCAGAGGGCGATGTGGCCGATGCCCTCTTTCGAGCCGATGAGCGGCAGCGCTTCCTTCTGGGGATCGAACTTCACCTCGAAGCGGCGCTCGTAGAAATCGGAGATCGACTGGCGCAGTTCAGGCAGGCCTTCGGATTCCGGGTAGCGATGGTTGGCGGGCTCGTCGACGGCCTTGTGGAGGGCGGCGAGGATGTGCGGCGGCGTCGGCAGGTCGGGGTCGCCGATGCCGAAGGTGACCACGTCGTGGCCCTGGGCGCGCTTGGCGGCGATCTTCTTCGAAATCTCGGCGAACAGGTATGGAGGAAGGGACTCGACGCGTTTGGCGAGCTGCATTGCTGGGGGCCTCGAGCTTCTCGCTGCTCGCTGCTAGCGGCAGGTGATTGTGTCCAACGATGGTAGCGAAGGGGGGAGCTAGCCGCGACTGGCAGGGGGCGCGGCGCCCTTGGGTCGCGGACAGTGCACCGCTCGTCAGGCTCTTTCGTCGAGCCTGCTCAGGATCGCGGTTTGTTGCTCATTGATGGCATACACGGCGACTGTCAGCGTGTGGACGGCGCCCAGCGTCTCATGGTCGGCCTCGGCACGGGCATCGCTGGCCGCCGCCTGGACGTTCTGTCCCACGATGATGACGGACAGGAGCACCAGTTGAAGGAACGTCTGGGAGACCCAGGAGACGATGGTCACCCTGTCACCCGATTGCAGTGCTGAAGGGAGTGAAACGAGCGCAAGCATGCCGAAGGCATACGCGCACCACATCGACCCCACCGCGTTTGTGATCTTGACCGCCAGCCAGGCGTTCGCACGCCCTGCTGCGTGGCTGCCGTGGACCAACGCGTGCGCATGGGTGGAACGGACTAGGCGGGGTTGGTGGACCCTGGCGGACTCTATGCTCATGCCGGTGCTCCTCGATGTGAGTGGAGATTCACCCGGCATTATGACGGGGGATCGCACACAAGGGGATCGCGACGACCCGGCGGATGCCGCTCCCCCCGCTCGGGCGACGGTTGTGGCCGACGCTGACTCGCGGACGCCGCGGGGCGCGGCTGACCGAGGCCCCGGCGCAGCCCTGGCCAGCGCCCGGGCGGCCGGTCCCGATTGACTTGACGGCGGGTATACAGTCAAAGGATCCAAGCTTTGAGGTGGCATCGATGGCAGACAGCGTTTACAAGATCATCGAACTGGTCGGCACCAGCCCGGATTCCTGGGAGCGAGCCGCGGCGAATGCCGTGGAACGCGCCGCGGGGTCGCTTCGTGACTTGCGCATCGCCGAGGTCGTGAAGCTTGACCTGCACGTGGAGGGTGGGAAGGCGACGCTCTACCGGGCGAAGGTGGCCCTGTCGTTCAAGTACGAAGACTCCGTCTGAACGGCTAACCAGCCTCCCAGGTAATCAGCATCTCGCGCGTATCCGGGAGCCAGGTGGGCATGAAGCCTTCGGGCGTCTCGCGGAAAAGGCCGGCGAACCGCTTGCGGACCGTCGCTTCGGCGTTGGGCAGGTTTGTCGCCGAGGCCGAATCGAGCGCGAAACGAAGCGCGTCTTCGCGCGTAGGCGGACGCATTCGAGCGTGGCGGAAAGGGTCCGGGAGGACGCGCACGTCCGGCAGCAGGCCCATGTCCCAGAGGACGGGAAGCAGTTCGCGGTGGGTTGGCACGCGCGCCTGGGGCTCGCCGTGCAGCAGTTCGAACAACGCGGTGTGGTGGTTTGGTGGGGGCACGCTCCAGACCGCAATGATGACCAGCCGGCGCGCAGTTGCGTTGAGCGCTTCGACGAAGGGCACGATGTCGCGCACGAAGTAGGTGACGTTTGCGAGCATCACGACATCGGCGCTGAGTCCGGCCGCGGCGGAGGGCCATCCGCCGTCGATGCAGCGGGCGTTGCTGATCCCCGCTTCTTTCGCCGAGGCGTCGAACTGCTCTCGCATCCCGATCGAGGGTTCGACATTGATGACCTCGGTGCAGTGGAGCGCCACCGGCAGCGCGACTCGCCCGGCGCCGCCGCCCACGTCGATCACAACGTCGTCCGGCCGGATGAGCGCGAGAGCCGCCTTCGTGTTGGCTTCGAGTTCACGCCGGGGGTCGAGGCGGAATTGGGACGCGCGGCTGGCCCAGCGGTCGGCGGATGATGCGCTGAGGCGCGCCATCTGGGCGGAGTAGGCGTCAACCAGGCTGGCGTAGGTTTCGGCGGACGTTGGCAAGGGGCGAGATCCTGGTGTGGGTTGGGGGGGAGTGTACGTGGTTGGTGGGCGACGGGGGGGCGTCTCCCAATGCGTTGTGTAGCCCGGGCATCCCCCGGCTCCCGCTGGTCGCGGTTCTGAGGGTCAGCGGCGTGACGGCTGACCGAGGCGAGCGGCGCGACCCTCACCCCTGCCCTCTCCCATTGCGATGGGCGAGGGGGTTGGCGCGAAGCGGGTGAGCCAGCGGCCGGGGGCGCCAGGCTGGGCATTGTCCCGCTCCCGCTGGTCGCGGTTCTGAGGGTATGGGGGCTAGCCCTCCAGCCACTCCCCGTCCATGACCCGTGTGGCCGGGCCGGTCATGAAGACGGAGCCCTTGCCGTCCCATTCGAGGGTGAGGTCGCCGCCGGGGAGCGAGTCAACGATCTTGTCGCCGGTGAAGCCGCCCAGACGGGAGGCGGCGCAGACGGCGGAGGCGCTCGTACCCGAGGCGAGGGTGATGCCCGAGCCGCGTTCCCAGACGCGGTGCTTGACGTGGCCGCGGTCGAGCACCTGCACGACCTGGAAGTTGGTCCTGCGGGGGAACATCGGGTGGTTCTCAACCAGCGGGCCGACGTGTTCGAGGGGGAAGCTGCCAGGGTCGGAGTCCGTGTAGTGGATGGCATGCGGGTTGCCGACCGAGACGAGGGTCAGCTTGAGGTCCACGCCGCCGACGCTGAGCGGGAGGTCAACGACGGGGCCGGGGCCTTCGACGTTCGCGGGCAGGGTGGCAGGGTCGAAGCTGGGCGGGCCCATGTCCACGCGGGCGGATTGGATGACGCCGCGGCCGTCGCGGAAGAGTTGCAGGATCTTGATGCCGGCGAGCGTCTCGACGGTCACGACCTCTTTGCCATGCGGGACCAGTCCCTCTTCCTCTGCGAACTTCACGACGCAGCGGATACCGTTGCCGCACATCTCCGCTTCGGAACCGTCCGCGTTGAAGATGCGCATCTTCATGTCGGCGACCTGCGACGGGAGGGCGAGGATGAGGCCGTCGCTGCCGATTCCGAAGTGGCGGTCGGAGACGCGACGGGAGACATCGGGCCAATCCAGTTCGCGGTCAGGCAGGACGTAAATGTAGTCGTTGCCGAGGCCGTGCATTTTGGTGACGCGCATACGGAGATTGTAGCAGGACGGGATCCGCGTCTCCCGGTACGGCGCCGATCAGGCGACGAACCGCAGGATCTCGACCTCGGCGCCGCGGGCCACCGCCCCCTCGCCCATCGTCATCACGGCCCGCGCGACATCCTCGGAAAGGTAATACTCACCACAGGCGCCGCAGACCTCCGCCGGCACATCCTTGATGACCACTGTCGTCGGGTCGCGCTGCAACGTCACCGTGGTCCGGCCGGGAGCAACCTGCATGGACCTGCAAAGAGCGCATCTCATGGTGTCAACCTCCGCCTGAAATCCGGCGACCATTCATCCCAATCGGGTTCATAGACTGTAACTGCAACACAGCGCCGTGTCGCCGGGTCGCGAGCAACCACCACGTGGAGCGGGCGCAAGTCTCGTTGGCCCAGCACCAGCGCACTCGGGAAAGGGAGGTCATCCGCGTAATCCTCAATCACCTCGCCAGAACGGATAACGGCGAGCACGTCATCAAACTCGATGCGCCGCTCGAACATCCTGCGCAAAATGTGGCCGCTGAAGACAATCTCCCCGCAGTCCATGGTGGTAGATTCTCGTCTCTTCTCCATTGGCCGGCGAGCGAACAAGCGGCCATTCGGCACCCACTTCCCGCCGTCCGCATCAGGTGCAGACTTCATGCGCTCGCCCGGTGCCGCCCGGCGGCTCCTATAATCTGCTCGTGCCCAAAACCTCCGCCAAACCGCGCCTCGTTATCCTCGACTCCCACGGGATCCTGTTTCGCGCCTTCTTCGCGCTCGGTTCTGTACCCAACCCGCTGACCAGTTCAAAGGGCGAGCCGACCTACGCGACGTACGGCTACGCCGAGTCGTTGCTGCGCGTGCTGGAGGTGCTGAAACCGACGCACATCGTCGCGGCCTGGGACATGGGCGGAAAGACCTTCCGGCATGAAGCGAGCGACGCCTACAAGGCAACCCGCCGGGAGACGCCGCCGGACCTGTTGCCGCAGATGGCGCGCGTGCGGGAGATGCTGGAGACCTTCAACATCCCGATCTTCGAGATGGCGGGTTACGAGGCGGACGACCTGGCTGGCACCATCTCCAACATCGCCGCGAAGCAGGGCGTGGAGACGTGGATCGTGACACTGGATACGGACCTTGTGCAGCTGATCGGGCCGAACATCAACGTCTTCATGTTCCGGCCGTACCAGCGCGACGTGGTGATGTACGACGAGGCCAAAGCGGCTGAGCGGTACGGCTTCAGCCCGAAATTCATGATCGACTACAAGGCGCTGAAGGGCGACACGAGCGACAACGTCGAGGGCATCAAGGGCATCGGCGAGAAGACTGCGACGGACCTGATCCGCCAGTTCGGTGGAGTGCCGGCGATCTACGACAACATCGAGCTGATCAGGGGCGCGGTGAAGCAGAAGCTGCTGGACGGCAAGGAGCGCGCCTTCGCCAACCTGCATCTGGTGACCATCCAGACGGACCTGCCGATCGAGTTCAACCTGGATGACTGCCGGGTGCGGGACTACGACCGCAACCGGGTGATGGACCTCTTCCGGGAGCTGGAGTTCCGGAGCCTCATCCCAAGGCTGCCGGAGTCGCTAGGCGACGCCCCGACTGCCCCGAGCGCGGAGGGGGCGTCTGAGGTTGGAGAAGCGGCGGGCGTTCACTACACCTGCGTCACGGAGGAGAGCCAGCTTCGCGGGCTTACTGACGCGCTGAGCGCGGCGGGGGCCTTCGGCTTCAGCGCGCTCTCCACCGGGGGTGGAACGAGCGAGCAGATGCTCCTCGGCCTGGCCTTCGCGACCGCGGTGGGGACAGCCTGGTACGTGCCGGTAGGGCATGCGCCGCGCATGGACGCAACCACCACGCAGCTCAGTCTCGAATCGGTGAGAAGCGCTCTAGGTCCGCTGCTTTCGGATGCCTCCCTGCGCGTCACCACCTACGGGACGAAGTACCTGATGCACCAGCTCGAACGCTGCGACATGGGCATCGAAGGTGATGAGTTCGACGTCTCCATCGCCGCGTTTCTGTTGGGGGAGACGTCGCAGAACCTCGGCGCGCTGGTGAACGAGCGGCTGGGGATCGAGATGGTCTCGCTGCAGTCGCTGACGGGGACGGGCCGGAACACGGTATCGCTCGCTCAGGTGGAGATGGAGCGCGTCAGCGAATACGCCTGCCAGCAAGCCGAGATGCTGCTGCGCATCCGCCCCCAACTGGAAGAACAGCTCAACGAGCGCGGGCAGTGGCCCCTGTTCGCGGAGATGGAGCTGCCGCTGATACCCGTGCTCTACCGGATGGAACAGGTTGGGATCGCGGTGGACGTCGAGGTCTTGCATGACCTCTCGAAGGCAATGGTGACGGACATCGACCGGGCCGAGCGCGAGATCTACGCGCTCGTGGGGCACGAGTTCAACATTGGCAGCCCCCAGCAGCTCAGTGACGTCCTCTTCAAGGAGATGGGCCTGCCCAAGAGCCGCAAGACGACGCAGGGCTACAGCACCGACCAGCGGGCGCTGGAGTCGCTGCGGCCAATCACACCGATCATCGACCTGATCTTCGAGTACCGCGGCCTGACGAAGCTGAAGTCCACGTACACCGATTCGCTGCCGCTGACGCTGGGGCCGGACGGGCGGATTCATACAGATTTCCAACAAACGATCGCGGCCACGGGACGGTTGAGCAGCACGAACCCAAACCTCCAGAACATCCCTGTGCGCACGGACGCCGGGCGGGACATCCGGCGGGCCTTTGTTGCCGCGTACTTCGATGACCCGTGGTTCGTGGCGGCCGACTATTCGCAGATCGAGTTGCGTGTGCTGGCGGAGGTGACGGGCGACAAGGGGCTGATCGACGCGTTCCTGGCGGACCAGGATATCCACCGCGCGACGGCCGCCACGGTCTACGGGGTTCAGCCGGAAGAAGTGACGCGGCAGATGCGCGACACGGCGAAGATGGTGAACTTCGGCATCGCCTACGGGATGGGCGAATTCGGTCTCAGCAGCCGGACGGGCATGTCGCGGGAGGAATCGGAGGCGTTTATCGCGGGGTACTACCGGAACTTCCCGGGCATCGCGGATTGGCAGAAGAAGACGCTCGCCTTCACCCATGAGACCGGCTACGCGGAGACGCTTTTTGGGCGGCGGCGCTACCTCCCCGCGATCCGCAGCACGAACTTCCAGGTGCGGAGCGCGGCCGAACGCGAAGCGATCAACATGCCGATCCAGGGGACCGCGGCGGACATCATCAAGGTTGCGATGATCCGGATCGACGCCGAGATGCGCGAGCGCGGGCTGAAGAGCCGGATGATCCTCCAGGTGCACGACGAACTGATCTTCGAATGCCCGGCGGAGGAGTGCGAAGCGGTGCGGGAACTCGCGCGGCGGCTGATGCCCGCGGGGATTGAGATGAAGGTGCCGCTGAAAGTGGACCTGAAGCAGGGGCGCAACTGGGGCGAGATGGCGTAGGGGCTGTTGGCCGTC
>PNKC01000085.1 GCA_013822275.1 Anaerolinea sp. | reverse complement strand
AAAGTACAGCAGGTTCGTCCGGATATCGCCGCCCGTCACGGCCGGAAGTATACGCCATCGCCACCCGCCCCGCGCCACCGTTCTCCCCCGTGCCTCATGCCTCATGCCTCATGCCTCGGTGCGCCATCCGCCCCTCGGCGCTAACCCCCGCCCCGTGCAACCCTGCCCCAAATGCCCGCGCAACCGTCTCGCCATTCCGCATTCGGTCCCAACAACGGCGTTAACGTGTTGAAACGTGTTCAAAACGCGTTCAAACGCGTTGAAAACGTGAAATCACTTTCAGCGGACACGTTCAGGGGGTCCCCGCCGTCTCATTCCTCATTCCCCATTCCTTCGCCCCGGCAGCGACGTTAACGCGCACGAACGCGCGCAGAACGCGCAGTAACGCGCGGAAACGTGAAATCAAACCCCTCCCGCTGCCAGCGGAAGCGGGAGAATGCCGCGCTGTCGCGAGCCGCCCAGGCGAAAGGGCGCGCACTCCCTTCTCCCCGTCCTTCCGCGGAAGGAGGAGAAGGGCCGGGGATGAGGGCCCCCCGGCCAGGCACGCGCAGCCCGGCTCTCTGCTCTTTGCTCTTTGCTCTCGGCTCCGCCCCCTACCCGTGCCCTTCGTGCTGGTGGGCTTGCGCCAGGTCGCCCAGGTAGTGCTCTTCGCGGGCGCGCATCGTGGCTTCTTCCTCGGGGCCGTTGACGTGGTCGTAGCCGCAAAGGTGGAGGATGCCGTGGGTGAGCAGGTGGGCGACTTCGGCATCGAGCGAGTGGCCGATGGCCTTTGCCTGCCGCTCGGCGGTGGGCAGGGCGATGGCGATGTCGCCAAGCAGCTTCTCGTCGGACATGCCCTGGATGAAGTCGTCCGCTTCGTCGGGAAACGAGAGGACGTCCGTGGGCTCATCGATGCCCAGGAACTGGAGGTTCATCCCGCGGACTTCGTCGTCGTCCGTGACCAGGATGGCGAGCGAGGTGCCCTTTTCGATGCCTTCGCCTTCCATCACGCGGAGGGCGAGGGCGTGCATCGCCTCAACATCCACCTCGGGCGATTCGATCGAGACCTCGATGGAGACGTCGTACGGGATGGGGTCCCCCTATCGGGTAGCGAGGGTCTCGGCGGCGTTGCGGGCCGCTTCGATGAGCGGCGTGGGGATGATGCCGAAGACCAGCACGCCCATGGTCGCGACGCCGAGCGAGAGGCCAATCGAGGGACTGGTCTTGATCGGCGCGCTTTCCGCCGAGTCGCCAACGAACATCTGGCGCGCCACCGAGAGGTAGTAGTAGCCGGAGATGACGCTGTTCAAGACGCCGACGACAACGAGCCAGACGAGGTCCGCGCGGACGCCGGCGTTGAAGATGTACATCTTCGCCCAGAAGCCGGCCGTGGGTGGGATGCCAGTCAGCGAAACGAGGCAGAAGGCGAGAGCGAGGGTGAGGAACGGGGAACGCCGCCACAACCCCGCGTAGTCCTTGATCTGGTCGCTGCCGATCTTCTGGGAGATGGCGATGACCGCAACGAAGGCGCCAAGGTTGGTGAAGGCGTAAGCAGCGAGGAAGAGGAGGATGGCGCTGGCGCCGAGCGTGAACTCCTGGCCCACCACGGCAATCGCGGCGAGGCCGACCATGAAGTTGCCGGCCTGGGCGATCGAGGAATAGCCGAGCATCCGCTTGATGTCCGTCTGGACGACGGCCATCACGTTGCCGACGGTCATGGAGATGGCGGCGAGGGCGGCAAAGATGTTCGCCCAGTCGTTACTGAGGAAGTCGGCCCCGAGCGATTCGAAGAAGATGCGCGTGATCACCGCGAACGCGGCCGCCTTCGAACCAACGGAAAGGAACGCCGCGACGGGCGTTGGGGCGCCCTGGTAGACGTCCGGGACCCACATCTGGAAGGGGACGACGGCCATCTTAAAGCCGAAGCCCGCGATGAGCAGGGTCATGGCGACGACGAGGACGCTGCGGTTGGTCTCGCCGTTCGCCTGGATGGCGTCCGCGATCTCCGGGAGCATCGTTGTCCCTGTCACGCCGTAGATGAGCGCCATCCCGTAGAGGAGCAACGCGGAGGCGATTGCGCCGAGGAGGAGGTACTTGATGCCGGCCTCGCTGGAGCGGTTGTCCTTGCCCCAGCCCGCCAGGATGTACTGGGGGATGGAAGAGAGTTCGAGCGCAAGGTAGATCGTGATCAGGTCTCGCGCGGCCGAAAGGAACATGAGGCCGGCACAGGTCGTAAGGATGAGGGCGTAGTACTCGCCCTGGCCGCGCCCCTCGCGGTTCACCCAGTCGATCGAGGCGAGGATCACGGTGGCCGTGATGCCCGCGAAGAGGTAGTAGAAGAACACCGAATACTTGTCGAGGGCGAGGGTGCCATCGAAGGCGGTCTGGTATTCGCTGCGACCCACCCAGGAGGTCGTCCAGAGGGCGGAGACGATGAGCCCGGCGATGGCGACGAACGGCAGGAGGCGGCGCTGCTGGGGGATGAGCGCGTCGATCAGGAGGACGAGCGCGGCGGCGGCAAGGACGCTGACCTGGGGGCCCGCGATATCGATGCCGTTCACGAGCCTACCCTCAGCATGATCGTGTCGATGGCGGGCTGGATCATGTCCATCATCAGCGCGGGGTACACGCCAAGGAGGATGACGAGCACGGCCAGGCCCGCGACCGCGGAATGCTCCCACCAGTACTTCTGGTCGGTGACGCCGTCCCATTCGTGCTTCACGGGGCCGAAGACTACGCGCTCGAGCATCCAGAGGACGTAGCCGGCGGAAAGGACGACGCCGAAGATCGACATGATCACCGCCCACTCGTAGCGCTGGAAGGCGCCGAGGAAGACCGTGATCTCCGCGATGAAGCCGGCCAGGGCGGGGAGGCCCAGGCTGGCGAAGCCGGCGAAGACCAGGCCCGTGGTGATGAGCGGCATCTGGCGGGCAAGGCCGCCGAGGCGGGCGATTTCGCGCGTGTGGGTGCGTTCGTACATGAGGCCAACCATCACGAAGAGGAGGCCGGTGATGACGCCGTGGGCCAGCATCTGATAGACCGCGCCGGCGAGGCCGACTTCACCGAGGGCGCTGATGCCGAGCAGGACGAGGCCCATGTGGCTGACCGAGGAGTAGGCGATGAGCCGCTTCACGTCCGTCTGGCGAAGCGTGATAAAGGCGCCGTAGAGGACGCTCACCGCGCCAATGCCGGCGAACCAGATGGAGTAGTCGTCCGCGACGTCCGGCAGGATTGTGACGCTTATGCGGATGATGCCGTAGCCGCCCATCTTAAGGAGGACGCCCGCGAGCATGACGGAGACGGCCGTGGGGGCGTCGCTGTGGGCGTCCGGCAGCCAGGTGTGGAGCGGGACGATCGGCAGCTTCACCGCGAAGCCGACGAAGAGGAGGAAGAAGACCAGGCTGACAGGCACGAGAGTGTCCTGGATGTTCGCTTCGCCGAGCTTGACGATGTCGAAGGTGTCCTGGTTGAAGGCGAGGAGGAGGATGCCAACGATCATGAAGGCGGAGCCGGCGATCGTGTAAAGGACGAACTTGGTGGCGGAGTACTCCTTGCGGCCGGAGCCCCAGACCGCGATGAGCAGGAACATGGGGAAGAGTTCGAGTTCCCAGAAGAGGAAGAAGAGCAGGAAATCAAGCGCGGTGAAGACGCCCAACACGGACGTGGCGAGGATGAGCAGGCAAGCGTAGTAGGCGCGCGGCCGGTATGTGATGCTGAACGAGACCAGGACCGAGGCGACGGTGAGGAAGGTGGTGAGGATCACCAGCGGCATGCTCAGGCCGTCCACGCCCAGGTGGTACTGGAGGTTGAAACCGGCGAAATCCACCCAGTCCTGCCGCTCCACGAACTGGAAGCCGGAGGCGTTGATATCGAAGGCGAAGAAGCGCTCGATCGAGAGGGCAAGGGCGGCCAGGGAGCCGGCCAGGGCGACCCATTTCGCCTGGCCTTCCAGCCGCCGCGGCAGGAGCATGACGATAACCGCGGCAACCGCCGGGAGGAAGACGAGGACCGTTAGTTGCAACGCGCGCCTCCTACAGCGGGTTCGCCGCAAACACGGCGACGACGAGAATGACGACCCCGGCGGCGAAGCCGAGGCCGTAGCTCTGGAGCTGGCCAGTCTGGATGACGCGGGCGCGGGAACTGATCTCGCGCGTCACCCTCCCCGTGCCGTTGACGATGCCATCGACGACGTACTTGTCGTTCAGTTGGAGCAGCCGGTTCCAGCCCTTCTGGAAGACGTTCTTCACGAAGAGGTCTTCGTAGATCTTGTCCAGGTAGTACTTGTTTTCGAAGAGCATCGCCAGGGGCGCGAAGGTGGCGCGGATCGAGGCGCTCGTGACCCACTGCTTCGCGTAGACGGCGTAGGCACTGGCGATGCCCGCGACCGCGAGCACGGTGGAACTGACGGCGATGCCAATGTTGAAACCCAGCGGTTCGTGCGGGTCTGGCAAAGCGGCGCCGACGAACTCGGCGAAGGCGTGCTGGTGGGGGAAAAAGGCGAACCAGCCGGCGCCGACGGCGGGAACGGCGAGGATGAGCAGCGGAGCGGTCATCACCCACGGAGACTCGTGCGGGTGCTTCGGGTCGCCATGGAAGTGGCTGTCCTCGTCGTGGTGGTCCACGGGCTCACCGCCTTTGTACTGGCCGTGGAAGGTGAGAATCAGGGCCCGGAACATGTAAAAAGCGGTCATGAAAGCGACTGCCGCGCCCGTCGCCCAGAGTGCTTTGTTGCGCTCCCAGGTATCCAGCAGGATTTCGTCTTTGGACCAGAATCCGGCGAGCGGAAAGATGCCGGCGAGGCTGAGCGAGGCGACCATGAACGTCCAGTAGGTGATGGGCATGAACTTCTTGAGGCCGCCCATCTTGCTCATGTCGAACGTGTTCGTGCTGTGGTTCACGGAGCCGCTGCCAAGGAAGAGAAGCGCCTTGAAGAAGGCGTTGGTGAAGAGGTGGAAGATGGCAGCCACGTACCCGCCGACGCCCAGGGCGAGCATCATGTAGCCGAGCTGGCTGACGGTTGAGTAGGCGAGGACTCGCTTGAAGTCGGTCTGGACGAGGGCGATGGTGGCGGCGATGACGGCGGTGATGGCGCCGACCCAGGCCACGACGTCGCTTGCGTCGTTTGACGCTTCGAATACGGGGAAGAAGCGCGCCACCAGGTAGACGCCGGCGACGACCATGGTGGCGGCGTGGATGAGCGCGGACACCGGTGTCGGGCCTTCCATCGCGTCCGGGAGCCAGACGTGGAGGGGGAACTGGGCGCTCTTGCCCGCCGCCCCGGCGAAGACGCCCAGCGCGAACAGGGTGACGATGTAGGCCTCGGGCTCTCCACTGGTTGCCCAGTGCTGGATCTCGGCGATGTCGAACGTCCCCGGGCCGTGCGTCCAGACGAGGAGGATGGCAGCGAGCAGGCCGAGGTCGCCGATGCGGGTGACGATGAACGCTTTCTTCGCCGCGGCGGCGGCGCTCGGCTTGTGGAACCAGAAGCCGATCAGCAGGTAGCTGCTGAGGCCGACCAGCTCCCAGAAGATGAAGAGCATGAAGAGGTTGTCCGCCAGGACGAGGCCGAGCATGGAGGTGGTGAAGAAGCACATGTGGGCGAAGTAGCGCCCGTAGCCGGGGTCCCCGGCCATGTACCCCGTTGAGTAAACCTGGACGAGAAGCGAAACGCTGGTGACGGCCACCAGCATGACGGCGGTCAGGCCGTCCACGCGGACTCCAAAGTTCACGGTGAGGGAGCCAGTACTGAACCACTCGTGGGTGTAGGTGGCGATATGCCCATCGGCGTCGATAACGCTGAAAAGGGCGATGTAGCTGATCACCAGGGAGACGCCGATGCCGGCGATCGCCAGGTAGCCCGCGACCTTCGGGAGCTTGCGGAAATAGAGGACAATAAGCGCCCAGGCCACAAGCGGGCTGGCCAGGATCGCCCAGAGCAGCTCTTCGCCGATATCCGGGACCTGCGCGGTGGCGGCGGTTTCGAGGAACAGCATCGGCTAGATCTTCCTCAGGATTTCTCGGGCGACGTGGGCCTTCCCGGTGGGGACGTAGAGCGTGCGCGCATCGCGCATGGAGGCGCTTTCGCCGCGGCCGATGGGCGGGATGACACGGATCGAAAGCCCTTCGGCAGCGAACAGTTCCTGCCACGTTTCGGCAACGTAGGCGTTGCGCACGGTCATGAATTCAACCCACACGTGCCTACGACCTCAAGAGGTTCATCTTGTCGACATCTACCGTCTCGCGGTTGCGATAGACGGAGACAGCGAGGGCGAGCGCAACCGCGGCTTCGGCGGCGGCGACGGTTATGACCATGACAACAAACGAGTGGCCGGTGACCGGCCTTTCGCTGACGGTGAAGCGAGAGAAGGTGATGAGGGTGATGTTCACGGCGTTGAGCATGATCTCAACGCCCATGAGGACACCGATGGCGTTCCGCTTGCTCAGCGCGATGGCGAGGCCGAGGCAGAAGAGGAGCGCGCCCACGGTGAGGAAGTGTTCGATGCCGATGGTCATGCGAGCGCGTCCTCGGCTTCTTCCTGGGGGGAGCGGGCGAGCATGATGGCCCCCACGAGGGCGGCCGTCAGCAGCACGGAAGCGATTTCGAAGGGCAGAACCCAGGTTGTGAGGAGCGCTTCGCCGAGCTGTGCCGCGCCAAGGCCGGGGTCGGCTGAGACTTCGGACCAGTTCGCGTCCTGGATGACGAAGAGGAAGACCGCGGCGAGGCAGACGGAGAGGAGCAGGCCGGGCAAAAGCATCTTCGTTTCGCCGTTGTCGCGTCCGGCGCGGGGTGTAAGGAGAATGGCGAAGAGGACGAGGACGGCAATGGCGCCGACGTAGATGATCACCTGCGCCATGGCGAGGAAGTCGGCGGAGAGGAGGACGAAGAAGCCCGCCACTCCGACGAAGGTCAGGATAAGGAAGAGGACGGCGTGCAGGAGATTGCGCGACACCATGACTCCGCCGGCGGCCACCAGCGTCACCGCGGAGAGGATCCAGAAGGCGATAGTGGGGCCGGCGCCGTCCATCAGCCGCCACCGCCCTTCGTTTCGCTGAGAGGCACATAGCCGCGCGCTTCGCGGACCATGCGCGGCCTGGTGGGCGTGTTTTCCGGACGATAGCCGAGGAAGCGCGACCAGAGGTAGATCGTCGCGAAGGCGGTCGTAAGGTTGCCAACCGCGAAGAGGTAGAGGGCCGCCTGGTCGCCATCAAACACGTCGATCCAGAGCATGCGCTCGGTGGCCATCAGCAGAAGGTTGAACAGGGCGAGCGGGAGCATGAACTTCCAGGCGAAGGCCATGAGCTGGTCGCTGCGGAGGCGCGGGAGGGTGCCACGGGTCCAGATGAAGAGGAAGTAGAACAGGTGCGTCTTGGCGATGATGATCAGCCAGGGCGGCACCCACTTGTCCAGCCCGAACATGGACCAGCCACCGAGGAAGACGGTCGCGCCGAACGCCGAGGCAGCCAGCGCGTAGCCGATGTCCATGCCGTAGAAAAGGCCCCACTTCATGCCGGAGTATTCCGTGAGGTAGCCGGCGACGATCTCGGACTCCGCCTCGGCGATGTCGGTGGGTGTGCGGTTCAGTTCGGCGCTGACGGCGATGAAGTAGATAAGGAAGGCCAACGGCTGGAGGAAGATCAGCCAGATGTCCTGGTCCTTCTGGAAGAAGACCATCTGGTTCAGGTTGAGCGTGCCGCTGAAGACGACGGCGCCAAGGAGCGCGAGGACGAGCGGCACTTCGTAGCTAATGGTCATGGCGACTACGCGGATGGCGCCGAAGAGCGAGTACTTGTTGTTGTGGCTCCAGCCCGCCATGAACGAGGCGAGTACCGGGATGGAGGAGAGCGCCATGTAATAAAGGATGGACGGCGGGATATCGGCGAGGACCATGCGCGGGCCAAAGGGGATGACGGCGAAGACGAGCACCGCCGGCATGACGAAGATGACCGGCGCGACCCACATCACGGCTTTGTCGGCTTGAGTTGGCGTGAGCGCTTCCTTCTGCATCAGCTTGATGGCGTCCGCAATCGGCTGAAGGAGGCCGAAGGGGCCGACGCGGTTCGGGCCGTAACGTGACTGCATGCGGCCGATGATCTTGCGTTCGCCATAGACGCCGACGTAGAGCTGTGAGGGCAGGACGAAGATCAGGAAGCTGGCAACGAATCCGATGAGCGGCGCGAGTACGTACACGACACCGCCAGGCAGCACCTTGTCGGCGTTCTCCAGGATCAGCCGGGAGAGGTTCGACAGGTCGCGGATGTCGTACCAGTTTTCCGTCACCAGGAAGTTCATCAGCGGTCGACCTCCCCGACGACGATGTCGATAGAGCCCAGGACAACGATGGCGTCAGCGACGGTACCGCCAACGGTCATTTCCTTCAGCGCCGAGAGGTTGATAAACGACGGCGGTCGGATGTGGAAGCGGTAGGGCGAGGGGCCTTCATCGCTGACTACGTAGTAGCCGAGTTCGCCGCGCGGACCTTCCACACGGGCGTAGGCTTCGCCGGCCGGTGGCCGGAGTGCCAGCGGCACCTGGGTGCTGTGCGGGCCGGAGGGCAGGCCGTCCAGCGCCTGCTCGATGATCTTCAGGCTCTGGCGCATCTCTTCCAGGCGGACGATGAAGCGGTCGAAACTGTCGCCCTGGTAGCCGATGGGGATTTCGAAGTCGTACTTCTCGTAACCGCAGTAGGGGTCTGCCTTGCGGATGTCCCAGGCGATGCCGCTGCCGCGAAGCATGGGTCCGGCGAGGCTCGAATTCGCCGCCATTTCAGGCGACAGGACTCCCACGCCGCGGGTGCGGGCGAGGAAGATCTCGTTTTCAATGAGGAGCCCGGCCATGTCGTCCAGGAAGGGTGGGAACTCCTTCAGGATCTTGCGCACCGCCGGCTCAAACTCGGGGCGGATATCGAAGGCGACGCCGCCGATGCGCATGTAATTGCAGGTGAGCCGCGCGCCGGAGGTCATTTCGAAGATGTCGAGGATCTTTTCGCGTTCGCGGAAGGTCCACATCACGGGCGTCTGCCAGGCGCCGGTGTCGTTGGTGAAGGCGCCGACGGCCATGCAGTGGCTGGCGAGGCGCTGGAGCTCGGCCATGATGACGCGAATGGCGTCTCCGCGGTCCGGCACCGGGATGCCCGCGAGCTTTTCAACCGCCAGGCAGTAGCCAAGGTTGTTCGACATGCTCGCGAGATAGTCC
>PNKC01000084.1 GCA_013822275.1 Anaerolinea sp. | reverse complement strand
ATATGAAAGCTAATTTTGTGTCAAGCTCTTACTACCTCGATGACGAGATCCGCGGGACCATCCAAGAACTGGCCCCGCACCCGATCCAGGTGCGCGGATCGGACGAACAGCACATCCGGCGCTCGCCCCGGGAGCTCGCCCCCGAGCTTCATGTTGAACGGGTCGTGGTACACGTTACCCAGCCGCCGGTGGCTGACGTAGACACCGAGCACCATGATGAGATAGCTCGTGAGCTGGGCATGCTTCCTGGATACCGACATCATTGGGAACACTCGTCCATCCACCCACTCGGTCCGCTCCGGGATGCGCGGGTCGTTGATGTACTCCACGTAGGTCATGGGCGGGTATTCGAGCGCCGCCACGGGTTCGCGTATCTGCGTCATGCCTCCCATTATACGTACACGCCCGTACGACCACGCCCCATGCAGCCCGCGAGCCCGGACGAGGCCCTGGCGCACTCCCCTTAAGGCGGGTGCGTCTCAAGTTTTCGCGCGGGGGCGGGAGCCGGCGAGGCTGAAGTCGCGAAAGGGCGTTGGGGCGGCACTTTGGCTTCGGTCGTGGGGGAGCGGGGACAGGATGACGGGCCGTGGTCCACCTTGCGGGAGAGTAAGCTCAGGTCCCTGGCTTTCGGGCCGGCATCCGTCGCACTGATCGTGCCGGCGGCGACCGTCTTCACCTCGGCCCACCTTCCAATGAGGGGGTAGGAATTCTATCGCCCCGTCCACGCTGATCTGCTGCTGGGCCACCGCCGCTCCACGTCGCCCGCGGGTGCGCCTCTCGCAAGGCTTCCAGCGCCGACCGGGACGGCTGAGAAACGAGCCCCTTCGCAATCTCCTCGAAGGATTCAGCCATCACACGACCTTTCCTCCCGCCACTCCCCGATCCTCCCCCATCACCCCGCCCCACGCAAAACCTTGAGACGCACCCCACGTAAGTCCCACATCGCCCACAGGTGTCCCATTTCTTCGTCGCGAGCGGCCGGCACGCCCCCTCGCTGCCTCGCTACTGCCCTATACTTCGCGCCCATGCCCGCTGCCCCACCGCTCCCGGTCGGCCCCCGAATCGCCATTTACGGTCCCTCAGGCTCCGGCAAGTCCACCCTCGCTCGCACCCTCGCCGAGAAGCTCGGCCTGCCCTGCATCGAACTCGACAGCATCTTCCACGCCCACCCCAACTGGCTAGACCTGACAACCCACGGCTTCCGTGACCGCGTGCGCGAAATACTGGAAGCGAACCCGGCGGGCTGGGTGATCGACGGCAACTACGACCACGTCCGCGACCTCATCCTCACGCAGGCCGACACCGTGATCTGGCTGCGGCTGCCGTTCTGGACGGTTTACTCTCGCCTCGCCTGGCGCACCATCTCGCGCTCCTTTCAGAACGCGGAACTCTGGAACGGCAACCGCGAGACACTCCGCCAGACGTTTCTCTCCAAAGACTCAATGCTCCTCTGGGGTATCACCGCCTGGAAACGCGGCATTCGCAAGACGGCCGTCGCCCTCGCCGAAACCCCGCACCACGCCCGCGTCCTCACGCTGCGAAACCCGCGCAGCGTCGCCCGGCTCATCGAACGCGCAACGTTGCCACGGAAATAGGAGTCGTGCCCCTCCGTGGGCACGGGCCAGCGTGCTATGTCCGGGAGTCCGCAACAATCGCCGGCTGGAGTCCGCAAGCATCGCGGGTGCGGCGACTAGCCCCGGCCCGCGCCCACCGAGGGGCGCGACTCCTGATTAGTGGGACAGCAACCTGGCCGCGTCTGCGTCCAACAGCACCGTGACGTCCGCATGCTCCCGCAGAAAGCTGGCCGGACATTCAGGCCCAACGTCACCCTCGAGCGCCCGTGCCATAATAGCCGCCTTGGCCCCGCCGTTTGCCAGCAACAGCACCCGCTTCGCCCCGAGCAACTCCTTCAGCCCCAGCGTCAGTCCCCATGCCGGCGTGACTTCCCCGAAGCAGCGCGCCGCGGCGGACCGCGACTCTGGCGAAAGCTCCACCACGCGCGTCCCGGCCGAACGCTCGCTGCCCGGCTCATTGAACGCCAGGTGGCCGTTCAAGCCGATGCCGAGGACGGCAAGGTCCAAACCTCCGGCCGCGGCGATTTCGCCGGCCATGCGGCCCGCTTCCGCCTCGCGATCACTCGCGGCGGGGTCGAACTGGCGTACCGGCGTGGTCTCCGGGATCGAATCCCAATAGCGGGGGAAGAAGGCGCGGTTGGCGCAGGGGTGAAACGGGTCGCTGACGCCGTACTCGTCGATTGCGAACGGTGCCGCGAACCGCGCCAGCGAGATTTCGCCCAGCAGCGAGCGCTCCCGCAGCGTCTCGTAGAGGGGCACCGGCGTCTTGCCGGTGGGCAACCCCAACACCGGCGCAGGAAACGCCCCGGCGAGGATCAGGAACGCCCGGCAGGATTCGACCCCGAACATCCCCGGTTCGACCACGACAATCTTCACGTCGCGGACGATACAGGAAGCTCGCCCGCGGGCAGCGCCGCCGCAAAGATCCGGGGCGGGCCATTGCCGAACGGCACTCGGGCTCTCTATGCTTCCTGAATCACCACCGCGAGTTGACCACATGACCGGACCACAGGACCCCACCGTGCCCACGGGCCTCGCACTTACTCCCCGCAACCCTGAGTACCAGAAGGACCCCTTCACCCTCCTGGACGAAGTCCGGGAAGCCGGTCGCGTAATCCACGACCCGCTGCTTGGGCGCTACATCGTCAGCCGTTACGACGATGTCCACGCCATCCTCAACGACCGCGACCTGGCCGTGGACCCGCGGAAGGCCGCCGAAGGCACGTTCAACCAGATCTTCCGCGCCCGCCGCGAAGAGAACCGCACGCCCAGCATGCTCTTTCTCGACCCGCCCGACCACGACCGCCTCCGCGCCCTGGTGACCAAGGCCTTCACGCCGCGCAGCATCGAAGCGATGCGCCCCCGCATCCACGAAATCGCGAACGAGCTGCTGGATGCGGTGGAAGGACAGGAGACGGTCGACCTGATGGCGGCCTTCTGCCAGCCATTCCCCACGATTGTGATCGCCGAAATGCTCGGCGTGGACCCGGCGGACCAGGCCGACTTCAAGCGCTGGACCGACGACTCCGTCGCCGCCGGATTCGACCCCTTCGCCAGCGAGGGGACGAAGAAGAAGGCCGAAATCGCCGGTGAACAGTTCCAGGCCTACCTCCGCAAGGCGATCGCGGAGCGCCGGGCAGCGCCCCGCGCCGACCTCATCACCGCGCTCCTCCACGCCGAGGACAACGGCGACTTCTTCAACGACGACGAAGTGCTCTCGATGATCTCGCTTCTCCTCGCCGCGGGGAACGTCACCACCACGGACCTCCTCGGCAACGGGATGAAGAACCTGCTGACCAACCCGGACCAGCTCCAGCTTCTGCGAGAGCGGCCAGACTTGCTGGCGAACGCCGTGGAAGAGATGCTGCGCTACGAAGGGCCGGTCACCTTCTCCGGCCGTATCACCGTGGACGAGCGGGAGATCGCGGGCTGCCCGATGCACACCGGCCAGTCGATTGCGCTTTCACTCGGTGGCGCGAACTATGACCCGCGCCTCCACAAGGACCCGCACAAGTTCGACATCGCCCGCGAAGACATCGACCACGTGGCCTTCGGCGGGGGCCGCCGCTACTGTCTCGGGGCCCCTCTCGCCCGCCTCGAAGCCCAGATCGGCATCGAGACGCTGCTCAAGCGGTTGCCGAACCTTCGCATGGCCGAGCAGGAACTGCGCTGGAAGACCGTGCCGGCCTTCCGCGGGCTTGAGCAGCTGATTGTTGAGGTGTAACCCTCAGGCCGCGCGGTCCACCCTGCGGATAAGCATCGCCGCCAGGTTCTGCCCCCGGACGTGGCGGATGTCTTCCGGGTTCGTAAACAGGCAGCCGAGGGTCTGGTCGAAGGTCAGCGCGTCGAGGCTCGCGCGGTGCAGCGCGAGGAGGGCCCGCGCCCAACTGATCGTTTCACCCACCCCCGGCGGGCGTTTCAGCGGCTCGCGCCTCAACTGCTGCATCACGTTGCAAACTTCGCCCGCGAAACCCCGGTCAAGGCCCGGCACATGCGCGACGAGGATCGCCACTTCCCGTTCGAACGAAGGGTAGTCCAGCCACGCGTACTGGCAGCGCCGCTTCAGCGCGCCGTGCACCGTCCGGCTGGCGTTGCTGGTGATGATCACCCAGGGAGGCCGCGCCGCCTGGATCGTCCCCAGACCGGGTATCTCCACCTGGTAAGAATCGAGCAGGCCGTGCACGAACTCCTCGAAGTCTTCGCCCGCCAGGTCGATCTCATCGATCAGAAGCACCGGCGGCCGGGGGCCGCGGTTCGTCAACGCTTCGAGGACCGGTCGCTTGATCAGGTACGCCTCGCTGAACACGTCCGAGGGGAGGGTATTGGCGGGCCCGGCGGCGCCGTGCAGGCGCAACACCTGGAGCGCTGCGTTCCACTCGTACACGGCGCCCTGCGCCCCGATCCCGGGGTAGCAGAGCAGCGGGATAAGCCGCGTGGCGGTCATCCCGGCCACCGCCTGGGCGAGGGCTGTCTTGCCCGTGCCCGGTTCGCCTTCCAGGAATAGCGGTTTGCCGAGGTCGCGCGCGAGGTAGACGGCCGTCGCCGTCTCACGGTCCGCGAAGAAGAGTTGCTCCCGCAGTCCCTGCTCGACCCCGTCAATGCTGTCTGGCATACCCTTTATCGTACGGTCAGGGAGCGGGCCAATTGGGTGGACTCAGCGGGCCGATTCGGTGACGAAGCGGCCGGGCCCTGCGTGTGTCAGGCTAAGCCTTTGCTGCCCGCGCGAGGACCGACGGGATGCTGAACATCCAGGGGTCGTCCTGGATTTCGAACGCCGCCCGGACCGGCGCCGGGGCGTCGCGAAACAGCTCTCGCAGCATCGATACCTTCGTTGGCGGCGTGCGCATCCGTTCCACCCAGCTCGCCCCGTCCAGGCGGATCACGTACCGGTCCAGGCTCTCCGCTTCATCGAACCCCGCACCTCTGAGCATCCGGAGCCATTCCGAGGCGCGCCAGTTGCGCACGTGGGAAGCATCGCGAAGCAGCTCGAAGCAGTTGTTGAACGTGTCCAGGGTTGCGTCCTCCGGTGCGATGGTGTCAACCAGGAGGAAACGGCCGCCCGGCTTCAGCACCCGGTACGCCTCCCGCAGCGCCCGTGCCGGGTCCGCGTAGTGGTGCGCGCTCAGCCGGCTGGTCACCACGTCGAACCAGGCGTTTTCGAAGGGCAGGGCCATCACATCGCCCAGTTGAAACGCGAGGTTCGCCAGGCCGCGCTCCCCCGCCAGCCCTCGCGCGACATCCAGCATCTGCGGCGTGACATCGAGCGCGGTGACGTGGGCCGCGCGGGCCGCGGCGGCGATCGCGGTGTGGCCCGCCCCGCAACCCATGTCCAGCACGCGTTCCACGCCGCTGAGCCCCGCCGCTTCAATCAGGGCGGCCAGGTCCGGCCCTGTTGCATGCACGGCGCTCGTCGCATAGGCGGCGGCCACCGCGCCGAACTGGTCGCGCACGGATTGGCTGTTTGGTGTGGTCACGGCAGTGCTCCTTGTGTGTCAATCCCTACGGTAGCGGTGCCAGTAAGCAGGCGTCCACGGTGGCCGCGGCCGGCGTCCCGCTCCGTGCCACAAGCCAGCAATCGATAATCGAAAATCGCGAATCGTGAATCGTGAATCGTCCCGCGAAGGGCCAGGCCCCGGCTGCGAGGGTTTTGCCGGATGCGAATTGGGCATTTTCCCCATGCTTGCGCCATCCGCAGGATGCGATTCTGCTATCAAGTCCCAGCGCGACAGCCGGGCAGGCCCCGCAAAAGGGTCTGCCAAATCACACCGGCGGGAGCGCAAAACGGGAATGACCCGTGGGCTCACCCACGAAGTGAGCCGTTGCACAGGCCGTCCCCGGGAGGTGCAGCGATGACTGAACAGGCCGCCAGCGAGGTCTTCACCTGCGAGGAACTCTGGCTCCTTCAATCCGCGGTCCGGCATGAAGTCTCACAGGGCGAACAGTGGAAGTTCCCTCCCGCAAGCCTCGAACTCAACCACCAGATCGCTGAAGCGCTTCTCCTCTGCGACGAATATCACCTGACCGAGGCGGCAATCGTCCTCGACCTCGCGGATTGCCTGGTCATCGATTACTGCGTCCCGCAGACGGCGAAGTCGCCCTCCGGCGCCCCCATCGGCAAGAACGTCCTTCTCAAGTCATTCCGCGCCCGCCGCGCGATTGACGGCGGACTCAACGGCCCGGAAGCCGTGGAGCCCGCCCAGCTCACGCCCGGTGAAGTGCGCGAGCACCTCCGGCAGATGCAAGGAGACTAACCACAATGCCAGCACCAACCACCACCCCAACAACCACGCCCGTGACCAATCCCTCGATTGAGCCCTGGCCCCACCGCTACACGGACCCGGCCCGCATCTGCCCCCAGCAGCGCCGCGAAGGCGCGTCGCCAGATGTGGAGCCCTGATCATGGCCGGCGTGTGGTTCGGCTCAACGGCCTATGCCCAGGAAGCCTCCGCCCGGGAAGCGCAGGCTCAACTGCCCCTCGATCAGCGCGAGGTTGGCTGGTTTGACCCGACCCGCGTGGACCCCAGCCCCGGCCGCCGCCTCCGCTCCTTCGCGACCATGGTGCGCCCGCTGGAGGGCAACATAAACGCGATCACGAAGCAGGGCTCCCGCGAGGCCTACATCAGCCCCAGGCGCCGCCTCACCTACGGCGAAGCCCTCCACGCGATTGAGGCCTGTTCGCGCCTCCGGGACGCGAAGGAAGAGTTCTCCGCCATCCCCCTCCGCGTGGGCGAATGCAGGGAACTCGTCAGGGCTGTGCCAGAAGCGTACCAGCGCACCCCGCGCGACCCGGACCTCCACCCCGCCCTCCAGGACCTCGGCGACGAAATCAACGAAGACATCCGCGAAGCGCTCTTCGCCCTGGACGACCCGGACCACTACTACCCGGGCGTGGACGATGGCATCGAACCGGTTACCGACGACCACGTGAAGCTCGTAATCTGGGCCATGCAGCGCGAGCTGGACCGCGAGCTGCGCCCCGCCGAAGGGCAGGCCGGCATGCTCACCTCGCTGCCAGCGGCGCCGCTCATGGAACTCCCGTGGCACATTCAGCGCGCCCTGGCGGAGCGCCGCCGGCTCCGCTTCAAACAGTGGGGCATCGGCCGCCAGCAGTGGGAACAGGGCACCTGGAGCCTCTGGGAGGTCCCTTGCGATGCGGACTACGTCTCCCGCCGCGCCGCCCGCCTGAACGCCGCCTAAGGTTCCTCCAGGTCGCCTGGCTGGAGGGCGTCTCCAGCGCCAAGTTCGGCGCCCATCAACCGCAGCTCTCGCCCAAACCGCGTCGTCCGCTCGGCCACGCCCGCCAGATAGGTGCGCGAGCCGGTCACCTTCACCCAGAGCCTGCGCCTTGGCACGTAGAACGTGATCCCCAGCCCTACGACGGCCATCGTCACCGCCACCCAGATGAAGGTGTCTCCGGGGTCGCGCCGCACGCTCACGCCTGAAGCCTCCACGCGTCCACCGAACTCGTAGGTGAACCCTCCAGGAGTGGTCACCGGCTTGCCCGCTTCCAGCACCACGTTCTCCAGGTCGATCCCGGAGATGAACAGGTAAGGGTGGCCGTTTCCGTCTTCCACCATCTGCGCCATGGCGGAGCCGTCGCCTGCGATTGAGCCGGGCATATCGCCGATTCGGCGGGCCGGAATCGCCTTCGCGCCGGCGAACTCGAACCGGTAGCCAGCATCGGACACCACCTCGCCCGGCGCGAGTTCGCGCGGACCCAACTGCTCACCCTGGAGCGTGACCCGCAGCTTCCCGTTGACCACCCGCCAGCCCGTGACGTACGTGACGAGCTCTGTCTCGCCGGATTGCGCGGTCTTCGGGAACGTGAGGAGAGCCAGCGCCAGGTCGTCTCCGGGACCCGCGCCCGTGCCTGTGTCGGTATCCATCTGCGGCAGGGCCTGGTTGAAGAGCACGTTCCCCGCGGTGTCCGTCACCCGGATTACGGGGACTGCGGTTGAGCGGCTTTCGAAGTCGAAAACGTCGTCGTAAAGGACACGCCCCTCGGGAGACGTGATCCGCAGCCGCCCAAGGTCGTTGAACCAGGCCGCCTGGTGGACCTTGTAGCCAAAGGCGCTGCACGGGTCGTTGACCGAAGTCTTGCAGGTGACGGTGGTCTCGCCACGGCGGACCTGGATGACGCTGTGGAAGTCGATGATGTTGCCCTCACTGTCCTTTCCGCGCACCGCGTCTACCATGGTTACGAAGATCTGGTTCGGCCCGGCGCGGCTGAACACGGGCGCGCCCGGCGTCGTCTCCGCCAGCACCAGCATCCGGTCGAACCCCGCAATCGTCGTGAGCAGCGCGCCGACAAGCAGCATCAGCAGGGCAAGATGACTGAGGAACGTGCCGTACTGGCTCCAGGCGAAGCGTTCCGCGAAGTAGTAGGTGGCGCCGGCCGCCTCGCCGGTACGCTCGACGCGGTAGCGCTTTTTCCGGAGGAGCGCCTCCACGGCTTCGGCGCCGCCCGCGTGACTGAACGACGCGGCGCTGTGGGCACGCTCGAAATACGCCTCGCCCACCCGTTTCGGCGGTCGGTGCACGCTCCGCCAGGTCGGCCGAAACCGGCTCACCGTGCAGACGGTCACAGCGACGATGATCAGCAGCCAGAGCCCGTTGAACCATGCCGTGTGGAACACGTCGAAGAGGCCCATCCCGTCGAACATGTCCGTGAAGGCGCCAAAGCCCTCGCGCTGCATCTCGATCCAGGCGGAGCGAGCGGCCGGGTTGCCCCGCATCGGCGCTGGCACCTGCGGCACAATCACTCCCACGAGCCCGGCGGTGAGCGCCCAACCGACCAGGAAGAGCGCGAACTTCACGTTGGTCAGGAGGTCCCAGACGAACCTCAACGGGTCCAGGCCGCCGGGCCTGATCGCTGTCGAGGCTGACTGAGCGGAAGTCGCCATCTAGCCCTCCACTCCTGCAAGCGTCGCGATTTCGCGCAGCGCGTCGTCGCTCAGGCGCCCGAGGTAGACCTTTTCGATGACGCCATCCGGATCCACAAGAAACGTCACCGGGAGCCCCCGGCCGACGCGGTAGCCTTCTGACACTTCGCCTGAACGGTCGAGGAGGATCGGATAGCTCACGCTAAACTCATTCGCGAACTTCCGTGCCGTCCCCGGCTCTTCTTGCTGGTTTACACCCAGGACAACCAGCGCTGGTCCACCTTCCCGGTTCACCGCGTCGTGGAGCGCCTGAAGGTCGGGAGTCTCGCCACGGCAGGGGCCGCACCAACTCGCCCAGAAGTTGACGACGACATACGTACCCCGGTAGGCGTCGAGCTGGGTTACTCGGCCCTCGGGCGATTCAAGCTTGAAGTTTGGGGCGGCCCGGCCAATCCGGGCGGCGGGCGGTTTGCCGGTCGCGTTGAGATGGCCGGCAAGCTCAACGATGCCCAGACCGGGCGTCTCTCTCCCTCCGGCGCTCCCGGTGTTGCGAAACTCCGCGAACCAGAGTCCCGCCCCGACGACGATCACGATCAGCGCCGCGAGGCCCAGCGTGGATGCCGCGCCCGAGTATTCTCGGCGCCGTTGGGGCCGTTCGTCCGGAAACTCTTCGGTCATGGTTGTCCCAGCGCCGAGCGTACCAGAGCCGGCAGCTAGAGGCGGAAAAGGCTGGGAACTTCGGAGTCTCGCGCGCCCTCCCCGCGACACCTCGCCCTTGGATCTAGCTCGACTTGTACCACACCCTGCCCCAAATGCCCGCGCCACCGCCTTCTCACCCCTCATTCACCGCGCCTTATTCTTCGCAACGCGCTACCAACGCGCTAACAGCGCAAGAATCAGAACCGCGACCAGCGGGAGCGGGAGGATGCCACGCCCCCGGGAGTTGCCCACGAAACCGCCGCACGACAGCT
>PNKC01000083.1 GCA_013822275.1 Anaerolinea sp. | reverse complement strand
AGGCTGAATACGGAGGGCGGGTAGCCTTTGGTCGTTGGGGGTTCGCCGGCCGCCAGGCCAACCTCGCGCTGCGCCATGGCTACCCGGGTGAGACTGTCGAACAGGAGCATCACGTCCAGCCCCTCCGCCCGGTAAGCCTCGGCAATCGCCGTCGCCGTCCGCGCCGCGCACAGGCGCATCGCCGCCGGGTTGTCCCCCGTGGAAGCGACCACAACGCAGTTCTTCAGCGCTTCCCGGCCAAGGTCGTGCTCGATGAAGTCGCGCACCTCGCGCCCGCGCTCGCCGATGAGGGCGATCACCGTAATGTCCGCCTTCGCACCCCGCGCCAACATGCCAAGAAGAGTCGATTTGCCGACGCCTGAGCCGGAGAAAATCCCCACGCGTTGGCCCCGGCCCAGCGTCAAGAAGCCGTCGATCGCCCGCACGCCGCTTGCCATCGCGAGCGAGATCGGTTCCCGGTGCAGCGGGTGTGGCGGCTCGGCGTAACCCGAAACCCACTTCACCCCGCGCAGTTCGCCGCCGCCGTCGAGTGGCCTGCCCAGGCCGTCCAGGATGCGGCCAAGCAGCGCCCGCCCCACCGGCGCGGAGGGCACCCGTCCTCCTCCCACCACGCGCGCGCCCGCCGCAATCGCCCCGCGGTCCAGCATCGCCAGGTGGACGGTTGCGCCTGTCGTGCCCGCGCACTCCGCGGCCAGCATCCGCCCAGCCGGGTCCTCCACGTACGCCAGTTCGTGTGGCCGCAGGTTGATGCCCGTCGCCGTCGCCGTCTCACCCGCCGCCCGGAGGACGGTGCCCGTGCGGCGGTGCACCTCAGCCGTCGCCGCAGTCTCTACAATCAGGTCCAGGGCGGCGCTCATGCCTGGCCCTCCCCGCCCGCTTCCGCCAGCGCCAGATCCATGAGCGCGAGGCGCGCGTCCAGGGTGGCGTCCAGCGTGCCGTGGCGCAGGTCGATGATGCAGCCGCCAATCCCCACCGCGTCGTCAGGCCGGATGTACGCCCCCGCGTCGGTCAGCGTGGCCCGCAGGCCGTCCGCCAGCCCGGGGTGGACGCGGATCGAAAGGACATCCTGGCCGGAGGCCGCCCGGAGCGCCTCGGCACACGCCGCGGCAGTACGTCCGGGCTCCACCTCGTAGTACTCACCCACGATCCGCCGCGTTGCCAGGGCCGCCGCCCGCGCGACGACGGAGGCCGATTCGGCGGCGATGCTGTCACGGATCGCCTTCCCGTCAGTCGCTGCCGCCCGCGCCACCTCCAGCAGCCGCGCGACCTCCGCCTCCGCCTGCGCCCGCCCGGCCGCATACCCGTCGCTGTAGGCCGTTTCGCGCACCTCGCCAGCCCGCGCCCTCGCTTCCGCTTCGAGTGAGGCCGCTGCGGTTCCGGCCGCCGCGAGGATCGCCGCGGCCCTCTCCTCCGCTGCCCCGCGGATATCCGAAGCGGTCGCGATCGCCCCGTGCGTGGGCAACACCGCCCGCGTTGATTCGCCAAGCACGAATACGTCTTCGTGCTCTTCCGCCGAGCGGATAACGCGCCCCTTAGCCGACAAGCTCATCGTCACCACCGCGCGCGATCACAATCTCTTCCGCCTCATCCAGCCGCCGGATGACTTCCACGATGCGCTGCTGCGCTTCCTCAACCTGCCTCAACCGCACCGGGCCGGATGCTTCCATGTCCTCCTTCATCATGGCGGCCGCGCGCGTGGACATGTTCCGCATGATGCATTCCTTCACGCTTTCCGGCGTCGCCTTGAGCGCGATTGAGAGGTCGCGGATTTCAACCTCCCGGAGGATTCGCTGGATCGACCGGTCGTCCAGCGTCCCGATGTTCTCGAAGACGAACATCCGCTTCTTGATCTCGTCCGCCAGCTCCGGTTCGTTGTCTTCGAGCGCTTCCAGGATCGTCTTCTCCGTCATCCGGCTGGACTGCTTCAGCAGGCCAACAAGCACTTCGATGCCGCCCACCGTCTGCGTCTGGCGTGTCGGCTGGAGGACCGCGCTCAGCTTCCGGCGAAGGACCGCCTCCACCTCGTTCACGATGTCCGGGTTGGCCCGGTCCATCATCGCGATCCGCTGGGCCACGTCCGCGGCCATCTCCGGGTCCAACCCCGCCAGCACCTGGGCCGCCTTGTCCGATTGCAGGAATGATGTGAGCAGGGCGATCGTCTGGGGGTGCTCGTTGCTCAGGAAGTTCACAAGTTGCTGGACGTTCAGGTGGCGCAGGAACCCGAACGGCACTGTCGGCGACGTCGCCGAGAGGCGGTCGATCAGCTCCGTTGCCTTTTCCGCGCCCAGGGCCAGGCGCAGGAGGTCTTCCGCATACTCCAGCCCGCCAAGCGAGATTACGTTGCGCGCCACCGCGGACTCTTCAAACTCTTCAACCACGTGCCGGCGCTGCTCAGCCTTCAACTCGCCCATCGCCGAGATCTCCCAGGTCAGCCTCTCGATGTCCTCGTCGCTGAGATGGCGCAGGATCTCCGCCGAACGCTCCTTGCCCAGGGTGATGAGCAGAGCCGCGGCCTTTTTGCGGCCATGAAGTTTTTCGTGGTCGCGTATCACCGCTTACCTTTCCTCTTCTCTCATCCAGGTCTGGACAACGTCCGCGACCGCGCGCGGGTTGGAATCGGCAAGCTTGAGGACGCGCTCCTCGTGCGGGTCGGCATGCGATTCGAGCGCGTGCAGCGGGGCGGCTGCCGCGATCGCCGCCTGCGCGGGCGCCAGCAGGGAAACCGCCGGCACCGCCATCGGCAGTGCCAGTTGGCGCTTGCTCAACGAGCCCAACAGCAGCATCACGAGGATGAAGGCGAGGATTACCGCCAGCATCGGCAGGAGCAGCTTCAAGTACTGGAGGTACTGGCCCAGCCCGTCCGCCGCCGCCGGGATGAGGTCCTCCCGCACGCTCGCCTCAAACGGCAGCCGCGTCACGCTCAGCGTGTCCCCGCGAACCTGATCCAGCCCAACCGCCGCGGCAACGGCGCTCGTGATGCTCGCCTCCTGGGCTGCCGTCACGCTCTCGTCCAGCACCACCGAAACACTCAGCTTCTCCACCGACCCGGGCGCTTTCACCGTCGTGGTGGTCGTCTTCGGGACTTCGTTGTTCGTCGTTGTTTCCGTGCGGGTGTAGCTGCTGTTCCCGCTTGCGCCGGTCCCCGCCGTGCCGCCCGTGCCTCCGTTCGCCCCGGTGCCCGGGACGCTCCCCACGTTCAGTCCTGTCCCGCTGAAGGTCTCCGAGGTGGAGGTGGTGCTGCGGGGTACAATCTGGGCCGCCGTCCCGTACGTGTCCGCCGCCGATTTCACGTTGTCGAAGTTCAGCCGCGCCCGCACGGTCACCGCGCTCCGGCCGCTGCCCACCACCTTGGCGAGCGTGCTTTCCACGTCCTGCTGGAGGGCGAGTTCGAACTGGCGCTGCAGGTCCATCTGCGTCGATGTCCCGCCGGTCGAAAACAGGCCTTCCGCCTGGCTGCCATCGAAAAGCACTCGCCCCGTCTCGTCGATGATCGTCACGCCGCCCTGGCGCAGTCCCTCGATCGAGCCGGTGACCAGGTTCGTGATGCCCTTCACCTGGTCCGGGTTCAGGCGCGCCCCCGGCTTCAACTGCAGCAGCACGCTCGCCGTTGCGCTCTGCTGGTCCTCCTTGAAGATCGACTGTTTTGGCATGACGATATGCACGCGGCTCGCCTTGACGCCGTCCAGCGTGTTGATCGAACGCGCCAGTTCCCCTTCCATGCCGCGTTGGAAGTTCACCTGCTGGACGAAGTCCGTCGCCCCGAAGTTCGTCTTGTCGAAGATCTCCAGCCCGACCGACCCGCCCTTCGGCAACCCGGCCTGGGCGAGCTTGATCCGCGTTTCGGCCACTTTGTTCGCCGGCACGGAGACCGTTGCCCCGCCGCCACCGATTTCGTACGGGACGCCGTCCTTCTCGAGCTGGTCGGCGATTGCCGCGCTGTCCGCCGGGTCCATCCCGCTGTAGGCAACAACGAAGTTCGGCGAAGACGAGGCAACGAAGACGAAGTAAAAGATGACGAGCGTCCCCGCCAGGATCCCGGCGAGCGCCATCTGGCGGCTGCGCGGGAGGTCGTTCCATCGTTCCATCACCTGGCCAAGCGGCGAACCCGGACCCATACACCCTCCAGCGCGGCGGCACGTTGCCAGCGGTCGTTAGCGACTCTAAAGAGGGCGCGCCGCCGGGCGCATTGGGGAGTTCCTGATTCGTCCGGGCAGGGGCCGTGAAGGGCGCGGCCGAAACCCTGATTTTGCACGCATGCGAAACGGAGATTCGCGCCCGGCCGGAAGCCCTCCCGGTTTACGGCCTTCCCCCCTTGCTCTATTGTTTCGAACGCACTAACGAACTGGAGGCAAACGCGTGCCCGAACCCCTGATCACGGATGAGATGCGCGCCGAAATCGGCAAGGAATCTCCCCCCTGGACTTGCGAGGTGGACAAGACTGCCATCCGCATGTTCGCCCGCTCCGTCGGCCACACCGACCCTATCTACTATGACAGCGCCGCCGCCAAAGCCGCCGGCTACCGCGACATCGTCGCCCCTCCGGGATACCTGGGGACGCCGGTCTTCAACCCCAACGCGCCTGGCCGCGACATGATGCGCGGCGGCGCCCAGCCCAGCCGCCCCCTCAAGCGCATCCTCAACGGCGGCACCGAGATCGAGTACTTCGACGACATCTGCGCCGGCGACGTCCTCACGGCGAAGTCCCACCTCGCCGCCGTCGAAGAGCGCGAAGGCAGCATCGGCCAGATGCTCATCAGCACCAACAAGACCGTCTACACCAACCAGGCCGGCAAGGTCGTCGCGATCATGACCGGCACCGGCATCCGCTACTAAGGAGGGGATACCAATGGCAGCAACCTGGAACGATGTCAAAGAGGGGATGTCTATCCCCGAACTGAAGAAGAACTGCAGCACCCAGCAGCTTGTGCTCTGGGCCGCCGGCTCCGGAGACTTCTACCAGATCCACTACGACAAGGACTTCGCCACCGGCACCGGCCTTTCCAACATCATCGTCCACGGCGCCCTCAAGAACGCCTTCCTCGGCCAGCTCGTCCACGACTGGATCGGCAACAGCGGGCGCATCAAGTCCTATGGCTGCAGCTACCGCGGCATGGACTACCCGAACGAAGACATCGTCTGCAAGGGCGTGGTCACCAAGAAGTACGAAAAGGGCGGCGAAAAGCTCGCCGACCTGGAAATCTGGACCGAGAACCCGAAGGGCCAGAAGACCACCCCGGGCACCGCGACCGTCGTCTTCAAGTAGAAAGGCAGGACCCCACTTGGCAGGATTGCTCGATGGAAAGGTAGTGGCGATGACCGGCGCGGGCCGAGGCATCGGCCGCGAATGCGCCCTCCTCGCCGCCAGCGAAGGCGCCCGCGTTGTCGTTAACGACCCAGGCGTCAACCCGGATGGCTCGGGCCACGATGACGGCCCCGCCGCCCAGGTCGTCTCCGAAATCAAGGCGAAGGGCGGCACCGCCGTCGCCAACTTCGCCGATGTTTCCTCGATGGAGGGTGGCGAAAGCATCATCCGCACCGCCCTCGATACCTACGGCCGGCTGGACGGCCTGATCAACCTTGCGGCCATCCTCCGCGACCGCATGGTCTTCAACCTCACCGAGGAGGAATGGGACGACGTCATCCGCGTCGACCTCAAGGGCCACTTCACGACACTTAAGCCCGCCGCCGTCGTCATGCGCCAGCAGCGCTACGGCCGCATCGTCAACTACAGCTCCGTCTCCGGTCTACAGGGCAACTCCGGCCAGGCGAACTACGGGGCGGCCAAGGCTGGCATCGCCGGCCTCACCCGTGTCGCCGCCCGCGACCTGGGCCGCTACGGCGTGACTGTGAACTGCATCGCCCCCGGGGCCTCCACTCGTCTCACCGCGACCGTGCCGCAGGCCTCCCGCGAACTGCGTGCTTCGCGCGGGATCGCGGGCGCCGGCGGCGCCGCTCCGGCCAACGCGGCAGCGGAAGCGGCGGCAGCAGCGATGCGTGGCCCGGACATGGTCGCACCGATGACCATATACCTCCTGCTGGACGAGGCCTGGAACATCAATGGCCGCATCTTCCAGGTTGCAGGCGGCCACGTCGGCCTCCTCCAGGACATGTATCCACCCTTCAAGAACATCTACAAGGACGGCAAGTGGACGCTCGATGAGCTCCGCGCGCTCGTCCCGGCCCAACTGATGGCGGGCGTGGTCAACCCCGCCCCGCCCCCAGCCGACCTCGATATCCCCGGCCGCCCGGTAGCCGCACCCGCGACGTAGGGAGACGGCCCGGTCCAATGACCAATGCGGGGGAGCCGCAAGGCTCCCCCTTCTTCTCGCCCCGATGGTCCGCGTCTGCTTGACCAACCTCCGGGCTTCACCAGGCGTGACAGAGCTGCGCCCTACCTGTTACCCTACGAACATGAAGAAAACGAGCGTCTATCTCACCGAGGCCGAGGTTGAGCTTCTCCGCCGCCTCGCCGAACGCGAGGGCAAGTCTCAGGCGACTGTCCTTCGCGAAGCCATCGCCGCCTACGATGAGCGAGCGCTGCCCGATCGGGATTTCGCCGTCTTCGAGTCCGGCGAGGGTGACGGCCGTTCCGTCGCCGACATCCCCGAGGAGGAACTGATGCGCGGCTTCGGCGAACAGTGATTATCGTTGATGCATCCGCCGTCATCGCAACGGCTGATCGCCGGGACGCGAACGGGGGAGCCGCTCGCGCCGCCATGCGCGCCGCCCGCGAACCGCTCATTATTCCCGCGCCGGTAACAGCGGAGATCGACTACATGCTTGGCCAGCGGGTTGGCAGGAATGGCCGGTTGGGATTCCTGCGAGACATAGTTGAGGGCCGGTTCCGAGTAGAGAGCTTGAGCCAGGACGAACATGCGACCGTGCTCGGACTTGAAGAGCGCTACGCCGCCCTCAACCCCGGCCTGGCTGACCTTTCGATCGTGGTGCTCGCCGCCCGCTTCAAGACGCGGACCATCCTTACGTTCGATGAACGCCACTTCCGCGTCTTCGAGCCGCTTCAGGGAGGCCGCTTCACCATCCTCCCCGCCGACACGGAGACGGACGACGCCTGAGGCGGCGCGCCTCTACAGCGGCAGCAACCCTGAGCGTACCGCCAGCGTAACCGCTTCCGTGCGGCTGGCCGCGCCAAGCTTCCCCAGGATGGCGCCGACGTGGAACTTCACCGTGTGCTCGCTGATGCTCAGGCGCAGGGCGATGGTCTTGTTCGGCAGGCCCAGCGCGACGAGCCCCAGGACAGCCTGTTCGCGCGCGGTGAGCGGCGATGCGGGGGCCGGGTGGGCCTCGCCCGCCCCGCCTGCGCCAAAGTTATCCCAGGCTGCCGCAACCGCCGGGTCCATCACCACCAGGCCGGCAGCAACAGCCAGCACCGCCGCAACCAGTTCGTCCGAACTCGCCCCCTGGAGGAGCAGCGCCCTGGGCGGCGAAGGCTGTCCCCGGAGGACGGCGAACGTCGCCGGGTCCGAAGCCAGAAACACGGCTGCCTGCGCCATCTTCAGGTGGCCGCGTAGCGACGACTCGTCCGGGACGTCGGCAACGAGCACATCCACCGCCGAGAAATCGACTTCGCCGCGCTCCGGTGCGTGACCGAGTTCGCCAACGACGGAGAGCAGCGGCGATGAGTCCAACATCGCGCGCAGCCCCGCCCGCAGCGACGGGTAGGTCGCCGCGACGAGGATCCGAATCGGCGCCGAGTCTGCGTTCACAACTGCTCCCGGATCCATCCTAGCTCTTCCCGGTGCCTCCCCGTCATGCCTTGATGTCGCTGCGGGGAGTCGCCTCGGCTTCCCGCAATTCACCCGCCCGCAGGAGCACGAGGCGCACCGGCTTGCCCGCGCGCATCGTGCCGAGCTTCTCGGCTGCCGCCCGCGCGCCGCGCTTGCCACCGGCAAACCCGAGGAGGAGGTCTCCGGGTAGCAGCCCGGCCGCCTCGGCCGGGCTTCCGGGTTCCACTTCCGTCAGCATAAGCGCGGCTGATTCGGGGATCTGAAACGAAGCGGCCGTTGCTTCCGGGACTTCCACAGGCTGGAGATGCAGGCCAAGGACGCCCGGCTCCGAATCAAGCGCCCCCTCAAGAAAGCGGACGACCGTCGCCGAAGGGACGGCAACGGCCAGGCCCCCGGCGATCATGGAGTTGATCCCCACGACGCGCCCTTCGGCGTCCACCAGCGGGCCGCCCGAGTTTCCCGGCGCCAGGCGCAGGTCGGCCCGGATCGCCCGCTCGATCGGCACGTTGTTCTCGACCACCGCGCCCGCCCGGCTGAGGACGATGCCCGCCGTCACCGACCCGCGGATCCCCCAGGGGTTGCCGATGGCGAACACAACGTGGCCCGGCTTCAGCCCCGCGGAGTCCCCGGCTTCGAGCGCCTCGAGGCCGCTGGCATCGATGCGCAACGCCGCAAGGTCGCTCGCGGCGTCGCGCGCAACCACGCGCCCCTGGTACGAGCGGTCGTCCCAGGTCACCACCTCCGCATAGTCGCCGGGGACAACGTGGTGGTTGGTGACGATCAGGCCGTCCGCCAGCCAGATCGTGCCCGAACCGCCGCCACCGCGAGTCCGTATTGCGACCAGACTCCGCGCGATGCGGGCGATGAGGTCGCCAGTGGCCGCATCCAGGTGCGCACTTGCGAAACGTCCAAGGAGCGGTGTCGTCATCTCTTCCTCCTCGCCTGCCCGCTTAATTCCGCTCGCCAAGGGTCACCGTCAGGTCTCGCGGTTCGCCGCCCCGCAGGATGGCGACAGCAACCGGGTCGCCCACCTTCTTCGCTCCGAGCGCGGCCTGCAGCGAATCGGTATCCGTCACCGGTGCGCCGCCGAAGCCAACCAGGATGTCGCCAATGCCCAGCCCGGCGGCTTCGGCGGGACTCGCAGGCTCAACCTGGACGATCAGGAGGCCGCTTTCCTGCCCGTTCAGTTTGGCCGAGAGCGCGGCGGGCAGTCTTGCGGGCTGGCTGCTGATGCCCAGGTAGGCCCGCCGCACCCTGCCCTGGTTGAGCAGGTCGTCCGCCACGCGCGCCGCCGCCGCGACGGGGATCGTGAGCCCCGCCCCCCGCCCGAGACGCGAACTGTTGATCCCAACCACCCGGCCGGCGGCATCGACCAGCGGGCCCCCGGAAAAGCCCGGGTAGAACGTCGTATCGGAACGGATGTAGCCTTCCACTTCCGTCCCCCGGAATGTCCGCCAGGGCCCGCCAAGCGCGCTTATCACCCCAAACGAAGCCATCGGCCCCTCGGGCGAAGGACGCCCCACCGCGAGCACGAAGTTCCCCACCCGCGCCGCTCCCTGCGGCGACCGCTCAGCCGCCACGAGTCCGTCGGCTTTCACGCGCAGGACGGCAAGGTCCGAACCCGGGTCGCGGCCAGCGATGGTCGCCGCGAGTTCGCGGCCGTCCGCGAGGACGACGGTGATCTCCTCGTCACGCTCAATCACGTGGTCGGAAGTCAGGATGGCGCCGTCGGCGCTCCAGATGACTCCGCTTGCGGGGATGCGGCGGCGGGCGTTCACCAGGACGGTCGATGCGCCAGCCTTCTCCACGGCGGCGGCAAGGGCGTCTGAGAGTTCGGTGAGGGTCGTTGATGGGTGAGTCATGGGGTCCTGGGCTCCTCGTGTGGCCTGGGCCACGGATGTTGTGATTCGAGGATGCACCCACGGAGCGCCGCCCGCGCCGCCCGCCCGGGCAGGAGCGGCCCTGGACGAATGGGCAGGTGGCTGCGGGCGGCCGCCGGCCGTCGGCTGTCCTCATGTCCGTACCGCGCGCGCCAGCAAGCGGTGGGCTGCCGGATTCGTGCTCTCCGCTCTGGGCTTCTCTGCTCGCTGTCCTGGTACGAACCGCACACCACCAGCCATAAGCCGCGCCCAAATCCGAGCCGCGTCCGTGAAGGAAACGGCTGCCGGACGCCCCAACGCCGGGATGGAGATGGCTCCCAGGCCCCGGATCGGTTTTTGATCTTGGCGTTATTAGCGCGTTTAGCGCGTCCGCCCTCATCCCCGTCCCTTCTGGTCCAAAAACACCCCCAGAGTGAGGTTATT
>PNKC01000082.1 GCA_013822275.1 Anaerolinea sp. | reverse complement strand
ACCCCGCCCGCGTTCACCGCTGTGAAGCCCGCCTCTTCGCGCACTTTCACCGGGAACTCGTGCCCGTCAACAACCACGGTCTCGCCGCGCACTTCAACTTCGTAGGAACGCCCGCCAATCGTAACTTTCGCCATCTGCCGTGCCCCTATCGCATCTGGCGCAGGCGGCCGTAGCTGCGCCAGGTGTTCGTATCGCCGTTCACTGGCGCGGCGACGGGTTGCACAACCTGCCGCGCGGCCTGCTTTTCGCCCACCCACATCGCGCCCACGATGGCCGCGACCAGTTCGCGCTCTGGCCCGCCGCCTTCGCGCCGCCACTGGAGGAACTCCTTCGCCGGTTGCGGAAACATCACGTAACTCAGGACATCGTCGATGTTCTCTGCCAGGTCGCCGATCTGAGCGCGAGCCTCATCCAGCTCTGGAGCCAGTTCATCCGCCGGGCGATGGGTAATCGGCGCCTCGTCCCCGAGGATCGTCTTCAGCACGTCAGCGGCGATTGGTTGGCCGGTTTCCCCGTACATGCCTTTCGCCAGGTTCTTCGTTTCCTTGGTGACGCTGGCGTAGCGCTTGCCCGTGAGCACGTTGAGCACCGCCTGGGTGCCGACGATCTGCGAACTTGGTGTCACAAGCGGTGGGTAGCCGAGGTCGGCGCGCACGCGGGCGTTCTCCGCCAGCACTTCGCCCAGCTTCGACTCGGCGCCCTGGTCCCGCAACTGGCCCACCAGGTTCGAAATCATGCCGCCCGGCACCTGGTGCTGGAGCACTCCCGCATCCACGCCGAGGAGGCCGCTCTCAAACTTCCAGTAACGCTTGCGCACGTCTCGGAAGTAGTCCGAAAGCTCGGCGATCTTCACAAGGTCGAGGCCTGTCGCGTTTTCAGGGTCTTCGGCGAGCGCGGCGACCAGCGTTTCGGTCGCCGGCTGCGAGGTCCCTCCGGCAAGGCTGCTCACCGCACAGTCGATGACGTCCGCGCCGGCTTGCACACCCATCAGGTACGCCATTTCGGAGTACCCGGAGGTGTCGTGGCAGTGCATCTGGAGGAGCTTGTCCGGGTGGTCCTTCTTGAGGCGGGAAACCAGCGCCTTGGCCATCATCGGGCTCAGGAGGCCCGCCATGTCCTTGATGCACAGCGAGTCGGCGCCCATCTCCACCATCCGGTCCGCCATCGCCGCAAACCGGTCAACTGTGTGGACGGGGCTGATGGTATAGCAGATGGTCCCCTGGACATGCCCGCCCGCGCGCTTCACCGCGTCGAAGGCCGTCTCCAGGTTCCGCGTGTCGTTCAGCGCGTCGAAGATGCGGAAGATATCCATCCCGTTCGCGACCGACCGCTCGCAGAACTCTTGCACTACGTCGTCGGCGTAGTGGCGGTAACCGACGGCGTTTTGGCCGCGAAGCAGCATCTGCGTCGGCGTGTGCTTCAGTCGCGATTTGATCTCCCGCAGCCGCAGCCAGGGGTCTTCCTTAAGGAAACGCATGCATGTGTCAAAGGTCGCGCCGCCCCAGCATTCGATGCTGTGGTAGCCGATGGCGTCCATCCGTTCGAGCGCCGGGATCATGTCCTCGGTGCGCATGCGCGTCGCCAGAAGCGACTGATGGCCATCGCGGATGGCCGTCTCCATGATGCCGGTTTTCGTCATCAGTTCGTCCGTTGGTGCAGGGTGTGGGGACTCGCAGCGGTGCCTTCCGCGCGCGTCTCATCACACTACCAAAGCCAACCGGTTACGGCGACTCGCCCGCCCCACGCCTCTCGTTGCCAGGACAACTTCAGGCTGCCACACCCACCGGGTTTCCGCGCACCAGCTCCATCAGAGCGTCTACCTGCTGCATGAGCCTCGTGAACTCCGCCGCCTCCTCGGTGTGCGTCCCCGCGGCCGGGGGCACAACGTAGCCAGGCAGCAGCCCGTGCGTAACGCAGAACGCATCGGCCCGCGAGACCACGCCGGCCAGCGTGTTGCCTGGAAGGCCCTCGCCGTGGTGCCGGCTGATGGCCTCTATAATGGCCGCTGGCAGCTTCCACCGCGTGGCCAGCAGGCCGCCGACTTCGGCGTGGTCGTAGCCGAGCGCCTCGCGTTCCACTTGTTCGAGGGGATGGCCGGTCGCCATCGCCTGGGCGACCGCCTGGTCCAGCCCGGCCGGGTCCGCATAGAACACCGCCAGGCGCCCCATGTTGTGAAGGACCCCTGTCGTGAAGGCGCTGGGTACATCCACCAGGTGACTCTGGCCCGCGAACTCCGCGCCCTTGAAGGCCACAGCGAGCGAGTGCCGCCAGAACGTCTCAATCCGGAACAGCGCGTTGTTCGCGTCGGGCGCATAGGCGCCACCAATCGCCCCACTGACCGCGACGTTGCGGGCCTGCACGAACCCGAGCATGACCAGCGCTTCCTGCACGGACGTAATCTCGCGCGAACGCCGGTAGGCGGCCGAGTTCACGATCCGCAGGATCCGCGCGCTCAGTCCGGGGTCCGCTGAGACCACGAGGGCGAGGTCGGAAGCAGACGATTTGGGGTTCTGGGCTACCTGCATCACGCGCAGGGCCACCGCCGGCAGGGGCGGCAGGGCTTCCACCGCCGCGAGTACTTCGTCTCGCGAACGTGGCTTGCCACTCGATCCCTGCATTCCACCGGTCATGAATCCCCTCCGCGCGCTGCTTCGCCTCGCAGTGTCGGACTGATCCTCCGTCGCCGGGCATCGGGACAACCCCGCATTCCGCCGGGAGAACCGCCGGACGATCAATCCGCCGACGACTGCGGGGCGTACGCACCCCAGGGGGTGATCCGTTATGAGGTTTGTTCTTTCCGCCGCGATAGCCCTGGCCGCCTTCGGTGTCTCCTGTGGGGGCGCCTCGAAGACACCGCCTCCTACTCAGGCACTGCCGGTGCCCGCGACGTCCGGACCAACCCTCGTCACCACGGGGACAGCCCCGCTCGCAACTTCAACGGTGGCGCCCGCACCCGCCACCCCGACGGCCGCCCCGAGCGCCATTGCCACGGCCACTGCCGTCGCTGCGGCTTCTGTCACTTCCCCTGCCACTCCGGCGGTTGCGACAACGCCCCCCACGCCCGCGCCGCAGCCCGCCGCGGGGCCCCTCATGATCACGGTCACCGCGCGCGACCTCCAGTTCGACCGGAGCGTAATCCGCGTCCGTGCTGGTACCCAGCTGACGGCCCTGTTTCAGAACAACGATGCCGGCATCGACCACAATCTGACCTTTTCACTGCCCGGCCTGGGCCACCCCACCTGCACCGGGGTATGCACCACCACCCAGACGTTCACGCCCGCCCAGCCCGGTACCTTCAGCTTCTTCTGCACGCTCCACGCCACCATGTTCGGTGACTTCATCGTGGAGTAGCGCCGGCGGCGGCCTGCGCGCTACAGCGGGATGTTGCCGTGCTTCTTCGGCGGGTTCCGGTCTGCTTTGTTCTGGAGCATTTCCAGCGCCCGGATGATCTTCTTCCGGCTGTCGCGCGGGTCAATGACGTCATCCAGGAACCCCCGGCCGGCGGGGATGTACGGGTTGGCGAACTTCGCCCGGTATTCGTCGATCAGTTCTTTGCGCCTCGCCTCCGGGTTCTCGGAATTCGCGATCTCTTCGCGATAGACCACGTTCGCCGCCGCATCCGGGCCGGCGACCGCCACCTCCGCTGTCGGCCAGGCGAAGTTCATGTCACCGCGAAGGTGCTTACTGGACATAACCAGATAGGCGCCGCCGTAGCTCTTCCGCAGGATCACCGCGATCTTCGGCACCGTCGCCTCGCTGTAGGCGTAGAGCAACTTCGCGCCATGCGTGATGATGCCGCCGTACTCCTGCCCAAGCCCCGGGAGGAAGCCGGGCGTATCGACGAGCGTCACCAGCGGGATGTTGAACGCGTCACAAAAGCGCACGAACCGCGCCGCTTTCCGGCTCGCATTGATGTCCAGTGACCCGGCCAACTGGGCGGGCTGGTTCGCCACGAACCCCACCGAACGGCCACCCATCCGCCCGTAGCCCACCACCATGTTGGGCGCGAACAGTTCATGCACTTCCATGAAGTCACCGTCGTCCACCAGCCGCTCAATCACCTCGCGCACGTCGTAGGGGCGGTTCGGTTCCGCCGGGACAATCGACAGCAGGTCCTCGTCCGCGCGCTCGGGGTCATCGCCGGAGGCCACGATCGGCGCCTCCTCGGCGTTGTTCGAAGGCAGGAACGAAAGCAGACGCCGGACTTCCGCCATTGTCGCCTCTTCCCCGGCAACCGCGAAGTGGGCCACACCCGAGCGCGACGCATGGGCATGGGCGCCACCCAGCTCGTCGTGCGTCACTTCTTCTCCCGTCACCGCGCGGATCACGTCCGGCCCGGTGATGTACATCTGGCCGCTGCCTTCGGTCATAAAAATGAAGTCCGTGAGCGCCGGGCTGTACGCCCCGCCCCCGGCGGAGGGGCCCATGACCACGCTCAGTTGCGGCACCACACCGCTCGCCAGTGTATTCATCGCGAAGATCTCACCGAACCCCCGCAAACTTTCCGGCCCGTCCTGGATGCGCGCGCCGCCTGAGTCGATGATCCCGATGATCGGCGCGCCGGTCGTGATCGAGAGGTCCATCACCTTCAGGATCTTCTCCGCAACCGCTTCGCTCAGCGAACCGCCGACGAGCGTGAAGTCATACGAAAACACGTAGACCGGCCGCCCATCGACCTTCCCCCAACCGGTGACCACGGCCTCGCCGGTGGTCGCCGAGGAGCCTTCGCCGCGGGGCCGCATCAACATGTCCAGCTCGTCGAACGAGCCCGGGTCCAGGAGCAGTTCGATCCGCTCGCGAGCTGTCAGCTTTCCCCGCGCGTGTTGCGCCTCGATCCGCTTCGGGCCGCCGCCCAGTGCGAAAGCCGCCTTCAGTTGGTTGAGTTGCGCCAGTTTCTGCTCTGCAGTCATTGCCTCGGACATCGGAAAAGCCCCACGGCGCCGCTTCGGCGCGAACGTTTCCGTGGCGAAAAGAACCCCGGCACTCGGGCCGGGGAGAGCACGCACACGGTGTCCAGACTCTAGCATCGCCCCCCATCTCACGCCATGCGCCAACCAGCTCTCGGCGCTCCGCCCATCTCTGCTCCAGGCTCTGTCTCAGATGCACACGCGACTGCGCCCCAGCCCTCGCCCACGCGAAACCCAGATCCTTCGCGGTCACAACTTCGCGCAGAACTGAGCGCGTTTGATCGTCCTTTCGGGTCCATAACGCGTTCGATCGCGTTCAGGACGTGAACGCAAGTTGCCGGAGTACGTTGCAGGGTCTCGGGCTCTGGTGGAGGCGCCGGGATCAGCGGGCCGGAAACAGACCCAGCAAGTTGAACATCTCGAGGCCCTGGTAGAGCCGGTACCAGCTCTCCATCCGCTCTCCTGGCCGCATCTTCGGCAGCCGCGCTTCAGTCTCCGCCATAATCGCGCCGAGCGGACGCTCCCCATCAACCAGCTTCAGGAACGCCCGGCGGAACGGGTCCAGCAGGAAGCGGTACTGGATGCCCTCTATCTCAAGTTCCAGTTCGCGCTTCACCTCTAGTTGTGGCCGGATGAGCCCGTTGGCATCGTGCAACAACCAGGTTGGGATCGCTGTCTCGTCGTCAAGACGCGCTGGCGCCAGCGTCTCCGCGCTGTCCGCTCTCGCGAAGAAGGAATGTTTCGCCATCCGGCTGTTCAGCAGTTCCGCCGCCGCCTCGCGCTCCGGCACCGAGAGATGGGAGACATCGAGCTTCGCTGAATATGATTCGGGAGAATAGAGGTGCGGCAGAAGCCAGCGCACGAGGCTCATCCCCGCCTCCGCGAGCCAGTCGTGGATCTCCGGCACGGTGTAGGCCCGGTCAGCGGGGTGCAGGTACAGGTCGAAGATGTCTGCGTCCTGGAGCACCTCGCGCGGCAGGCCGTTGCGCGCCAGCTCCCGCCAGTGCGTCGGGGGCAGCGTCGAGAGCGTGTCCCGCACGATCCGGATTCGCTCCGCGGCCGCGAGCGCGGGTGGTGCGAGGAGCCTGAACAGCGCCTGGAGCTGGTACGTTGCGCTGCGCCCGTGCTGCCCGTAGACCATGATGTGGGCGCCCCCATCCGGCTTGAGCACGTCGCGGATCGCGGCGAGTCCGTCCGCCGGGGATGGGAGATGATGAAGGACGCCGTTCGAGACGGCGTAGTCGAACGGCGCGAGGCCGAGGGAAGGCAGGTCTTCCACGCGGCCCAGGATCAGCGTGATGTTCGTCAGCCCACGCGCGGCGGCCCGTTCACGCGTGATCGAAAGGGATGCTTCGGAGAGGTCGATGCCGACCACCTGGGCCCCCATGGGCTGCAACTGGGCGGCCATGAAGATCGCGTTGTCTCCGGTACCGCAGCCGGCATCGAGCGCCCGAAACGACTCGTCCAGCCGGCGATGCCCGCGCCAGATGACGTGGTTCGCGAGCCCCAGCTCGCTAGCAATTGGCCTGTGGAGCTGGCGCAGCTCCTGGCGCGGGTCCCGCGGGGGATACGGGAGCTGCTCGTACTGCTCACGGACCGTCTGGATCAGCGTCATCTGGAGGCCTCCGGCTCCTCATCCTGTGTGCTCACGGTGCACCCGGCCATTGTGAAAAACGCTGAGATGGTGGGCGGCCAGCCATCACAGCGTGGCGGCGTCTCCCTTTCGCTCTCGCGTCCGGCTCTTTCCCATTCATGTACCTCTCGCTACGAATTTACAGCCCGTTTGCAATGCGGCCGTCTCCCGCTTACGCAACTTGCGCAGAATTACCTGCATAGCGGGAGGAACAACGGCCCCGCCCGCTGCTCACCCCTCTGGTGGTCGAGGGCTCCAGGCACGCCAACCCCGACCCGGATAAAACCGGGTGGCAGGCCCGGAGCCCTCGGCGCATACTGGAGGTGGACCGGCGCACGCAAGCCGGCGGAAGGCCTCCCGGCGGCTATGGCGCAAAAAATCCTCGTGGTCGATGACGAAAGCAATATCCGGGACCTCGCCACGCTCTATCTGGAGAAGGAAGGCTTCACGGTGGAAGCCGCCGAGAACGGCCGCGACGCGATCGCCAAGTTCGCCGCTGTCCAGCCGGCAATGGTCATCCTCGACATCATGATGCCCGGCATGGACGGCTTTGAAGTCTGCCGCGAACTCCGCCGCGAACACGATGTCCCCATCCTCATGGTCACCGCCCGGGGGGACGACGTGGACAAGATCGTTGGCCTCGAAATCGGTGCCGACGATTATATGACCAAGCCTTTCAACCCGCGTGAGATGGTCGCCCGCGTCAAGGCCATCCTCCGCCGCTTCGAAGGCGGCCGGAAGCCGCAAAACGCCATCACCGTCTCCAACCTCTCCGTTGATAAAGCGCGCCGCGAATGCCGCGTGGACGACCAGTTGCTCGACCTGCGGACGAAGGAGTTCGACCTCCTCATCGCCTTCGTCGAAAACCCCGGCATCGCGCTCACTCGTGACCAACTCCTTGAAAACGTTTGGGGCTACGACTACGGAGGGGAAACCCGCACTGTCGATGTGCACGTCCAGCATTTGCGGTCGAAATTGAGCGATGCGCGGGTCCAGATAGAGACGTTGCGAGGCGTAGGTTACAAACTGGTGGAAACGCCCGCGTAGCGCGTTCCCGGGGGGGCCATCCCGCTGATCGGCAGTCTTCAAGTCCGGCTCTTTCTCACCTATCTGGTCATCATCGTTGTGACCCTGGGCCTGGCTGCCCTCAGCCTCTTCCTCCTCCTCGGCGGCTACCGCAACTCTATCTCCTACGGTTCGCTCGAAGACCTGGGGCCGCTCGTGGACTCCCAGGCGAACGCCGAGATCCAGGCCGCCTTCCGGAACGCAAGCACAATCCCCGGCGCATCCAGGCCAGAATCCCAGGACCTCCTCCTTGCCCTCAGCGCATTCTTCAACAACCGCTCCGGCGAGCGGGCAACCGGCGAAACCTCGCTCGCCCTGATCGACCGCGGGGGCAGGGTGATCCCCGGTTTCTCCGCCGGCCCCGCCTCGCCTTACCTGGACAACGCCGCCGTCACGGTCGTCCAGAAGGACAGCGCGCCAGTTTCAGGAGGCGACCGTTCCCCCCAGCACTGCCGGGTCGAGGTCCAGGGCTACCCTCCGTTGCTCTGCGTCTCCATGCCGCTCAGCCCGGCTGTCCTCGAAGCGTTCCCCGCAACCGAGGCGGCGGCCATCATCGTCGCCAAGCCCGCCGCCAGCCTCGGCGAAGTCGTCGGCGACCTCATGCCCCGGCTGCTCTTCTCCGGCCTCATCGGCGTCGCCGCCGCCCTGGTCCTCGGATTCCTCCTCAGCCAGAGCGTCGCCGCTCCGCTTCGCAACATCGCGCGTGCCGCCCGCTCCGTGGCCCGCGGCAACTACCGCCAGCGTGTCCCGGCCACCGGGCCCACCGAAGTGCGGGACCTCGCCGCGAACTTCAACCGCATGACCGAAGAGGTCCAGCGCTCGCAACAGACCCTCCGCGATTTCCTCGCCAACATCTCTCACGAACTGAAGACACCGCTGACGTCCATCAGCGGATTCAGCGAAGCCCTGCTCGATGGCACGATCGAGGACCCAACCGGCATCCAGCGTTCGGCCCGCATCATCAACGATGAGTCCAACCGCGTCCTCCGTCTCGTCCAGGAGCTGCTGGACCTCTCCCGCATCGAGAGTGGGCAGGTTTCCATGGAACAGGACGACCTCAACCTCAACGAACTCTTCGAACACGTCACAGAGGTATTCGCGCTTCGCAGTGAAGATACGGACGTGAAGCTGGAGATAAACCTCCAGGGCCAGCCCAAGATTCGGGGCGACTTCGACCGCCTGGAGCAGGTGCTCAACAACCTGCTGGACAACGCTTTCCGGCACACACCTCCGGGCGGCACCGTGCGCATCACCTCCCGCAACTTCCAGCCGGACGTCGTCCAGGTCACGGTCAGTGATACCGGCTGGGGCATCTCCGCAGACGACCTCCCGCATCTCTTCGAACGCTTCTACCGGGCGAAAGCGAACAACAACCAGAAGAAGGGCCACGGCCTGGGTCTCGCGATCTCGCGGGAGATCGTCCGCGCCCACGGCGGTGAAATCTGGGCGACCAGCGAACCGAACAAGGGCACCACCTTCGTCTTCACCCTGCCCACCGCAGGCCGCCCCGCCCGCAAGCCCGCCAACCGCTGAGACGGGGGCGGTCCGCACCGCCCGTGGCTGAGTGCATCCGCTAACCGTCGCCTGACTTTTCTGAGCGGGATGCGCTGGATGCCAATGCAAAGCCGCCGATTGCGAGCAGCACAAGCAGAGAGACTGCGAGGCCTCCGGTTACGGAGGCCTCGATGATGTCGCCGCGGGAGTAGTTGCTTTCCGTTTCCGGCCCGTCGTCCGGGTGATACCAGATGGCTGGAATCACCGCTGATGCTGCCACCACGAGGCTGACGCTAGAGACAGCGGCGACCGCATACGGTCGCCGCCCCCCTAGCCACAACGCCAAGGTTACGCCGATGAGCGCGAGCGTGACGAATGGCGCCAAGAGCGCGAGATACAGGTTCACCAACCCTCACCGCTCACCATCTTGATAGCTCGATTGCGCACGAGACGTAGATGCCTTTGTAGTAGTCTGGCCACATCCATCCGCAATAGTAGCTCCCGCCCTGGTTGCGGCCGGATAGCCAAGACGTGTAGAGGCGGTCTCGAGCCGAACCCCAATCTATTACGACGTGCGTCAGCGCCGACCAATCCCAATACTCCTGGTGGGGAGTCCCGAACGATATCAGGCCGAGGACACTGGATGGAACCTCCCAAATCCTGACGTGATGTCTGTCAAAACAGCTTCCTGACGCGAGACTATAGTTATCGGCATACCAGCCAACCTGCATGTCGGTCTGGATCCAAAGATACTGCGTAGCATTCCACACGCACTGCGACGTGTTGAACCAACTCGGCGAGACGTTGCCCAGCCCAGAGTAGGCCTGCCCGGAACCCATCCACCACTGGGCGGTGACCGGATCGCTCTCGCCGGAACAGGGCGCATTCCAAGCGGCTCGACTCAGTTGCACGCCTGTATAGCGCACGATCACCGGTACCCAACAAGACCCCGTCGATGTGTAGGAACCCGAGCTTGTCGCTTGTAGCGGTGCCGATACCTGATCGAGGAGCTGATCGAAAGGCTGCACTATCCGCTGCCTTGCGACCTCCGCCGCAAGTCGTCCCGATTTCACCTCAACGCTGCGTAGATAGGGGCGGCTCGACGCGACGGCGCGGTCTCGCTCAGCTCTTACGTCTGCCAAGTTGATTTCGACGAGCACCAACTTGTGTTCGGGGCTGAACACTTCACCATTCGGCATCAGTTCCGGTGCCAAGGGGTCGTTACGAAATAACTAGCGCATAGAGTGATGGGCCAGTATCCTTAGAGGAGTGGAAGAGAA
>PNKC01000081.1 GCA_013822275.1 Anaerolinea sp. | reverse complement strand
CGATTACCTTTTCACCATCGACGGTCGCCTTAATCCTGAAGACGCCGTGGGTGGAGGGGTGCTGGGGCCCGATGTTGATGACGAACGGCTCGGTGGGCGCGAAGTTGGAATTAGGCATCCGGCACCACCGACACGGGCGGCTCCGGGCGGCGAGCGACGCCGGCGAACTCATTGAGGCCAGGCTGAAGGCCGCCCGGCATGCTGAGGAAGTCCTTGCGCAGCGGCCAGCCGGGGTAACCCTCCCAGAGGAAGATGCGATACAGGTTCGGGTGGCCTTCGAACTTGATGCCGAGGAGGTCGTAGGCCTCGTTCTCCTGCATCCAGGCGCCGTGCCAGACGGGGACAACACTGGGCGTGACCGGGTTCGCCCGGTCCATCACCTCCACTTTGATCGTCGCGATGTGGTTCTTGTCGAACGACTGGATGTGATAGACCACTTCGAAGTGGTCCCAGTAATCGACGCCGCAGAGGTTCGTCAGGTGGATGAGGTCGGACTCGGCGCCGGTGCGCAGGGCATGCATGGTCGCGACGAGCGTCTCGGGCTTGAGGTAGCAGGCGTTCGCGGTGGCGCGGGCGACGGAGCCTGGGACCAGCGCTTCGGCCATCGCGGTGACTTCGAGGCCGGTGAGTTCGCGGGTCACAGGCGCCACTCCAGGGCGCGCTTACGCCAGGCGTAAAGGATGCCCAGGCAGAGGATGCTGATGAAGCCGATGCCTTCGAAGTAAGCGGCCCAGCCCAGCTTGTCGAAAACGAGCGCCCAGGGGAAGAGGAAGATGATTTCCACATCGAAGAGGACGAAGAGGAGGGCGATGTAATAGAAGCGGAAGTTGAACTGGACGAGGGAGGGGCCTTCGGTGCGCAGGCCACACTCGTAGATGTCGTCCATGACCGGGTTGGGGGAAGACCTGGGGCGGATGTTGACGAATTGCAGGGCCCACGAAGTGACCAGCGCGCCGATCGGGAAGACCAGGGCGATGATGATCAGAATGCCGATATGGCCGTATTCGTAAAGCACGCCGTCGCCGTTTGTGAAATCTGTCCCTAAGGTGGGCCGACTATAGCACGGGGTGGGGGAGCGGCAAAGCGAAGTTGGGGGTGCGGCGGCGGGTGCCCGCGGGCGCCAAGAGGCCGCTTACGGAAGATTACACAAGCGCCCCCAGGTGATTTCTTCCGTAAGCGGCCACGGGCAGCATCCACCCCCACGGCGCGACGATCCGCACCGCAAGGCAACCTCCCCGTAAAATGCCGGTAAATCGTGGAAGCGAAGGTGGCGCCCGTGCCCACGCCCATCGTTGGACTCATCGGCTGCGGCCACATCGGCCAGTTCCACTCCCGCAACCTGCGCGGCTCGCTCCGGAGCGAGCTCGTGCCGGGCGAGTACGTGGCGGTGTGCGACCGCGCGATCGAGAGGGCGGAATCGTTCGCGGGTATAACCGGCGCGAAGGTGGTCACAGCGGACGCCGAGGTGGTGTTCGCCACGCCAGGCCTGAACGCCGTCTACATCTGCACGGAAACGGCCGAACACCCGGCCCTGGTGAAGCGGGCCGCGGAGCTGGGCCTGGCGGTGTTCTGTGAGAAGCCGTTGGCGAAGACGCTCAACGATGTCGAGGAGATGGTCACCGCGGTGGAGAAGGCAGGCGTGGTGAACCAGGTTGGGCTGGTGCTGCGCTACTCGCCGGTGTTCACCGTCCTGAAGGACATGATGTCTGGGCCGGGACTGGGACCGTTGCTGACAGCCCACCTGCGCGACGACCAGTTCTTCCCCATCCGCGGGCACTATGGCAGCTCCTGGCGGGGGAAGTTCGACCGGGCGGGCGGCGGGACACTGATCGAGCACTCGATCCACGACGTCGACCTCTTCCGCTGGCTGTTCGGTGAGGTCGAGCGGGTGCGCTGCCACACCCGCTTCACGAGCGCCGACGCGGGCGTAGACCCCGGCGTGGAGGACGTGGCGGTGGCCACCTTCCAGCACGCGGGCGGGCACCAGACGACTCTCTCTTCGATCTGGCACGCGCTTGACGACCGGCCTTCGACGCGGCACCTGGAAGTGTTCTTCGAAGGCGGTTACTTCGCAACGGACCACGACTTCATCGGCCCGATCCGCTACCAGGGGCGCAGGGGGCCTGTGGAGGAGATCGGCGCGGACGAGGTGCTGGCGCGTTATGGCAAGATCGCGGGGCTGGAGGGCGAGCTCCTTCAGCTCGCGGGCCGGGGGATGTACGAAGACTTCGCCTTCCTTGAATGCGTGAACGAAGGGCGCGCGGCCTTCCCGGACTTCCGCACGGCCTTGCGGGCGCACGTGGTGGTGGACGCGTGTTATAGGAGCGCGGCGGGGTCTCAAGAGGTGGATGTGCCGAAGCCATAGCGAAGCGCTATGACTGGGGGCTGCGGGCGATTTACTGGTCAATACCGCCGGGATAGACTGGCGAGACGTGGCCTTGCCGCGATACGCGAAGGGACGCAGCGGCGCCCGAGGAGCTCAGTTTGACGACAGATACCCTGCAAGACCTTTACGAGGTGGGCGAGGCGCCCCCGCTCGGGCATATCCCCACCCGCATGCACGCCCAGGTGATCCGCGCGTCCCGGTTCGGTGAACCGCGGAAGGCGTTCGAGCACGAAGTCGTGGCGACGCCATCCATCGGCCCGGATGACTGCCTGGTGTACGTGATGGCCGCCGGAGTCAACTTCAACAACGTCTGGGCCGGGCTCGGCTCGCCGGTCAACGTCATCGCCATCCGGAACAAAGCGGGCGAGCCGGAAGACTTCCACATCGGCGGCTCCGACGCATCCGGCATCGTCTATGCGGTTGGCGAAAACGTGACCAATGTGAAGGTCGGCGACGAAGTGGTCGCGCACTGCGGCACCTGGGATATCCACGCGCCGGAAGTGCGCTCGGGCGAGGACCCGATGTACAGCCCGAGCTTCCGGATCTGGGGCTACGAAACGAACTGGGGCTCCTTCGCCCAGTTCACGAAAGTCCAGGCGCACCAGCTTCTGCCGCGGCCGAAACACATGACCTGGGAGGAATCGGCCGCCTACCTGCTGGTCGGCGCCACGGCCCAGCGGATGCTCCACGGCTGGTCTCCCCACACGGTGAGGAAAGACGACGTCGTCCTCGTCTGGGGCGCCGCCGGCGGGCTCGGCTCAATGGCCCTGCAACTGTGCAAGCTGGCTGGGGCGAAAGCCGTGGCTGTCGTTTCGAACGAATCGAAGTTCGACTATTGCAAGCGCCTTGGCGCGGTTGGCTGCATCAACCGGCGCAACTTCAGCCACTGGGGCCGGCTGCCGCACTGGGAATCCACCGAAGCGATGAACGAGTTCAACGCCGGGGCGCGGACGTTTGGGAAGGCGATTTGGGACGCGCTTGGTGAGCGCCGCAACCCGCGCATCGTCTTCGAACACCCCGGCCAGGACACCGTCGCCACCTCAATCTTCGTTGCCGACACCGGCGGGATGGTGGTCATCTGCGCAGGGACGACCGGCTACAACGCGGACGTGGACCTGCGTTACCTGTGGATGCGCCAGAAGCGCCTCCAGGGTTCCCACTTCGCCAACGACGACCAGGCGCGGGCGTTCAACGACCTTGCGGTCGCCGGCAAGATCGACCCCTGCCTGTCCCAGGTTTTCGACTTCGACGGGACGGGCGAGTGCCATCAGCTGATGTACGAGAACAAGACGGTCTACGGGAACATGGCCATACGCGTGGGCGCGAAGGGGTAACGCTCGCCGAAAACGGCAGACAGAGAAAGGCCCCGCGAATGCGGGGCCTCTCTGATGCAAGGGCACAAGCACCGCGCTGAGCTCAGGCAAGGTCGAAGCGATCGAGATTCATCACCTTGTCCCACGCAGCCACAAAGTCACGCACAAACTTCTGCTGCGAGTCACCACACGCGTAGACTTCCGCGATGGCCCGGAGCTGAGAGTTGGAGCCAACGACGAGGTCGGCGCGACTGCCGGTCCACTTGAGCTCGCCCGTCCCGCGGTCACGGCCCTCGAAGGTCTCCTCGGCGCCGGACGTCGGCTGCCACTCCGTGTTCGTGTCGAGCAGGTTCACGAAGAAGTCGTTGGTCAACGTCTCGGACCGCCTGGTGAAGACGCCGAGGCCGGACTGCCCGGCGTTTGCATTCAGGACGCGCATGCCGCCGACGAGCACTGTCATCTCGGGGGCGGTCAGCGTCAACAGGCACGCCCGATCGACCAGCAGCTCCTCCGCCGGTTTCCGGAGTCCGGCGCGGAGGTAGTTCCGGAACCCGTCCGCGGTGGGTTCGAGCACGGCAAACGACTCCACGTCGGTTTGCTCCTGCGATGCGTCCGTGCGCCCCGGGGCGAAGGGGACCTGCACGTTGTGCCCGGCGTCCTTCGCAGCCTTTTCGACAGCCGCGCACCCGCCCAGGACGATCAGGTCAGCCAGCGAGACCCTCTTCCCGGTGGTTTGCGAGTTGTTGAACCCGGTTTGGATCTGCTCCAGTGTCCGAAGCACCTTCCCCAGCCCGGACGGGTTATTCACTTCCCAATCCTTCTGCGGCGCGAGGCGAATGCGCGCCCCGTTCGCCCCGCCGCGCCTGTCGGTGCCGCGGAACGTTGCTGCCGACGCCCAGGCGGTCGAGACGAGCTGGGAAACGGACAAGCCCGATGCGAGGACCTTGCCCTTGAGAGCGGCGATGTCCTGCTCGTCGATCAACTCGTGAGTGACCGCCGGGACGGGATCCTGCCACACCAGCGGCTCGGCGGGGACCAGCGGGCCGAGATACCGGGCACGCGGACCCATGTCCCGGTGCGTCAGCTTGAACCACGCCCTGGCGAAGGCGTCCGCGAACTCCTCCGGGTTCTCGAGGAAGCGCCGTGAGATCGGCGCGTAGATCGGGTCCATCCGCAGTGCGAGGTCCGTCGTCAGCATCACCGGAGCGTGCCTCTTGGACGGATCGTGGGCATCGGGCACGGCGCTCGCCGCGGCCGGATCTGTCGGGATCCACTGCCACGCACCGGCGGGACTCTTGGTCAGGTCCCAATCGTAGCGGAACAACGTCTCGAAGAAGCTGTTGTCCCACTTCACGGGAGTGGGGGTCCAGGCACCCTCCAGCCCGCTGGTGATCGTGTCGCCACCACTGCCGGTGCCAAAGCTGTTCTTCCAGCCGAGGCCCATCTCCTGAAGGGGGGCAGCCTCGGGTTCTGGGCCGATGTACTTGTTGGGGTCGGCCGCGCCGTGGGTCTTGCCGAACGAGTGACCACCGGCAATGAGAGCAACCGTCTCCTCGTCGTTCATGGCCATGCGCCGGAACGTTTCTCGAATGTCCTTCGCCGCGGCAAGAGCACTTGGTTCGCCGTTTGGCCCCTGCGGATTGACGTAGATGAGGCCCATCTGGACGGCGGCGAGCGGATTCGCCAGCTCCCGGTTGCCGCTGTAGCGCTCATCGCCGAGCCACGTGCCCTCAGGCCCCCAGTTGACCTCCTCAGGCTCCCAGACGTCCTCGCGCCCGCCAGCGAAACCGAACGTCTTGAATCCCATCGACTCCAGGGCACAGTTGCCCGCAAAGATCATCAGGTCAGCCCACGATATCTTCCGGCCGTACTTCTGCTTGATCGGCCAGAGCAACCGGCGTGCCTTGTCCAGGTTCGCGTTGTCCGGCCAACTGTTGAGAGGCGCGAAGCGTTGCATGCCGCGGGACCCGCCGCCGCGGCCGTCGCTGATGCGGTACGTGCCTGCGCTATGCCACGCCATGCGGATGAAGAGCGGCCCATAGTGGCCATAGTCGGCCGGCCACCAGTCTTGCGATGTCGTCATCAACTGAAAGATGTCCTTCTTCAGGGCATCCAGGTCGAGTGTTCTGAACTCCTCGGCGTAGTTGAAATCCTTGCCCATGGGGTCTGACAGAGGCGAGTTCTGGTGGAGAATCGTCAGGTTCAACTGATTCGGCCACCAGTTTTGGTTCGACATGGTCATTTCGTTTCTCCTTCTGTGGATATGCTGAATGTGGCGCAGCGCAATTCGAAAAGGTCTTCATTCCGGCCGGGATTTCCCAAATCAACCCTTGGGCCGCCGCGGCGGCCTTGAGGCCGGGTTGCTGCCGTCCGGACACCCGGTTGTCAGGTTCGCTAGCGATAGTAGCACCCCCAACTCCATTCCTCCTGCCCCTGCCGCGAAGAGGCGGCCGTGTTGGTGGGCAAGGACTCGGACCACCGCCCGCGACCTGTTCGCGTCCATCGAGCGGGGCGACTACGCAGGCCTGGCGCGGCCACGAACGCTTGATTCAGTGAGACTCCGCCCGGAACGAGCGCGCGGCACTGCTGAAACTGGTGCGCCGTCTGGACAACTCCACGAGGGCGGCGCCAACGCGCAGGGTCAGCCCTCCGCGAGCGTGAAGCCGTAGCGCTGAAAGTCGCGGTCGAAGCTGAGGGCGACCGTGAGGCCAAGCCGCTCCATGACCGCAAAGCTGACCGCGTCTGCCAGCGAGAACTCCTTGCCGGAATAGCCGCAAGTGGTAGCCCGCGCCGGCGCAGGGGCTCTTCCGCGCGACTACAACGGCCGCCCGGCGGCCAGCCTCTCTTCTTCTTCGCGCACGAGGGCAGGATTGGCGGGCAGGCGCGCGGGCGGGCCCGCCTGCCGGTCGAACACTACTCCGGCATCGAAGCTCGGTGCGAGGCGGCCAAAGGTGTGGGCGGGGTTGATCATGGCGAGGAGGAGCATGCAACTGATCACGATCAGGCCCTGGGCGATGAACATCTCCTGGACGCCGATCACGTCCGCGATGCGCCCGAGGGGGAAGGCCATGAGCGGCATGGCGCTGAAGCTGAGCATGTTGATGCTCATCACGCGGCCGTAGTATTCGGGGCGGGCGGCATCGATGATCAGGGTGCTGTTGAGCGTCTGGTAGGCGGTAAGCGCCAGCCCCAGGACGAGCATCATGGCTATCGCCCCCGCAAAGCCGAAGGCGTTTGAGGCCAACGCCAGGCCAACCAGGCCTAGCCCGCCGACTATTCCGGCGATCCACTGCACCAGACCCTTGCGGTCAAAGGCGGCAAGGGTGGCGATGCCGAGGGAGCCGATGAGCGCACCGGCGCCGGACACCGACTGCAGGAGACCGAATTCGAACTCACCCATGCCCAACTCCTCGTAAACGAAGCCGGCAAGGAGCATGACGTAGGGCATCGCGAAGAAGCTGACGCTGAGCATGCTGATGTTGAGCAGGCGAAGGCGGGGATCGGAAGCGACATAGCGGAGGCCAGCGCCAATTTCGGCGAACATGCTGGCGCGTTTCCCGCCCATCGGACCCATCGCCACGTTGCCGAGGCCCGTCGGCACGGCGAGGAGCGTCAGACACGAGATAACGTAGAGACCGGCCTGGAGGAAGTAGACGGATTCCAAGTTCCAGGCACCCACCATCACGCCTGCCACGGCCGGCCCGAACAACCTGGTCGCGTTCATGGCTGCGTTGGACATCGCCATCGCGCTCATCACGTTCTGCGGGCCGACCACCTGGGCCATCAGCGGCGCGCGGGCAGGCATCCCCAGGGCTATCGAGGTGCCGCCGCCGAGGCCGAGGACGAACAGCCACTCGAAGGTGATCGTCCCGGTCATCACCATGACCGCGTTGATCAGCGCCAGGGCAGCTGTGACGAGCTGGGAAACGAGGGAGAGGTTGCGCTTTTCAAAGCGGTCGGCAAGGGAACCGCCGACAAGGGAGAAGAGCATCATCGGCAGGCCGAAGGAGAGCGAGATGGCGCCTACCGCGCCGAAGGAGTGGGTCAACTGCCAGGCAAGCAGGGCGCGCGCCACCTGCTGCATCTGCATCCCGGTGAACGAGAAGAGGGATGAAGCCCAGAGGTAGCGGTAGTTGCGGACGCGAAAAACATCGAGCGCGGCACGGAACGAGGGTTTGGCGGACGGCCCGGTGGGACGGAAGCCGGGGCGCGACGCCATGGGCTCAGTCATTCCACCCACCTCCGGTCTCTTGCTTGAGGCCAATAATTCGCTTCTTTCGAAATGTTCGCAAGCAGCGAGACGCCCGCGGAGACGGGGCGGTGCGCATCGCCACTATGGCGGGGCCACCGGATAATGCGGTCACTTTGCACAACCTGCCTGGCACGACTGCCGTCGAAAGGTACTCCCATGGCCCGTGATTTCGCCGCTGACATCCTTGACCCCGTCGCCCAGCAGATCGTTTCGAACGTGGGGACCTGGGTCGACAAAGAGGTGAAGCCCGTCGCGAGCGAGTACGAACACGCCGACGAGTACCCCGTCCCGCTGGTCAAGGGGATGTCCGATATGGGCCTCTTCGGGATCAAGATCCCGGAGAAGTACGGCGGGTTGGACCTGAGCTTCGAATGCTACGCGGGCGTCTGTATGGAGCTGGCGCGCGGCTGGATGAGCCTGGCGGGGATCATCAACACCCACGTCCTGGTGGGCTACGCAATCAGCGAGTACGGCACGCAGGAACAGAAGGACAAGTACCTGCCGATGCTCGTCGAGCCGCAGATCCGCTGCGCGCTGAGCATCACGGAGCCAGATGCCGGCTCCGACGCCCAGGCGATCAAGACGACTGCCCGGCGCGACGGCGACGACTACATCATCAACGGCCAGAAGATGTGGGTGACGAACGGGCAGCGGGCCGGCGTCTACCTGGTCATGACGAAGACGGACGTAACGGCGGAACCGCGGCACCGGGGAATCACGGCGTTTCTCGTGGACGCTGGCACGCCCGGGTTCACCTCTGGAAAGAAGTTCGACAAGCTCGGCTACAAGGGCGTGGAGACGACTGAGCTGTCGTTCGACGACGCGCGCGTGCCAGCGACGCAGGTACTCGGCGGTAAGGAAGGTTCAGGCTTCCAGCACATTATGTCGGCGCTGGAGGTGGGCCGGATCAACGTGGCGGCACGCGGCGTTGGCCTGGCACAAGCGGCGTTCGATGACGCCATCCGCTACGCCCAGAAACGCGAGGCCTTCGGCAAGCCGATCTTCGAACACCAGGCGCAACAGCTCCGCCTGGCAGAGATGGCGATGAAGATCCGCGCCGGCCGCCTGCTCACCCTGGACGCGGCGCGGAAGAAGGACTCGGGCGTGCGCAGCGACCTGGACGCGGGTATCGCCAAGCTTTACTCAACGGAGATGTGCCAGGAAGTGGTGCTGGACGCGCTCCGCATCCACGGCGGCGTTGGCTACAGCAAGGAACTCCCGCTCGAACGTTACTATCGCGACGCCCCGCTGATGGTCATCGCGGAAGGGACGAGCGACATCCAGAAGACAGTCATCGCGCGGCAGATCGTGAAGGACTACCCGGTCTGATTCACGATTTCCGATTCGCGATTGGCGATTCCCCCGCTGTCACCCCACAGCGCTGCTGCGAGGGCGGCTATATTCACGATGAGGAGATTCCAAATGACGGTCCATGACGGGCGCGACAAGTTCGGGCGGTACTACGAGGAGTTCGTTGAAGGCGACGTGTACAAGCACTGGCCGAGCAAGACGATCACGGAGTCGGAGGACCACCTGTTCTGCGATATCACGATGAACCATCACCCCCTGCACAGCGACCGCTGGTACGCGGAGGAAGAAACGCAGTTCAAGCAGAACGTGGTGGTCGGTAACTTCGTCTACTCGCTGGTGCTGGGGATGAGCGTCCCGGACGTCTCCGGCAAGGCGATCGCGAACCTGGAGATTGAGAGGCTGAAGCATTCCAAGCCGACCTTCCACGGCGACACCATCCGGGCGGAGACGGTGGTCCTGGAGAAGCGGGAGACCTCGGCGGGGGACCGCGGCATCGTGACGGTGGAGACGCGCGGCATCAACCAGCGGGGCGAGGAAGTGTGCTATTTCAAACGCAAGGTGATGGTACCAAAGCGCCCGGTATAGCGGGGTGTGAGTTGATCGGGCGCTGTAGGATGTGAGTATGCGGAGTTTCACGGTCGTGCTTTCTCCAGAGCGTTCCATGGACGGTTATTCGGTGACCGCCCCGGCGGTCCCCGGCGCGATCAGCGGGGGCACTTCGCGCGAGGAGGCGTTGGGCAATATCGTCGAGGCGATCGAGGGAGTCCTCGCGGTCATGCACGAAGACGGGTACGACGCCCTTGAAGAGACCCCCGAACTCATCGCAGCGGAAGTGGAAAAGATCCTGGGATTCCGGCAGGAGTTTGGCTGGGACCTGGTGGTGGAGACGGCGGTGGTGCAGGTCGACCTTGCGGCGGTTGCCTAGCCTTGGGGCGGCTTGCGGGCGTCGCGGGGCGAGTGTTGCGACGTGTGCGGAATCGCTGGGCTGGCGTCTCCGCAACGTGGAAGGTAGCCACCGGGTATACCAGCGCCCTGGATCAGCGAAGAACCTCTCGATCCCAGCTCATCGCCAGGTCGCTGAAGGCACCGTGAGGAATTCGATTGGCATCATGGGCCTGACCGTCGAGGAATTCCTGCGCTTGGCCAGG
>PNKC01000080.1 GCA_013822275.1 Anaerolinea sp. | reverse complement strand
TGACCGGTGGCGGCGGCGGGGCCGAGAGGCACGAGGCGGGCGGGGCGCTGGGCATAGGCCTTTGTGCGTATTGAACTTGCGCTATTAGCGCGTTGTAGCGCGTTGCGCGTTTGGGGGCAGGGTGACGGTGTTCGGCTGGTGGCTGTTGGGGCCAGGTGTGGTGGGTTGCGCGGGCATTTGGGGCAGGGTGGCACGGGGTGGGGGTGATGGCCGAGGGGCGAGTGGCGCACCCGGCGCGTCCAATCAGGAGGGATGGAGCAGTCCCGAGGTTGCTCTCACGCCAGGACAGCGTCAGAGGGGGTGGCCGTTTGGCCACCCCCTTTGTGGGCGCATACTGATGGCGGTGCGTGTTCGCCTGGTCTGGTGCGAGGTGTCAATCGGCAGCGGCGAACTCACCGAGCAAGAGCACCTTAACCCGTGGCTCACCGGCTGCGGCCCGCAGGTCATTGTGTGCAACGAAAGCGCTGGAATAGAAGTCGGCTTCAGCCTGGGAGGCTGCGACGACCACCTGAGACGGCGAGCCAGGAACGCCTGCAGCAGCATTCAGCAACTCCGCGGCTGCGGCCTGCGAGCCGACGACGTAGATCCAGACCACGTCCTGGGCCTTGCCCACGCGCGCTGCGTTCGCGGAAACGCCTGCGATGCTCGCTGGGGCGGCGGTGTTCAAAGACGGCAGGCTGAGGGCGGACTCAGTCGCAGGGCTCGATTCGTCGGTGCCGGCGCGCGCCCAGAGGCCTGCGCCGGCGACTGCGATGAGGAGGGCAGCGCCGCCGAGGGCGGCGAGCAGGCGGCCGTGCCCGAGGTGGCGAGGGCCGCCGGGCATGGTCGGGTTGGAGTTGAGGTTGATGCTCATCGGAGTCTCCTTCTGCGCTCGGCGGATGCACCGTCGGCATGGGAGGAGTCTCTTATTTCGTTGGGCGGCATCCATCGCTTGAAGCTGGGATCTTGTCGACAGCGCCTGAAGCGGCCCGGGCCAGCGACGTAACAGGAAACTGTTAGTCCGCCAGGGGAGGCTCGATCCCGTGGCGGTGCGCGTAGGCGGCGGCTTCGACCCGGTTGGATGCGCCGGTCTTGTCGAAGATGTGGCTCACATGCCGCAACACCGTGTTCTGGCTGATGACGAGTTGGCCAGCAATCTGCTGGTTGGTGCGCCCCGCAGCGACGAGGCGAAGGACTTCGACTTCGCGCTGCGTCAGGCCGTCCGGGTAGGTGGAGCGAGGTCTGGCGGTTGAAACCAACCGGTTCTGAAGCGACTGTGCTCGATCGAGTGAAGGCGACATGCTCATCGCCTGAAACTCGGGGATTGCAGTTCGCAGGTGTTCGAGCGCTTCGTCCGTCCGCCCGTAATGTTCAGCAAGCAGCTCGGCGAGCGCGAGATGCGTGAGCGCCACTTCGGGCCGGAACTGCATGGCAGTCGCCTCAGCGAGGGCGCGTGTGTAGTACTCCAATGCACGGCCTGTCTCGCCAAGGAGGGCAGCGGCCGCCCCGAGGTGCCGGTTGACCATGGTCGTGTAAACATCACCGGTCGTTACCGCGCCGCTCTCCCAGAGCGGTGCCGCGAACCAGGCAGCCAATTCGGCGTCGCCGATGAGGGTTGCGGCCTCCACGAACATCACCAATTCAAACATCGACCACGCGTCGGGAGCGCCTGCCGCGCCTGCCGGTGCTGCTTGCCTTCGCCGGAGAAGAACCGAGCGCGCCTCGTCGTTCCGTCCAAACGCGCCGAGGAGTACCGCCCGCGGCGGCTGGGCTGACCGTTCTTCCGAGTCCAGGCGCCCGAAGTCAGCCCGGGGTCGGCCGAGGTAGTAGCGAGGCCGAAAGCCGAAGTTCCCCGCAAACGCGACAAATGAAAGCGGCACCTCTCCTGAGACCATCCTCCCAAAGACTTCGGCGGCGGTCCTGGCGGCCCTTTCGAGTTCTCCGTCCATGTAGGCAAACAGCCCGTCACGAAAGTGCGGAGCAATCCGAGGGCCGACCTCCGGCGGCCGCTGCGCCTCGAACTGGGCCATCCGATCCACGATGTGGGACGCTTCGGCCCGGCATCCCCACTTCAGCTCTTCTCCCGCTATCAGCGCCAGGGCGTATTCCGCCGACACCATGGAAACGTCCCGCGGCACCGTGACCAGTGAAGACGCTATGTCGGCCGCGAATTGGCGTCGCCGGGCGTCGAATCGAGGTCCGCGGCACCAGAGAGCAAACGTGGTAAAGATCGAAAGGACGACATCCCAATCGGCCTCCTGCTCCCTGGCGTGCACCAGGGCGCGCAGGCAACGCTCCGCCGCCTCGTCCACTCGAAAGTGGACTGCAGCAGTCCGCGCCAGCGCCAGGTCGGCGTTGATCCGGTGGACGGTTCCATCGACCGCCAGGCGATCGAGCCGCTCGGCCCACTCCCCATAGTCCGGCCGCGCCGGCGCGAGGCCCGCGAATTGCACGTACAAGCCCTGGCCCGCGAGCCAGGCAGCCTGTGCCGCCATCACTTGCGCACCGAGGGTCATCGCGAGCTCGTAAGCCTGGGGGGCGATCGCGCCGTAAAGCCGCTGGAAGTCTCCGGCCCAGAGCAGCGCCGCACCCAGCGCGAGCAACACCGCGCAGCGCTGCTGGGTATCAAGGGCGTTGGCGTTCTCGGAGGCTTCGAGAGCCCCTTCGTAGTGGCTGATTGCTTCTCTCCAGGCAAACACGGCTGCAGCCGTGCCGCCGGCGCGGATGGAGTAGTCGACCGCCTTGCCCGCAGCCGCGCCTGCGCCGGCCTGGCGGTAATGGAAGGCCAGCTCCGCGACGTGGGAATCAAGCGACGAGCCGTAGATGCGCTCCATCGTCTCGGCGACCCGCAGGTGCAGCCGCTGGCGACGGGGCATTGAGAGACCACCGAGGAGCGTCTGGCGCACGAGTTCATGGGCGAAGGAGTAGCGCGCCTCGGCACCACTCGAAACATCGTGAATGAGACCGGCGCGCGCGGCCTCTTCGATCGCATCGATCAGAGGTCCTGGCTCCAGGTCCCCAAGCGCTTCCACAACCTCGAAGCTGAATTCGCGACCGGCCACCGCGGCGCTCGCGAGCAAGCGCTGGCAGCCATCGCCCAAGCGAGCCAGGCGCTGCTGAATGACGAGGCGGACGCTGCGCGGCACTTCAAGTTCGCTGATCGCGACGTTGCTCACCCAGCCGCCACCCGGGGCCAGGAGCTTGTCCTGCTCGGCGAGATGGCGGAGCACTTCTTCGACGAAGAATGGGTTGCCTTCGGTCTCTTTGTAAATGAGGGCGACGAGCGGGGGCGGCGGCGCGCCATGCCCGTGCGCCGCGACCATCTCTGCGACGCCCTGTTCCGACAGCCTACCGAGGACGAGATCGAGCGCAAGGCGCTGACGAACCAGCTCCTCGAGGGTTCTGGCCAGCGAGCGGCTCACGTCCAGCTCGGCATCGCGGTAGGTGCAGAGGACCAGGGCCGGGGTCTCGCTGAGGTGCCTGGCAAGGTGCTGGAGCAGGAGGAGCGACGATTCGTCGGCCCAGTGCACGTCTTCGAGGATGAAGATAACGGGCTGGACGTGGGCGGCCCGCTCGATGAAGGCACTCCAGGCGTGGTAAAGAAGGCGCCGTCCTTCCTCGGGGGGCATACTGCCCGCCACTGGCAGATCCGGGAAGAGGCGGCGCAGCTCGGGGGCCAGGCGCGCCACCTCGGCGCCGTCTTCGCCGAGCCAGAGGCGGAGGCTGACTGCGGGGACGACGCGTGCGCACTGCTCCAGCGCCTCGACGAAGGGCTGGTACGGAATTCCACCTTCCGCGTCGTAGCAGTGGCCTGTGACCGTCAGGAACCCCCGGTCTCGAGCCTCGACCGCGACTTCCTCGGCCAGGCGGGTCTTGCCGGCGCCCGGCTCGCCGCCAATCATCGCGACCGTACCGCAGCCGCCAGCGGCCTCGTCCAGGAGCTGCCGCAAGGTCGCCCGTTCTTCTTCACGGCCGACGAACGGCGTGCGTTTGCCCGCACCGGCAGCGGGCCAGTGGTGTTGCGTCCCGCGTTCCACGCTCACACGGTCATGGTACTCCGCGGTGCAAGCGGCGGGCGGGGTGCGGTTCGATCCAGAGCAGCGAGCAGCGAGCGGAGTGCGTGAGTGCAACATCCCACCGCTTGCTGGCGCGCGCGGTACGGACGCAGCAGAGAGCTGAGAGCCGAAGTTGGTCTGGCATTGCACCGCTTGCTGTCGCGCGCGGTACGGACAGGTGCTGACAGCCGACAGCCGACGGCTGGGAGAGCGACCGCTTGCTTTCGCGCGCGGTACGGACTCGTGCCCTGCGGTGGCTACTGTTCGAACACCTGGCGGAGTTCGTAGGGGACGGTGGCTGCGAGCTGGTTGAACGTGCATGACGCAGGCGGCTTGTCGTTGCGCCAGCGGCGGAAGGTGGCGGCGTGGCGGAAGCGTTCGCCCTGGAGGTAGTCGAAGGTCACTTCGCAGACGAGCTCGGGCCGAATCCGCACCCACGAGGTGTCCTTGCCGGTGGTCCAGCGGGTTTGGCCGCCGGGAGTGCGGCCCTGGCCGAAGCCGTCGCCTTCGTCGTCAGTGACAAGCGGCGCGAGGGCGGTGGCGAGGGCCCGCTTCTCGTCCGCCTTGAAGCTGGAGGTGTGGCCCACGTAGTTCAGGCTGCCCGCTTCGTCATGGAGGCCGAGGAGGAGCGAGCCCACTGCGAGGCCTTCTTCTCCCCTGTTCCAACGGTAGCCCCCAACGACGCAGTCAACCGTGCGGAGGTGCTTGATCTTGGCCATCGCGCGCTTGCCGGGCTGGTAAGGGCCGTCGAGCCGCTTCGCAATGACGCCATCGAAGCCCGCGCCCTCGAATCGCTCGAACCAGTCCTGCGCGGTGGACGCGCTGGTGGTCGCGGGGGTCAGGTGGAGGGGCGGCTGCGCCTTGCCGAGCGCGGTTTCGAGGCGTGCCCGCCGTCCGGCGAATGGGCGCTCGCGCAGGTCTTCGTCGCCGTCGGCGAGCATGTCGAAGGCGACGAAGGCCGCGGGAGTCTGGCCGGCGAGCATCTTGACGCGCGAGGCGGCGGGGTGGAGCCGCAGTTGGAGGGCATCGAAGTCGAGCCCCTTCGCGCCCATGATCACGATTTCTCCGTCAAGGACGACCGGCCCAGGCAGTACTTTTGGAAGCTGGTCCTCAAGCTCGGGAAAGTACCGTCCCAGCGGCTTGGAGTCGCGGGACTGGAGGAAGATTTCGCTGCCGTCGAAAAAGAGGATGCAGCGGAAGCCGTCCCACTTGGGCTCGTACAGCCAGCCTTCACCATCGGGGATGGAGTCTGTGAGCTTGGCGAGCATGGGTTGGAGCGGCGGCTGGAAGGGGGTCGTGAGCATCAGGCATCCTCATAGGCGGCCATGAAACTGTCGCGGTCGATGTGGCCCTGGCGACATGCGGCTCGCAGGGTGCCAGCGCTAATGGTCTGGTGGTTGGGCAGGGTGAGCGTGTCCCGCCCGGTGCTCGTCGTGCGTTGGAGGGAGATGTGCTCTCTCTCCCGGACAACCTCGAAGCCAAGGCGCGCAAGTGCCCGAAGAACACGAGGCTTCGGCGCATCAGCCGGGAACGGGGGCACCAGTCTCTATCCGTGCCTCGGCGACGAAGGCTTCCAGGACAGCATCATCCTCGATTTCGCCTTCGCCGAAGGTCTCGAGGTGGAACCGGATAGCAGACGTGACGTCCGCCAGGGCTTCGTCGTACGACTGCCCTTGCCCTACCACCGCGCCCGCGATCCCCAGTGGGTATGCGACGTAGCCCGCCGTATGCTTCTCCACAACTATCTTGAAGGTTCTCACGCTGTCCTCGCTGGTCGATTCCCATTGTACATGGGCCCAGCACCGTTGGAGCCGGTACGCCGGAAGGCCCGCGCCGAGGGGGAATTCCGGCACGGGCCTTCTCGTCTGCAGGTGGCCAGCACTGGGCCAGCCGGTGGCTAGCGGTTGCGCAGGCGCGGGTCAAGGACATCGCGGAGCGCATCGCCGAAGATGTTGAAGCCGAAGACGGCAAGGGCGATGCAAACGCCTGGCCAGACGGCGAGGCCGGGCTGCTTCCGCATGTATTCGCGGCCGTCAACGCTCAGCATCTGTCCCCACGATGGTTCACCGGCGGGGCCGAAGCCGAGGAAGCTGAGGCTGGCTTCCGCGAGGATAACGCCGCCGAGACCGACGGTGGCGCTGACGAGGATAAGTGGGAGGACATTCGGCAGGATGCAGGCCCAGACGATGCGGACGCCGCCGGCGCCCATGGAGCGGGCGGCTTCCACGTAGGGCGCTTCCTTAATCGTGAGCACCTGTGAACGGAAGACGCGCGACCGTCCGGGGATGCCGAGGACGCCGATCGCGATGACCATGGCGAGTACCAGGTTGACGTTCGGCATCCGCCGGACGATGCCAAGGAAGGTGATGAGGATGATGAGGCCGGGCATCGCCTGCCAGGCATCGACGAAGCGCTGGACGATCTTGTCGAACCACCCGCCCCGGTAGCCGCTGACGACGCCGATACTGACGGCGCCCAGCTCGCTGATGGTGATGGCCCCGAAGCCGACGAGCATCGAGATGCGGGCGCCGTAGAGGAGGCGCGAAAGCACATCCTTGCCGGTCGCATCCGTGCCCAGTTTGTGGAGCGAGGTGGAACCCTCGAGGCGGTGCTTGAGGTCGAGCTTGGCCGGGTCGTAAGGCGCGAGTTGTTCGGCGAAGACGGCGGCGCCAATGAGCGAGAGGACGATCATGAGGCCGACAAAGCCGAGCGGTTTACGCCGCGCGAAGCGGCCCAGGCCAAGGACCATGCGCAGCGGGAGGATGTATTCGCGGCGCGCCCGCGGGCCGAATTCGAGTGCGGAGGCACTGGCGGAACTTGCCATGTCAGTACCTGATCCTTGGGTCGAGGAGTGGGTAGGAGAGGTCCACCAGCAAGTTTGCGGTGACGATGAGGACGGCGAAGATGAGGTTGGTGGACATGATCACCGGGTAATCCAGGTTGCCGACGGAGGAGACGAGGTACTGGCCCATACCCGGGAGGACGAAGATCGCCTCGAAGATTGCCGTGCCGGCGATGAGGTTCGGGAGGCTGAGGCCGACGACGGTGACGACCGGGATCAGGCTGTTCCGCATGGCGTGGCCGAAGATCACCGCCCGTCCGTTCAGGCCCTTCGCCTGGGCGGTGCGGATGTAGTCCTGGCGCATGACCTCCAGCATCTGGGTGCGGACGATGCGGACGATGCCGGCGCTTGGCGTAAGGCCGATGAGCAGCGCCGGCAGGGCCATGATTTTGACGTGCTGGACCGGGTCTTCCCAGAGGTACTTGAACTTCAGCGGGGGCGCCCAGTTAAACCAGAGGGAACCGAAGGTGAGGATGAGGATGGCGAGCCAGAACCCGGGCAGGGCGTTGATGAGGATGGCCAACGTGCGGAGGATGTAGTCTGGCCAGCGGTCCTGGCAGACCGCTGCGGCGATCCCCATTGGCACCGAGAAAAGCAGCCCCGAAACCAGGCCGACAAGCCCCAGTTCGAAGGACACGACGACGCGGTCGCGGATCTCACCAGAGATTGAACGGCCATTGAAGAGCGACTCGCCGAGGTCGCCTGTGAGGACGTTGGCGGCCCATTTGAAGTACTGGCCGATAAGGTTACCGCTCAGCCCGTACTCGTCGCGCAGGGCATCGGCCCGTGCCTCGTCTGTGCGGCCGTATTCGCCGGCCACAATATCCACCGCGTCCGCGTAAAAGAACGGCACGACCACGCGGATCAGGCTAAAGACCAGGACGGAGACCATCACGAGCGTGACGCCCGCGAGCATGAGTCTCTGGATGACGTAACGGCCCACGAACTCCTCCTTGATTCGACGGAGGCCCGCGGCGCCCACCGCTGCCGGGCGCCGGCGACCAGCGTGCGGACGATTAGCCCGTGTACTTGCTCTTGTCGAACCAGATCGCGGTTTCGGTGCGGTCACGGCCGGATTCGACGTCCCAGGCGCGGAAGACGCCGTAGTTGCCGACCCACGGCCAGAAGAGGCTGAAGGTGTTCGCCTGCCCCGGGTAGGGGATCATGGGCATGGTGCCGGCAACGTAGCGCTGCCACTCCTTGATCAGTTCCATCCGTTTCTTCGCATCCAGCTCCTGCCGCTGCTGTTCGATCAGCTTGTCGGACTTCGCGTCGCCGTTCGTGCCCTGGAAGGCAACCTTCTGGCGGCTCCCCTGGGTGTGATAGTAGGCGAAGAGGTACTGGTCCACTTCCGGGAATTGGGTGGAGGCGCCGACGGCGATGCCTTTGAAATCACCTTTGGCGAAGTAGTACTTGGGCAGGTAGTCGGTCTGGTAATCCGGGTTGATCTGCTTGAGCTTGAAGAGGCCAGACTCTTCTAGCATGCCCTTGATAACTTCGGCGTGCTTGGGGAAGGTGACGCCGTACTGGCCGGTGCTGATCCAGGCGATGTCTGTCTCGATCGGGGTCTTGACGCCGGCGGCGTCGAGCAGCTTCTTGGCCTCCGCCACGTTCTGGACGAAGTTCTTGCCGTTCGCCCCCATGTCACTGCCGCGCGGGTCCACCCAGAAGCCTTCCCAGCCAGCGGAGATGTGCGAGTGCCAGCGGGACTCGATCGGGTAGCCTTCCTTCTTGAACTCGCTGACGTTGTAGAAGGTGTCGATCCAGGTATCGCGGTCGATGAGCATCGAAGCTGCCTGGCGGACGCGCGGGTCGAGGAACGGTGAGCCTGGCTGGAGCCCGAAGTAGGTGAGCCAGGCGGTGCGGCCCTGGGCGTTGGAGTCCACCTGGAGGTCCGGCAGGTCCTTCTTGGTTGAGATCACGTCCTCCTGGCGGAGGCCGCCGAAGGTCCAGAGCTTCTTGGCCCGGAACTGCGCCAGTTGGGCGGCGTACTCGGGGATGATCGGGATATCGAAGCCATCCAACAGGACGCGGTCCTTGTCCCAGAAGTTGGGGTTCTTGCGGATCTCGAAGGTCACGCTGCGCTGGTAGTTGCTCAGGATCCACGGCCCGCCCGAGCGTGTCTCGTTGCGCGGGTCGTAGCCGCCCTCCGATTCCCTGGGCATGATCTGGAGGTAGCGCGAATAGGCCATCGCTGAGACGAACGGTGCATACGGGAACGCCAGTTTGAAGACGACCGTGTTCTTGTCCGGCGCGCTGATCGATTCCACGGGCCCGGTGGGGTTATCCGGCAGTTTCACCAGGTCTTTGCGGGACTGGCCCTTCTCCGCGAACTTCTTCCACGAGAAGACGACGTCGTCGGCATCGATCGGGCGCTTGTTCAGCGGAGCCTTGTCCTCCCAGACGGCGTTCTGGCGGAGCTTGAAGGTGACGGTTGTCGGGTCCGGCTGCTCAACGCCCTGAGCGAGGTAGCCTTCGTACTCGCCGTTCGCCGCCACCCGGTAGCCGGGCTTGTAGGTCATGAGCCGTGGGTAGTACCACGAGCCCCAGGCGTTTGCCGTGAACGAGGGCGACGAGAGCGGGTCGAGGTTCGTCGCGTCGGCGGTTGTATAGGTCTGGTAGATGGAGCCCTTGACGGCCTGGGCGGTGGTGTCCTTGCGATCCCAGAGGAAGCTTTTGACTTCGGCCTGCTTCTCTTCGAGCGGTTTCGTCGGTTCGGCGTTGCTGTCGTCGTCGTCGCCACAGCCGACAAGGCCAAGGGCCGCTACCCCCATTCCCGCGGAGCCCGCGCCGAGAAGGGCGCGGCGGCGATTGAGGCGGCGATTCCAGTAGGTATCCGATGGCAAGATGTTTCCCCCGAAGTGGGAGCGGTGGCGTTTAGAGCCTTGACCGCCCCCAAAGATGGGCGTGTTCTACATCCGAGCTATAGGCGTCGTCAATAGGTTCGGTTCATACCGGGCGGAAGTGCTACCTAATCGCGGGGCGAAGCGGGGGCATGGTTGCGGGCAGGGTTGGGCACTCGCGGCGAGTGCGGTGCCGAGAGAGGCGGGCCCTGTGGGCCGCCTCTCTCGCTGTGACGGTTTTCGCCACCCGCGGCATCCGGTTCAATTCCCTTGAGATGGGCCGACCGGCCCTGAGCCCGCCTGATCATGCCACCGCTGGAAATAGAACCACCTCAAGTTGTCGACGGTCGGACCAGCAACCTGTTGCCGGCCCCCGACGACAGCCGTCTCGTCCGATCTCCCGAAATAGGCGCCAAACAGCCGCGGCTGACCGGTGGCGGAGAGTCTGCCAAGCAGCACGACCGAACGTGCGTCGTCCGTCCCCGCTGAGATTACCAGCGTCGTGGCGAAGCCGGATGAGCAGTCGGGGCGCACCGCCGGGTCTGGCTGGGGGCAGCCCACGGCAGCGACCGCGACAGGCCCAGGTTTGGCGAACCAGTCGCGCAGGAACCGTTCCAACTCCGCCAGAGGAAGCAGGCTTGCCTCCTTGCCGCTGAGGGTGAAAGTCACCACGTCAAGTGATTCGCCCGGGCGTTGCTTGCAGCCAGAACGATCGTCTGGATGCGTCTCGTTCGGACATTGGATGGCAAAGGTCTCAAAGAGCCGGAGTAGCGCGGGCGAGCCGCCTCGGGCCGCCACGCCCACTGACAGGGCCGCGGCACACA
>PNKC01000079.1 GCA_013822275.1 Anaerolinea sp. | reverse complement strand
CGAGCTGGGCCTGCCGGCGCGCCGCGTCCACGTCACGCCTCTCGCGGGGAGGCCGTTCATGCGCCCGGCCTCCCCAGCTTCTGTCAAGGAGACGACGGTCCGGCTTGGCCTGGCGCGCCCCTACATCCTCTGCGTCGGGACCTGGAACCGGAACAAACGGATCGTTGATGCCCTCCGGGCAACGGCCATGCTGAAGCAGCGCGGCATCGACATCGACCTGGCCCTCGCGGGCCTTCCCGCGCCCCACGTGGCCCCGCACTATGCGCGCGAAGTAGCCCGGTTGGGCATAGCCGGCCGCGTCCACTTCCTCGGTCGTGTCGCTGATGCAGACCTTCCAGCGCTCTACACTGGCGCACGGGCGCTTGTCTTTGCGTCTGAGTACGAAGGGTTCGGCCTGCCGCCGCTCGAGGCCATGGCCTGCGGGACTCCAGCGATCGTCTCCGCCATTCCCGTGCTCCAGGAACACAGTGCTGGCGCGGCGATAACGGTGCCAACGCGCTCTCCCGGCGCGATCGCCGCCAGCGTCGAAGAACTGCTGCGCTCCCCCACCTGCCGGGACGAGTGGATTGGACGTGGCCTGGAACGGGCGGCGAAGTACTCGTGGGACCGCACGGCGGCGGCAACCATGGAGGTGTACCGCGGGATCGCCTGAATTGCACCCTCGGTGAGCGCCCCGACAGCCCGTAAGCGCGCACCTCGCTAACCTTTTGTCCACGGATCGTTCTTACCGGCCCGCCCAACCGGCGCCGACTGCGAAAGGAATCGATGACGGCCCCTGCGCTTCGTCCTCTTAAGCCGCGCTCTCTCGAAGGTTTCGTCTCCACGCTCGCGGCCCGCAGCGCGCCGGCGGGCACCGTCCTCGCTGCGCCGCTCCCCGCTGAGCTCCTCCAGCAGCTCACCTCTGGCGGGCTGGAAGCGCTGCGCGCCCGGTCCTGTATCTCGTGGGAACACGGTGCCAGCGGCATCCGGCTCTTCGGAATCGGCGTCGCCGCGCGCTTCACGGCCCCCCGAAACGCATCCGTGAGCCCTCCCGCCTTCGCCGACCTGGTCCTCGATTGCGACCCCGGCATAGACGCAGCCGCCGCCCCCCGCCTCTTCGGCGGTTTCGAGTTCGACCCCGGGCAGCGGCACCACGACCCCCACTGGGACTCTCTGGGCGCCTGGCAGTTCATCCTGCCGCGAGTGCTGATCGCCTGGGGAGAGGACGGGCCGGCCGGGTCCGTCTGCGTGCTCAGCGGCCACGAGGGCGGCAGCGCCCGCCCTGAGCCATCGGCCGCCGGTGCAACTGCCGGGCTCGACACCCCGGCATGGCAGGATGCGGTGGCCACCGCTGTCGGAGAGATCCACGCGAATCGCTACGCCAAAACCGTGCTTGCCCGGCAGCGCCACATCAGGCTCGGCCCCGGCTGGTCGCGCGAGCGCACCATGGCCGCGCTCGCTAAGCGTTACCCGGCCTGTTTCGTCTTTCAGTTCGAGACCGGCGGGGCAACCTGGCTGGGGGCCAGCCCCGAACGGCTCGTGTCGCTCGCGGACGGCATTGCCCGCGCCGACAGCCTGGCCGGGTCCTGCCGCCGGGGGACGACGGAAGAAGAGGACGCTGCACTCGGGGAGCAGTTGCTGCATGACCCGAAGGAACGCGAGGAGCACGATTTCGTCGTCCGGGCGACTGCCGCTTCGCTCGCCCCGCATACGCGCTTCCTTGAACACGCTGCGGAACCCGTACTGATGAAGCTGGCAAACATCCAGCATCTGCACACACCGGTCACCGCCACGGTGCAGCCGGGGACGACGATCTTCGACCTGGTGCGGGCCATGCACCCGACGCCCGCGGTCGGCGGCTGGCCGCGGGCTGAAGCGCTGGACGCTATCCGCCGGCTCGAACGGATGGACCGGGGCTGGTACGCCGCCCCTATCGGATGGTTGGATTTCGGCGGCAACGGCGAATTCGCCGTCGGCCTGCGCAGTGCCCTCATCACTGGCAACGAGGCGACGCTCTTCGCCGGTGCCGGCATCGTTGCGGACTCCGACCCGGAGCGCGAAGTGGCGGAGATCGGCTTGAAGTTCCGGCCGCTGGAAGAAGCGCTCAGGACGGGTGGGGCGTGGACGTAGGCGCCGCCAACACGGCTGCGTCCCGCGCGCTCGTCGCGGGGCTGGCCGCCAACGGCGTCAGGCACGCCTGCATCACTCCCGGCTCCCGCTCCACGCCGCTGACCGTGGCGTTCGCAGAACAGCGGGCAATCCGCCCATGGCTTCACCTGGACGAGCGCTCCGCGGCGTTCTTCGCGCTTGGGCTGGCGCGCGCCACGGGCGAGCCGGTCGCGCTGGTCTGCACGTCCGGTACCGCCGCCGCCAACTGGATGCCGGCGGTGGTGGAGGCGAACCTCAGCCGGATCCCGCTCATCCTCCTCACCGCCGACCGTCCGCCCGCGCTCCGCGACCGGGGTGCGGCCCAGACCATGGACCAGGCCGGGATGTACGGCCGGCAAGTACGCTGGACGCTGGACCTCCCGCTTCCCTCGGGTTCCGACGAGGACCGCCTCCGCTTCCTGACCTTCGCCCGACGAGCGGTCCACGCCTCGCTTGCGCCATTGCCCGGCCCAGTCCACCTGAACGTGCCGTTCGATGAGCCGCTCATGGCCCCGCCGGCCAGCCACGCCGCTCCGGAGCCCGTCATCTCCGGCACGCTCCTCACCGTCGCGCCACCGGCCACCAGTCCCGAACTCGACGCCGCGGCGAGGGCCCTTGAGCACTGTGCACGGCCGCTCATCGTTGCCGGCCCGGAGTCAGGCGGCTTGCCGGCCAGCGCCATCGCCCGCCTCGCAGCGCGGCTCGAGGCGCCCATCCTCGCCGATGGCCTGAGCGGGCTGCGAAATGGTGACCACGACCGCAGCCACGTCCTCGATTCCTTCGACTCAATCGTCCGAGACGGCCGGGCCGCGGCCCTGCGCCCCGACGCGATCATCCACTTTGGCGGGCCTCCGACCTCCAAGGCGCTGAACGGCCTCCTCGGCCAATCCCGGGGGATCCCGTACGTCCTTTGCGACCTGCCCGGTGGTTTCAGAGACGCGAACAACGCCGCCAGCCACCTGGTCTTCGGCTCGGCCGCCTCGATCGCCGACGCACTCGCGGGACAGCTTGCCGGGAGGACTGCGGAACCCGGATGGGCCCACCGTTGGCGCGCAGCCAACAGTCGCGCGCGGGACGTCCTCCAAACGGGCGCCCGCCGCTTCGAGGAACTGTTCGAAGGCCGCGTATTCACGGAGCTTCAGCGTGCTCTGCCGCCGGACTCGACCATCGTCGCGGGCAACAGCATGCCCGTGCGAGACCTGGATTCGTTCATCACGAGCGACGCGAAGCCCCTCCACATGGTGAGCAACCGGGGCGCAAACGGCATCGACGGCGTGGTCTCCAGTGCGCTCGGGGCGGCGGCCGTGGCGACGGCGCCAGTTGTCCTCGTCATCGGCGACATCTCCTTCTACCACGACATGAACGGGCTCTGGGCGGCGAAGCGGCACGCCCTCAACCTGACGGTCGTCCTGGTCAACAACAACGGCGGCGGGATCTTCCACTACCTGCCCCAGGCAGCCCACCCGGCCGTCTTCGAAGAATGGTTCGGCACGCCCTCCGGCCTGGACTTCCGGCACGCGGCGGCACTCTATAACGCCCGCTACACGCTGGCCAACGATTGGGGCGCCTTTCGCGATGCGCTCAATGACGGCGCAGGGGGCGGGCTGAACATCATCGAAGTCCCCACGGACCGTGCGGCGAACGTGACCATGCACAAGCGGCTGTGGGCGGAAGCGGCGGAGGCGGCCTTCGCCAAAGAGGAAGCGCTCGCGTGACGCTCATCCGCTTGCAGGACGGTTACGCCGTCAATGTCGAGGTTTCCGGAGACGGCCCCGCGCTCGTGCTGCTCCACGGCTTCACGGGCTCCGCGCGCTCGTGGGGCGAATTCGGCGTCCTGCTTGCTGAGCGATTCACCGTCGTCGCCCTCGATCTGGCCGGCCACGGTCAGACTGGCTCGCCGGCGGACCTCCACCGCTACACCATGGCCCAGTGCGTGGATGACACGGTCGCGGCCGTGCGGCTGGCTGGCTTCGAATCCGCGCACTGGCTTGGCTACTCGATGGGAGGCAGGACCGCGCTCCACGTCGCCGCCACCCACCCGGAGACGGTCCGCTCACTCTCGCTCATCGGCGCCTCGCCGGGCCTCGATTGCGTTGAGGACCGCGTCGCCCGCCGCTCCGCGGACGAATTGCTGGCGGCCAGGATTGAACGTGAGGGAGTCGAAGCGTTTGTGGACTACTGGGAAAACATCCCGCTCTTTGCTACCCAGCGCGGGCTCCCCGAAGCAACGCGCGCGCGGATTCGGGAAGGGCGCCTTCGCAACACCACGACCGGACTCGCGTACAGCCTTCGGGGCATGGGCACGGGGGCCCAGGAACCGCTCCACAGCCACCTCGCGACCCTAACCATGCCCGCCCTCATCATGGCCGGTGAGTTGGACCACAAGTTCGCCGAGATCGGGCGCGAGATGGCGGCGGTGATGCCGGACGCCCGGTTCCAGGCGATCACTGGCGCGGGCCACGCCGCCCAGGCCGAGCATCCCGCCGAGTGTGCGGCGCTCGTCACCAGATTCATCACGTCACTGGAGCCAACGGGGGAGAACTGAATGACCACGCCCAGCGCCACCTGGCAGGCCGCCGGCACCTACGAAGACATCCTCTTCCAGAAGAGCGGCGGCATCGCGCGCATCAGCATCAACCGGCCGGAAGTACACAACGCCTTTCGCCCGAAGACCGTGCACGAACTGATTGACGCCTTCCAGCGCGCGCGGCATGACCAGGAAGTCGGCGTCATCCTCTTCACCGGTGAAGGAGGGCGGGCGTTCTGTTCCGGCGGCGACCAGCGCGTCCGTGGCCACGGCGGCTACGTCGCCGACGACGGCGTTGCGCGCCTGGACGTGACCGACCTGCACATGCTGATCCGCTCCATCCCGAAACCCGTGATAGCCCTGGTGGCCGGATACGCCATCGGCGGAGGACAGGTCATGCACGTTATCTGCGACCTCTCGATCGCGGCTGAAAACGCGCGCTTCGGGCAGACGGGACCGCGCGTCGGCAGCTTCGACGGCGGTTTCGGCGCCATCCAGTTGGCGCGATTGGTTGGCCAGCGCAAGGCGCGCGAGATCTGGTACCTCTGCCGCCAATACGATGCGAAGCAGGCGCTGGAGATGGGCCTCGTCAACGCCGTCGTCCCCCTCGACCAGCTCGAAGCCGAGGGCGTGAAATGGGCGAACGAAATCCTGAACCTGAGCCCCATCGCCCTCCGCATGATCAAGTCGTCCTTCAACGCGGAAATGGACGGGATGGTGGGCATCACCGAGTTGGCCCACAACGCAAACATGCTCTACTACATGGTCGACGAGGCGAAGCACGGCCGCGATGCATTCCTTGAAAAGCGCCAGCCGGAATACGCCGACCCAACGAAGTTCCCCCGGCGCGGTTAGCCGGCAGGAGACCCCATGCCAGCCATCCGCAGTATCCGCTGGCGGCCGTTCCGGCTCGCGCTCCGATCCAACGCCGCAGCCGCCCACGGCTCGACGCCGTCCCGCGATGGGCTGGTCATAGTCATGGAGGATGATGAAGGCCGGACCGGCCTGGGCGAGGCATCTCCGCTGACCTCCTACGCCGGCGGCACGGTCGCCGAGTGCGCCGACGCTATCCCGCTGACTGCCGGTGCACTACTCGGACACGGCCTCCAGGAGGCGTGGCTGGAACCTCTTTCACTCCCCGGCAGCCTTTCCGACGGCGCACGGGCGGCGCTCGCTTGCGGCCTGGAGACAGCCACTGCGGACCTGCTCGCGCAGCACTCGGCGCGGCCCCTGTTCGCCTGGCTGGATCATTGCGTCGTCTCCCCTCCCCGAATCCCCGTGAACGGACTCGTGGATATGCCGGCCGCGGCGGACGCCGCGCGAGAAGCCGGCCGATTGGCGGCGGCCGGGTTCCGCACGCTGAAGCTAAAGGTTGGTTTCGGCGCCACGCGTGACCTTGAGCGGATTGAGGCTGTGCGCAGGGCAATCGGCCCGCTCGTCGCGCTCCGCATCGACGCCAATGGCGCATGGGACGAGGAGGAGGCGGCGGAAGTCCTCACGCTGGCGGCGCTCCATCGCGTTCGTCTTGCCGAGCAGCCAATCCCCCCTTCCGCCGGACCGGCGGCGATGGCGCGGCTGCGCGCCTGCGGGGTGCCTCTCGCCGCTGACGAGTCATGCCGCACGGTCCGCGACTTCGAAACGCTCTGGGCCGCTGGCGCGATGGATGCAATCGTGGTCAAGCCGATGGTCAGCGGGCTGCGCGAAGCGATTGCGCTGCTCGCAGCGGCGAAGGCCGCCGACATACCGGCGATCGTCACGACGACCTTCGATTCCGGCATTGGCGTGACGCTGGCCGCGCACCTCGCGGCCACCCTGCCCGAGCCGAGGCCCGCTTGCGGACTCGCAACCCACGACCGCCTCGCCCACGACATCGTTGATGGCGTGCCCCCGGTCAACCGCGGCGAGATCACGCTCGGAGACTCCCCCGGCCTCGGTCTCTGGTTGAACGTCCACGATCTCGGACGCGCGGCGACCGGCGAGTGGTCCGAGGCGGCCCGGTGACGGGGGAAATGCCAGACTGGGTGGGCCACAGGGCGGCGGTGCTGCCCACGCACCCGGCGGTCGTCACCCCGGAGCGCGCCGTCACATACGCCGAACTCGACAAACTTGCGGGGGAGGTTGGCGCGGCGTTGCTGGAGCGGGGCGTCGCCGCCGGGGATCGCGTTGCCTTGCTGGCGCTGAACAGCCTTGAGTTCGCTGTGGCGGTCCACGGCATCACCCGGATTGGAGCGATCCTCGTGCCCCTGAACGCCCGGTTGACCCCCCAGGAGCTTGCCTGGCAACTCGGCGACAGCGGTTCGCGGACGCTGCTCTTCCACGCGCCCACGCGGGGAGCAGCGCTGCTGGCTGCCACCGAAGGCGGGCTCCCCTTCACGTCTCTACTCTCGCTGGACGACCCCCCGGTGGCCGGCGAAGCAATCTCAGCCGTTGCGCACAGCGACGATGACGCCCACAGCATCATCTACACCTCCGGGACGACGGGGCGGCCTAAGGGAGCAATCCTCACCTACAGCAACTTCTGGAACAGCGCGGCAGCCTCGGCCTTCAACATGGGCGTCCTCCCCAACGACCGCTGGTTGGCCTGCCTGCCGCTCTTCCACGTTGGCGGGCTCTCCGTCCTCCTCCGGTCCGCAATCTACGGCACGACCGCAGTCATTCACGGTGGGTTCGACGAAACGGCCGTCAACCGCGCCTTGCGCCACGAAGGTGTCTCCCTCTTGTCGGTCGTGCCGACCATGCTCCAGCGGATGCTGGACGCCGACGATGCTCCCTACCCTCCGTCGCTGCGTGGCGTGCTCGTGGGCGGCGGCCCGGTCACGCGCGAGATCCTCGAACGCGCCCTCGCCCGTGGTCTTCCCGTGCTCCAGACGTACGGGTTGAGCGAGGCAGCCAGCCAGGTGACCACCCTATCGCTTGCCGACACCGCCGCGCATGCCGGCTCGGCCGGCAAGCCGCTGGTCTGCACGCAGTTGCGAATCGACGCGGAACCGGGACAGCCGGGCGAGATACTCGTTTCCGGCCCGACGGTAACTCCCGGTTACTTCGGCAACCCGGAAGCAACGGCGCGGACCATTCAAGACGGCTGGCTCCACACGGGTGACATCGGACGGCTCGACGAAGATGGTTTCCTCTACGTCCTGGATCGGCGAGACGACCTCATCGTCAGCGGTGGCGAAAACGTCTACCCCGCGGAAGTGGAAGCCGTCCTCCTCCAACACCCCTTGATCCTGGCCGCGGCCGTCGTCGGCTTGCCGGACGAACGGTGGGGGCAGGTTGTTGCGGCTGCCGTCGTTGTCCGCCCGGGCTTCGACGCCGGGGAGGCGACAGTGTGGCTCAGGGAGCGTGTTGCGGGTTACAAAGTGCCTCGCCGCTTCGTCACGGTGGATACGCTCCCGGCCACAGCCAGCGGCAAAGTGCAGCGCCACCTTGCACGGACGATGTTCATCTGAGAGCCTTCCGCTGCCTCTCTTGGGCACCATGTGGCATCATTTCGCGACCGAACTCTGCGAGGTTTTCGATTCAGATCTCCGTCCTGGGCAACAGCGCTTCAGCCGGTACCGGGCTAAAGGAACAGAGCATGGCCTGGCCCTGGCTGGTTGCCGCGGATTTGGGTTCCGCCCGCGGCGAGCCCTGCGAAGTCCATCACGTCACCATGATCCCGATGGGTTCGCGCGTGGTCGACTACGCCATCTCAAAGGTGGAGGCCTCAAGGCCAGATCTCGTGCTCGTCCCACTTGGTTCTTACGTGGCCGCCATCCGGACCGTGGGCGAGCGCGTGCGCCGGCGGTATGGCGAACGCGCGCACCGCATCTTCCGGCGGTTGGAAGTAAGGTTCGAAGCACGCACCGGCAACCGGGCCGGGGTCCCCGGTTCGGCGAATCGCTGGGGCAGGAGACTCCTTCGTCGCGTCATTGGCACCGAGGCGTACACGACCCTCGATGAGGTCGCGGCCGTTTACGAGGAGCTGCTCAGGCGGCTCTCGCAACACGAAGGCCTGCCAGTACTGGTCCTGGCCGAGCCTCGCTGGCCGGCGTGGGTCGACCGCGAAAACGCTGGCGCGAACACCATCTTCGACGAGCTCTGCCGGCGGACCAGGTTGGTTGCGGACCGTCGCCGGATGCTCTGGGCGGACTGTGAGCCACTTTTCGCCCTGGCTGCGAACCGCGACGCGCTCTACCTCAGCGATGGCGTCCACAAGAGCGCCCACGGCGCCAGACTGCAGGCGCAGGCGGTGCTCGCGGCCCTCCGCGAGGCGGGGGCCGGGTTTCCCCCGGAGCCCGGCGGCGACGGTAGCGGCACGTAAGCCCAGGGGCTCGCAGTTGCCCCCTTCAGGCCGCCTGTTTGAGGACACGAAGTCACCAACGCACGAAGCTGCACAAAGGTCTTCTGGAAGGACAGTTACCCCGTCCACTCTTTGTGCCGCTTTGTGTTTTGGGGCCTTTGTGTCCTCAAGAAAGGAAACCCGGCGTTCATGCCTCGCCTGAACTCGCGCCGCCCGCCGCGTGCGCGGCTTCCGCCCGCTTCTTCAATCTCAGCAGCATCCGGCGTTCCATGACGAAGAGCGGGACTTCGAGCAAGTGTCCCATCAGTTGCGCAAACGGATTCCGTGGGTCGGGGTTCGACCGCCCGCGCACCAGCAGGCGGACCGACTCGGGCCCGTTCGCCTCGATGACGAACGCCCACGTTGATGTCGGCGCGAGCGCCTGCGGCCCGGGCAGCGAGTGGAGCACAAGCAGCCGGCCGGGGCTGACCACCGCGACTGACATCCCGCTCCAGGCGTTCACCTTCACGGTGTCGCCGACGCGCAGCTCCCGGGGTTCGGGCCAGATCCCGGTGGCTGAGCGGCCCTCGCGGAAGTCACCGGCCCCCGCGGCGGCTTTCGGGCGGTCATACGAATACCACCCGCCGCGGCCGTAAGCGATCTGCACGAGCCACTTCCACACCTCCGCAGCCGGCGCGTGGATGGTGATCGCGCGCGTCTCCTGGAAGAGGGGGTTTGGGAGGATGGCGTCGCCAGGCAGTTCCCGGACCATCTCTTCTCGCGTCGCGCCCCAGAAGAGGATGCGAGGACGCGCCAGGGCGTGGTAGACCAGCGGCCCCAGGGCCCCCGCGGCGACGGCAACCGCAGCGGCCCGCCTCGGCCGGGAGAGGTGGCGAAGGAACGCCGGCCTGAGCGCCGGGACGAGGCTAACCAACCACCATGCATCGACCAACAGGGATGGGCCGTAGCTCACGCCCAGCCCGCGCAGCGCGTCGCGGAGCCCCGGCCTCTCGAGTGAGGCCGGCTCGGACACACCTTCAGGTTCGTGGGCGGCTGCGCTCACAGGATCCTCCTCCGCTCCCCGCGTGGGGCTGCCTTCACACCTTCGCCCCGCGCCGCGAGCCAGGCATCGCTCGAAGGTGCCCGATTCGAGGGCCCTCCGGCGCATCTCCACAGAGGTGGGGGTAGCCCGCAACGAGGGACGTAGCCCGTTCGGTCTCTTAACCTTATCCTTCGCCTTATGGTGAGCAGGCAGGCCCACAAGACCGCCGCGGCGTTCCTTGACGCCTACCTCCGCGAACTCGCCGCAGTCGGCGGACGCTCGCATTACACCATTCGCAACTACCGCAGCGACATCGGCGACTTCTTTCGCTGGTGCCATGAACGCAAGCTTGACCCGCTGGAGACCAACCGCCAGCTCTTCCGCGAGTACCTCGGCGAGGTGAAGGATCGCGGCATCGTCGCCGCATCGATTACGCGCCGGACGAGCACGGTGCACGGCTTCTACAAGTACCTCCTGCAAGAAAACGCCACGGACCGTGACCTCCTGTACGGAGTGGCGCTGCCCAAACGTCCGAAGCGGCTCCCGAAGGTGCTCGACCCGGGCCTCCTGAACGCCTTGCTCGCAGCCCCGGACCCGGCAACACCCCAGGGCCTGCGCGACCGCGCGATGCTGGAGATGCTCTACGGGGGCGGGCTCCGCATCTCGGAACTGGTATCCCTGGACATGGGCCAGATGGACCTCGGCGAAGGTTCGGCAATCGTCCACGGCAAGGGAGCGAAGGAACGCGTCGTCCTCTTCGGCGAACCGGCGATGCTCGCCCTGGAGGCCTACCTGGCGGCGGGCCGGCCTTCCCTGGCTATCGCGGCAGGCGGCCGGCACCTGGACAACGCGCTGTTCCTCAACCGGTTTGGCCACCGCCTAACCGCCCGGAGTGTCCAGACGCTGATCAAACGCCACGCGCTCGCCGCCGGCATTTCGGTGGATGTCCATCCCCACCTGCTG
>PNKC01000078.1 GCA_013822275.1 Anaerolinea sp. | reverse complement strand
AGGTGGCTACTAACCGCTCCTCCACGACCGCCGCCCGGACTCGTCCAGGCACGAACCCGTCGGGTGCGCCCTGTTCTTGGGCCGGAGTCTCGATGTCGGGCCCGCGTGCGACGACTGAACTGGGAAACACGACTGCGGCCATGCACAGGATCATGGCAACCGAAATTCTAAAACGCATGGGAAGTACCTCCGGTGTCAGACTCTGCACGCCGGTGCGTCACCCCGTAACCCCCTTTTCTCTCGGAAAAATTCTGCCATCTCTTATCAGCGACGCTGCGAAGGCAACGCAGCACGACGTGTGGTGGCTGAACCACCGGCTGGTTGCCCAACCGTCACGCTTCAGGCTAAGGGGATCGAAGATCGCGATCTGGATCCTTTCGATCTCGCGGTACACCGAGCTGACGCTGAAGCTCAGGTGCTCGGCGATCGCTTCTACCGGGCAGCCGCAGATGCGGGCCGCCAGTACTCGCTGGCTCGCCTCTGAGATGCCGCGCACGTGCTGCGTCTTCAACGCGTGGTCGATCACATGGGGTCCCTGCCGCTGATTCACCGCTGCCTCCGCCCCCCCCCGGTGCGATACGGCTGGCCGCCGATGAGGGGTGAGGACTGATTACCACATTGTGGTACGCGAATCAAGGTGGTGCATCGTGTAAACAACCCGAGGAGTCTATGGCGGGGCGCGTGGGAGTCCCGCCGATCCGCCATAGACCCCCGCGCGACCGTCTTCACCCTGCCCACCGCAGGCCGCCCCGCCCGCAAACCCGCCAACCGCTGAAAGCTGCGGGCCTGTTCGCCGGCCCCGATCCTACGGACGAGGGCCGTTCGGGCCACGTACTGGGCCCCTACCGGCCGTCACGAGCGGCCAGCTACCGGCGCACGCTTCTGATATGGCCCGCCGGGATGCGGGATGCCGGTGGGACCTCTCGGGAGGCAACACCATGACGACCGCGATCGAGATCGACAGCAGCGCCGCTCACGTTATGCAACAGATGGTCTACGGCGTCTATATCGTCGGCAGCCACGACAGGGCCGGTGAAGTCAACGGCATGATGGCGGACTGGGTGATGCAGGTCTCCTTCAACCCCCGCATGCTCGCCGTGTCCTTCGAAAACGACGCCCATACTCTCGCCAACGTCCGGGATACCGGCTCCTTCACCGTTAACCTGCTGCCACAGGACGAAGCCGGGCGCGCGCTTGCCGCCAGGTTCGTCCAGCCTTATGACGGGGCGAAAGTAGCCGGGCGCAGCGACGAGGAGAAGGGCCATACCCACCACAAGCTGGACGGCGTTGCCTACCGTTTGAGCGATCTCGGGTCGCCGACTCTGGATGGCGCGATTAGTTGGGTGGAATGCAAGGCCGATACATTCGTCGCCCTGGGAGACCACACGCTGGTCGCTGGACGTGTAGTCGGCGGTGAATTCCGCCGGGAGAGTGACGCGCTCTCCTCGAGCTATGCCGGCTGGACGTACTGCGGCTGACACGGCGCCGTCACTGCTCCCAGCCCGGCCCCAGCAGCCCCACCAGCCGCCGCGCAACCGCGTCCATGCCGTAGCTTGAGAAGCCGCCGATCCGGCCGCCCCAGCCGGTCAGGATGATCATCATCCGGTACAGCCCGAGCGCCTCATAGTAGTCAAGGTCGTACAGACGCGCACCCGTCACGCCCTCGTACGCTCGCGAGAGCAGTGTCTGCCCGTCCGGGTTCGCGGACATCCCCCCGAACACCGCCAGCAGCGCCGCGTAAAACCCCAGGTCCGAACGCGGGTCGCCGATCGCCGCCAGTTCCCAGTCGAGCACCGCTGCCACGCGGTCTCCGCGAAAAAGGTAGTTGCCGGGGTTCGGGTCGCCGTGCAGCAACGCATGATGCGCATCCAGCGGTTCATTCCTCTCCAGGTAGTCAGCCAGCGCAACCAGCATCGGTGCCCGGCCGATCCGGAACCCCTCAGCGCGCTCTCTCCATCCCGCGAGTTCACTGGTCACCGCGGAGTGCGCGCTCTCGCCGGTTGGCTGGAGGAATCCGAGCCCACGTCCGCGCCAGTCCACGGCGTGGATGGCCGCCAGCATCTCCGCCGCGGCCACCAGCCTGGGGGAGGCCCCATACCAGAACAGTGGCAGCGTCTCCCCGCTCACCCTTTCCATCAGGAAGAATGGCGCGCCAAGCACGCGCTCGTCCGCTTCGTACCACATTACGGCGGGTACTGGCACCGCTGTCCCGGCGAGCGCCCGCATCACCCGGAACTGTCTCGCCACGTCGTAGGGCGCGAGGATGCCGTCTGCTCGCTGTGGCCGAAGCACGAGCGGGAGCGCGAAGCCGTGCCCATCGCAGACAACCTCGAGTTCGATCCCAACGGTGTCGTTGCTCGCCCCCGCCGGCATCCCCGTCAAGCGGCCGATGCGCACCACATCCGCCGAGGGGAGCCGCCCGCCCAGGTAGCGCTCAAGCGCCTCCCGCCAGCCCATCTACCGGATCTCCGCGAGCGAAGCCTCCAACAGCTCCGTCAGGCGCCCCCACGAATACCACGGCTCGGACTCGTTGAACGCCATCCAGCCCCGGTGGATCACGCCCAATTGGAACAGCCAGAACGCCCTGAAGTAGGCCATGTTCGTCAGGGTCCGCCCCGAAGCCGCCTCGTAAGCCTGCACGAACGGCATTTGCTCGACTGGACCGAACGGCGCGCCCTTAAGGTGAGATAGCGCGACTAACTGGCCGACGTCTGACCGCAGGTCGCCGATCCGCGCCTGCTCCCAGTCCACCACCGCCACGACCTCCCCTCCCCGGAAGAGGTAGTTGAAGACGTTGATGTCGCCCTGGCAGAACGACAGCTCGCCGTCGCCCGGGGCTGCCTTTTGGAGCGTTGCGAGCGCCTCACCCAGCAAGGGCTCGTTGTCGCACCCGAAGGCAGGCATCCGTGCAGCCACCGCTTCCACCTCGCGCAGCGCCGCGTCGCGTGCGGCGGACGGCACGCCGAGGAAGTCCAGCCCAAGCATCCGCCAGTCGCTGCCGTGGATGGTCGCGACCGCCGTTGTGAAAGCGGCGAAGCTGGCATCCCGCGCCATGCCCATGTGTGGCGCTTCTACCCACTCCATCACGATAAACGGCGCGCCCAGCGCGTCGCGAGCCGGCTCGCTCCCGAGCACTCGTGGCACGGGGATGCTGGACCCCGCCAGCCGCCGGATTACCTCGCCTTCGCGGATGACGTCGTATGGCTCGAAGATCCCACGCTCGCGCTGGACGCGTAGCGCCACCGCCGGGAGCGCTCCCCCGGAGACTTCAACCCGGCAGGTGATGTTGGAGGCGCCTCCGTCCGCGGCCGCAATTCCCCGCACGCGCGCATCCTGGAAGCCGTCCAGGCCGCGCAGCCACGGCTCGAACGCGTCACTCTCTGGGACCATGCCAGCCTCCCGGCCGCGCGGGCTTAGCCAACCCCCGAAAGCTTCTTCTTCTTGCTCGCCACGTAGTCCACGAGGATGTACTCACCCAGCTTGTCGGGTGTGGTATAGAACACGCGCCCCTTGTTGATCCGGGCCACCTGGTTCACGAACTCCTTCAGGTAGTAGTTCCGGTCCAGCATGAAGGTGTTGATCGTGATGTTCTTGGTCGTGCAGCGCTTCACTTCCTTGAGCGTTTCCCGGATCGTGATCGGGCTCGGTGGGTAAGCGAAGTAGCTCCGGCCCTTCTCGAGGTGCGCCGTCGGCTCGCCGTCCGAGATCATGATGATCTGACGAGTGCCGGCCGTGTGCTTGGCGAGCAGCTTCTGGGCGATCATCAGCGCATGGTGCATGTTTGTGCCCAGCACCGATTCGTCCCAGCGCACATACGGCAGTTCTTCCGCCTTCAGCTCCCGCGCGTAGGCGCTGAAACCGATGATGTACAGGCTGTCTCGCTGGTATTGCGACGAGATCAGGTTGTTGAGCGCCAGGGCGACTTTCTTCGCCGCCTGGAAACTGCCCCGCAGGGCCATGGACCAGCTCAGGTCCAGCATGATGACGGTCGCCGTCTGCGTCAGCAGCTCAGTCCGCGCCACCTCGAAATCATCCGGCTTCAAGCGGATCGGCGTCCCCGGCCCTTCCCGGTACATCGAATTCATGATCGTCTTCTGGATGTCCAGGTAGAACGGGTCGCCGAACTCGTACTTCTTGGTCTGCTCCGTGCGGTCACCGCCGTAGCCGCTGTCGCGAATCTCGTGCTTGCCGAAGCTGTCCTTCTTCAGTTGCGAGTAGATTTCGCCCAACGCCCGCTGGCCGATCTTCCGCGTGCCGCGAGGCGTCAGCTCCCAGTTGTTCCCCTTCTTGCGGATGTAGCCAGCATCCTCCAGCACCTCTAGGAACTGCTTGAGCTGTTCCAGCGTATCCCGCGCTTCCGGCCCCAGCAGGTCCTCCAGCTTGTCGGCGTCGATGTCGTCGATCTCGCCGCCATACTGGGTCCGCTCCAACTGGCGCTCCAGCTCGTCGATCGACTGCATCTGGTCCATCAGCTGCATGGCGGATTCCAGGTCGATCGACTCCTCGCCCCTGAACGGGTACTGGTTGCGAAGCTCCCGCATTGGGAACAGGTACTCCAGGTTCTGGCCCAGTTCGTTCAACCCCTGCTGCAGCTCGGGATCGCCGACCTTCTCCGAAAGGAGGTCTGAAAGCTGCTGGCGCATGTCCCCGGGCAGGCTGTCCATCAGGCTCTGCATCTGGCCCATCTGGTGCTGCATCTGGGCGATCAGTTCGTCCAGGGACTTCGGCGGGTTGTCGCCGAAGAAGTCGCCGTACTTGTCCATGAACCCGGGGAAGTCCGGCTCCCCGCCCTGCATCTTGTCCTGGAGCATCTGGTTCAGGTCGCGGACCATGTCCTTCATCCGCGCCAGGTCTTCCGGGGACATGTTCGCGATCTGGTCGTACATGTCCTTAAAGAAGGTCTCCGTCATCGCCTTCTTCAAGCTCTCGAGAAGCTCGTTGAAGCGCTCCTGCGCCTCCGGGTCCATGAACTCGTAGTTCTGGAGGGACTTCACCTGCCCGGCGACGTCTTCCGGCAGTTGCTGGAGGAAGTCCTTCTTACGGTTGGCTATCGTCCGCAGCATCTCCGCGAACTCGCCCGGCGTGTCGCTCCCTTGCTGGCCACCCGGCTGCTGTTGCCCCGGCTGCTGCTCGCCGCCCTGCTGCTGGCCACCGGGCTGTTGCTGGCCGGAGGGGCGCTGACCTTGCTGGCCCTGGGGTTGTTCCCCTCCCCGTTGCCCCTGCGGCTGATTCCCCGCTTGCTGGTTCTGCTGGCCCGAAACCTCTTCCAGCCGCCGGTCCAGCGTGCTCTGTTCCATGTTCACGATTTCGTCGAGCTTCTTCTTCAGGTCGTCGAAGATCGAATTCAAATTGAACTTGTCCAACTGCTGGCGTCGCTGCTGGCGGAGTTGTTGGAGGAGGTCACGCAGCCCCTGCGTGCGGTCCCCCATCGGGTTGCGCATTCCGCGCTGCATCAGGTTGCGCAACGCGTGTTGGAGGTCACCGAAGTTCATCAAGTCGTCGGTGAGGTTGTCGAGGACCTCATCCGCCTCAAGAGGCGGGACTTCCTGCGTGCCATCCCACATCGAGTATCGGAATCGCAGAACCATGGGGACCCCTCCGCTGACGCCCGGCTAGGTGAGCGCCGTTCTGGCTACGGTACGGGATCAGCAAACGCTTGTCAGTTTGCCGCTCTCCCTGGTGGTACGATGTTGACCAGAGGTTTCCGCGATGGCTCAGGCGCCGGCTGCCCCGCAAACCGTCCATGAAGAAGGCGAACCCCTCGCCGTCCGTGAGGGGATCACCGCCGACGAGTACTTCCGCATGCCCGAGACGGTCATCCCCCACAACTTGATCGATGGGGTGTTGTACATGTCACCGTCCCCGTTCTGGAGGCACCAGGAGATTGTCGGCGATCTGTACGACGCAATGCGGCACGTTGCACGCGAACTCGGAGGCAGCGCCCTAATCTCCCCGATGGATTGCCGCCTCCCCGATGGAAGCGTGCTTCAGCCTGACGTGGGGTATATCGCGCTCGAAAACCTCGGCATTATCCACGACCATATCGTCGGCGCGCCCGACCTCGTCATCGAAGTCCTCTCTCGCGGTACGCGGCGTTTCGACCGGACGAAGAAGCTCGCTGTCTACGCCCGAAACGGCGTCCGCGAAGCATGGTTGGTCGATCCGGACTCCGAAACGGTCATCGTCTTCACGGGCGACGGTGGACGCTGGATACGCGAGCAGTCGATCCTGTTTGGTGAACCGATCCCATCGTTCGTCCTGCCACCCGCGACCTACGGACTCTCGCCCACTCCGCCCGCGGGAAACGTGGCCTCCGGGCAGTTGCCGGCCGCGGACCAGGATCGCGCCGATCCGCACATCAGTTGAGCGCGAGTCCCCGGCCGCCTCGTATGGCTCTCGGCCGCGGCCGGGTTCAGATCAGGCCCGCCCGGCCGATAGTTCAGACGATGGGTAAGGACGCTTCCGAGCTGCTCAACCGTATTGATGACCTCCCTCCGCTCCCCGCTGTCGCGGCTCGCGTGATGGGCATGGCCGACGACGACCGCACCAGCGCCATGGAACTCGCGCAGGTCCTGAGCACGGATCAGGCGCTCACCGCGAAACTCATCCGCGTAAGCAACTCTGCCTACTATGGTTTCGCCCGCCGCGTCAGCACCGTCCGCGAAGCGGTCGTCATGCTTGGCTTCAAACAGGTCCGCCAGGTCGCGGTCGGCGCCAGCCTTATCAACACGTTCAAGGGAAGGCAGCCATCGAGCGAAGTGTTCGATCTGGACCTCTTCTGGGGCCACAGTGTCGCCGTGGGGGTTGCCGCGGAAAACCTCGCGAAAAAATCCCACGCCGCGAAGCCGGAGGACGCCTTCACCGCCGGCATACTTCATGACATCGGCCGCCTCGTCCTCCGCCAGGTCATGCCCGTCGAGTTCCTCTCGGCGGTCATGGAGGCGCGCCGCGGCAACGTACCACTTCACGAGGCCGAACTCGAAGCCACTGGCTACAGCCACGACGAGATCGGCCAGGCGCTCGGCGAACGCTGGAAGTTCCCCACCCACCTGGTGGAGGCCGTGCGCGGCCACCACGACTATGCTCTGACCCCTGCCAATGACGGCCTCGCCGGTGTCGTGGCCCAGGCCGACCGGCTTGCGCATCACTACGGCCTCTACTGCGGATACGACCTCCCGGAGGGCGAACTGCAGGCCTTGCCCCCGGACCTCGCCGAAGTCGAGTCCGCGTGCGGCGGCATCGAGCGCGTGCTTGAGCGCGCGTTCTCCTTCATCGAAGGGGCCTCAGGCGCACCCGAACGCTGGTACGCCGCAGCCTGACCCGCTCCCCTGCTCCCTCGCTCCGCCAAGCCCGTCAATGGTGTCCCCACTGTTGACGCGCCGTCCGCGCGGCTCGAACATCCCCGCGATGGGTGCTCCATGGCTCAACCGGGGCGACCCCTGGTTCCCGGCTTTCCTGATTGCCGCTGCCGCCGCGGTCGCCAGCTTGATCGTGCTGGCGGTTGTCCTGTACCGCGCTTACGAGGAGGCGCCGCGAGGGGTCGCCGCGGACAAGCCGGCGGACTCCGGCGGAGCAGCCGCTAACGTTGATCTGGACACTCCCTTGACCTTCTCCGGGCCGCTCCCCCGGGCACTCGCTGGTGCGAACCTGAAGCTGGCGGCCCGGCCCAGCAAGGCCGATATCACCTTCCAACCCGATGCCACCGATGGGACGGTGACCCGCTACTTCGTCCCTGTGGCCTCCCTCGGCACGGGCATGGACGCGCTCACTTCGGCCCAGGCCGCAGCCCTGCTCAGCGGGGAGGTGACCGACTGGTCCGCCGTCGGGGGCCTTCCGGGCAGGGTAACGCTCGCCGCAGTCGTTGGCCCTGCAGAGGCGCCCGGGCAAGCCCTCCTGACCCGCTGGATGGGCATCGTTGCCGAGAAGGCGACTATGTTTGGCTCATACACCGACCTCCGCGCCGCCATGACGATCCATTCAGGGATGTTCGCCCTCATCCCGCTTGACGAGGTCCGCTTCACCGGGGCCGCGCTTGCTATCGACGGGATGGATCCCGTCCGCCGTCCCGGCGACCTCGCAGCCTGGCCGTTCGCCGAGCGCCTCGGCGTGAGCGCGGGGACGAAGAAGGGAGAAGCCGCCGCGCCGGCGATCCGCGCCGCGATCACCGCCCAGCCGCCGGCGCACATCACCGTCGTCGCGACCGGCGACATCCTCCAGTCCCGCTGCTCGCTCGCCCGCATCCGGGAGACGGGCGACTGGGCAGCCGCGCTCCGCGGCCCGGTCGCCGAGTACCTCGCCAGCGCAAGTCTCACCCTCGCCTCGCTCGACGGCAGTATCCAGGACATCGGTACCCCCCACGGCTGCGTCCAGACCACGAACCTCACCTCCCCGCCGGAAGTCATCGAGGCGCTCACCATCTCCGGCATCGACGAAGTTACTGTTGCCACTAATCACGTCTTCGATTGCGGCCAGGTGTACTGCGGCAACCGGGCCTTCCTCCGGACGCTCGAACTCCTGGAGTTGGCCAACATCAAAGTCACGGGCGGCGGTAAGGACCTCGAAGCCGCGCTTGCGCCGGCGATCTTCGAAGTGGACGGCATCCGCTTCGGCGTCCTCGGATTCGACGACATCGCCGCGGAAGACTTCGAAGCCACGGCCACCGAACCTGGCACCGCCCCGCTTGATGACAGCTACGATGACGAACGGGCCCTTGTCCCTCGCTCGCCGGCGTTCTTTCAGTCCGCCGAAATGCTCGGCCTCACCCGCTTCACCGGCCGCATCCGCCAACTCAAGTCAGAGGTGGATGTCGTAATCGTCCAGGTCCAGTCGGGCACCGAGAATACCCACCGGCCCAGCGTCCGGAGCATCAAGGCGTTGCGTGCCGCGGCCGATGCTGGCGCCGACCTGGTCGTAGGAAACCAGGCCCACTGGGTCCAGGCGGTGGAGGTACGGGGTGACAGCTTCATCGCCTACGCACTCGGAAACTTCGTCTTCGATCAAACGCACACGCCCGAGCACACCGAGGGTTTCTTGCTGGAAGCCACCTTCCACGGCAAGACGCTGGCGGCGGTCCGCTTCGTCCCCTACCAGATCGAAAACAAGTTCAGGCCCGTGTTTGTCGCGGGCGAAACCCGCCTCAAGATCCTCGCGGATGTCTTTGCGGCAGCACGAGACCTGCCCGAGCCTTGAAAGCGCTGCTCGGAGTCGCCGCCTTCTGCAACGGATTCGCGGGTTTTTTCCCCTTGCGCCAATTCTCGCTCCGTGCCGTACATAATGGAAGGGACTCTCGTCAAGGAGGCCACGCTTGGTCAGCCACGAACTCTTCAGCGAAGACATCGCCATCCTGCGCGAGACCATCCGCGCGAATGACGGCTCGAACGTTTCCGGCGGCGCCTTTGCCCGCAAGGTCGATCAGCTCATCGCCGACTTCTACGACGACATTGGCGAATTGACCAGCCTCCGTCTGAGCGACATCCTTGACCTCTTTCTCATCAAAGTCCTGTACGTCAACCGCCACAGTCGCGATGCGGAAACGCTCGGCTACCTCCGGCGCATGCTGGAGCGCTACCTCCAGGTGGGCGAACTCTCCCTCGACCAGTCCAAGAGCTTCCTGCCCTATCTCAGTTCGCTCATGGAAGAAACCGCCCACCCCAGCGGGGCTTTTCAGAATCCGTTCGAGGCCTACCGGAAATATGGAGACAACGCCCTCTTCCTCTCCGGCATCTACCCCGACAGCCTCGGACGCAAGCGCACCGGAGGCCGCATGGGCGGCGCTCCGCTGGTTGACAAGCCGTACTTCATCTCCGTCGGCAAGCGTTACTACGAAATGGCTGCCTCCGACCGCCTGGCCGAGTGGGTGCACCAGCGCGACACGCTTCATCGCCTCGCCCAGTTCTTCGATGTCTACGTCGAAGCCCTCAACGAGATGTCCGGGCGCTACGTCCTGGGCATGGACATGAACGTCATCGCGGACAAGATGCTGGACGCCTTCAATCGCTACCGGGAAACGAAGGACAACGCCCACCTGGAAGCCGCGCGCAAGTATGCCGCCCTCCTGAAGCTGGACGGGCGCGCGTGGCCCGCGCTCTCAGGTCTCGAACCTGGTTCGTCCCAACCTGCTTACTACTGACGAGCAGCACCGCTCCCGCGCGGACTGCTGGTTACTTGACCGTGAAGGCCCGCCGCATCCCGTAGGCGAAGTGGTCAACCTTGCTGCCCGCTTCGCCTTCGGCGATCAGGCAGGCGAGCAAGTAATCGCCAGGCGTCAGGGCGATAGTGACCTCGCCGCCCTTGCCGGGGCCAAGATCCTCAACTTCGCCAAGGTTCTCGAACGACCCGTCGGGCCTCACGCGAAGTACGGCCAGTTCGTGGACCTCGCTCGCATGGGCGTTGGTGGCTTTGAATGTCACGTTGCCAGCCATCACCTCGGCCTTGTCCGAGGAGACGGTAAAGCTATCAAGCTTCACGGCCACGGTCGCCGCCGGTTTGTCGTCGGCGCAGGCCACGAAGAACGCTCCGGCAGCAGCTACGGCGGCAACTCCAAGCATCATGCGCATGTCAGCTCACCTTCAGTTCGATGATGGTTGTGTTGCCGCCGGGGACGTAGCACTTCACTTTGCCGGTGCCGGCCTCGTTGGGAGCGGTGAAGTTGAGGCTCCGTGTCTTACCAGAGGGCACAAGCACCTCTTCCAGCTTGGTGCCGTCGACCCCCTCAACCTCGCGGTCCCTGGCGCCCTCATTCTTTACCTCGAACTTCACCTTTTCGCCGACCGCCAGGTTGATGCTTGGCGGCGCGCAGCCATCGTCTGTTTGCGTGATGGTGATGACGCGACGTGAGCCGTTGTCCCCTCCGCAAGCAATCGCTCCGGTCGCCGCGAGTGTGCCGAGGATGGAAACGGACAGAGAACGGATTCGGGGCATGGGGGATCTCCGCGTACTGGAATGACGAGGTT
>PNKC01000077.1 GCA_013822275.1 Anaerolinea sp. | reverse complement strand
AGTGTCAACGACGACCGGCGCCAGTTGTCCGCTCCGCCGCCCTCGCTGCGCGCACCTTACGGGTCTCGCTCACGGCCAGTTCCATGATTTCGTCCTCGGTCATGTTTTCGTTCCAGGGCGCGGCGCTCTCCTGCATCTCCGCCAGCGCCGCGAGCCCTCGGCGCGTGGCCGCGGCGCGCTCCAGGCAGATGCGCTCCTCGCCGACCGCCGTCACGCTCAACTCGCGCTCGTCAGCCTCGGCTTTCAACTCGTCGTAAACGTCGTCCGGGATCGTGACGGTTATCTGGGCCATGCGGAAATTATACGCTATCCATTCGCGCCCGCCGGCGATTGGGCCTCGCGCAGCAGGCGGTCCAGCACCGGGATCGCGTCGTCGATGCGGCGGATGCGGTGGATGTTCGGGCCTTCGAGCCAGCGATTGCGCCACCAATCAACGAGGAAGACCGCGGGCAGCAGTTCCGCCACCCACTGGGCGGTGTGCGCGTCGTCTTCGAAGTGGGCGAAGGCGCCGAGTTCGACGATGCGGCGGACCTTGAACTGCGCCGGCCGCTCCCGCCAATCGGGGCGGAGGTTGAGCGGAGGTTCGAAGCCGATGTTGCGCCGGAACCACGTTTCCGTGAGGGCGCCGGCGGCGTCCGAGCGGGCGGAGACAACCTGGCAGTCGAAACTCGCGGCGAGGGCGCGAAGGCCGTTCCGGGCGCCGGGCATTGGCTTCCGGCCGAGGTAACGCCAGCGTTCGGTGAGCCAGAGCAGGTTTTTTGTGCCCATGCCCTCGCGGCTCTTCCGTTGCCCCCGGCCGGGGTTGATCCCCAGGGGCGGCCGGCAGATGACACCGTCAAGGTCGAAGGTAAGGACGGGGCGGCGCGGGTCGGTCACGCGTCGATCCTACCCGCTGGCGCGTACCCGTTCGAACCGCGAGTGTTCTGCAACCGATGGATATCGTCCAGGCAGTGGGGCTCATGGCCGCCGCTTTCGTTGCGGGGGCGATCAACGCGGTCGCGGGCGGTGGCTCGCTGGTGAGCTTCCCGGCGCTGGTTGCGGCGGGCTACCCGGCCAAGGTAGCGAACGTGACGAACAGCGTCGCCCTCTGGCCGGGCTACGTCAGCGGGTCGTATGGATATCGCGGGGAATTGCGCCGCCAGAAGAGGCGGATCATCGCCCTTACGGCTCCCAGCGTCCTCGGCGCGCTGGCTGGATCCGTCATCCTCCTGGCAACCCCAAACAACGCGTTCGACACGATCGTGCCGTTTCTCATTCTCTTCGCATGCGGCCTCATGGCAGTGCAGGAGCGGCTGGCGAAGTTCGCGCTGGGGCGCCGGTTCAGCTCGCAATCGGAGGACCACATCCCGGTGGCGCTGCATGCGGGCATTTTCCTTCTCGCGGTGTACGGCGCGTATTTCGGGGCAGGACTTGGGATCATGACGCTCGCCGTCCTTGGCATCCTCCTTCCAGACGACATTCAGCACTCGAACGCGCTCAAAGGGCTGCTCTCCGCGCTGATCAACGCTGTGGCCGTGGTCTACTTCGCGTTTTTTGGGCCGGTTGAATGGCTGCCCGCTTTGATCATGGCGTGCGGCGCGCTCGCCGGGGGCTACTTCGGCGTCGGCGTAGCGCGGAGGCTTGGGCGGCGGCCTCTGCGCATCGCGGTCATCAGCTATGGCGTTCTTGTGGCGGCGATCCTGCTCTACCAGTTGGGCTGATTCGCGGCCGGGAGTAGGTGGCCGGTATAATCCGCCCTACCCTCCGCACCACAGGAGCCCCCCATGCTGTTTTCCGTCCGGCTGGTTTCGCGCCAGCCACACGATATGTCACCCGAATCCTGGCAGGCGGTCGTTTCCGACCAGCTCCGCGCGACGAAGGCCCAGTACGATCAGGGCAAGATCCGCGCGATCTACCGCGAAACGGGCGTCGGCGTGCTGGCGGTGTACGACGCCGCGGACGCCCGGGAGATGGACCAATTGATCGCCTCCTTGCCAATGTCCCGTTACTTCGCCGACGTGACCGTGCATCCGCTCTGGGACATGGCGCCTACCCTCCAGAGCCTGTGAGGAGCGCCCATGTCCACGGTGCATCCTGACGACTTCAAAGGCGCGCTCGGTTCCTGGGCCGCGGGTGTCACCGTGGTGACGGCGAAGCTGGACGGGCTGGTGTACGGGATCACGGTTTCCAGCTTTTCGTCCCTTTCGGTGGACCCGCTGCTGGTCCTGGTGAGTATCCAGAACGGCAACCACCTGACGAGGATGATCCCAGAAGCCAGGGCCTTCGCGGTGAGCATCCTTGCGTCTGACCAGGAGGCAGTGTCGGCGGCCTTTTCGAAATCAGGGCGCGAGCCGGGGTCAACGCTCGGGCCCGATGTCCCGGTCGTTGAATGGCACACGGGGAGCCCGATCGTCGAAGGCTCGATAGCCCACCTGGACTGCGAACTCGAAACGGCCATCCCCGGCGGGGACCATACGATCATGATCGGGAGAGTGCTGGGAGCGTCTTCCAACCCGGCCAAACTGCCGCTCCTTTACTTCCGGCGGGGTTACCGGAAGCTCGCCCTAGACTGATCCCGCGGGGCTTCGGGCACGCGTGGACTTTGCGCAATTCCGCACAAGCGGGGTAGTATCCGGACTCGGGAGGGTCTGACCTTTGTCACCAGCGCTCGCGTTCCTGGGCATCTCGATTCTTGGCACATGGGGGCTGGCGTCGATCGGGCTGATCGCCGGCGGCATCATCATGCTGGTCGCGCCGGGTGACCCGACGACGTCCTCCAGCAACACGCTTGGCGGCATCGTCCTGATCGTTGCTGGCGTGATTTCGGGTGGTCTGATGCAGCTGACGCTGGCGCCTTTGCTGGGCCTGGACCCGCCTCTGCCGATGAAGGCGAAGGACATCCTCCCCTTCACCCGCATGACGAAATGGGCGAACGCCGGCAATATCCGCGATTTCACGGACGGCCTGCCGAAGGAAGTCCGCCTGCGCAGCCAGCGCGTGCTCATTGTCCGCGATGGAGACAACGTTTTGGCGACGACCGCGCTCTGTTCGCACGCTCGCCTGCCGCTGGCCGGCCTCCCTGGTTCGCCCATCAAGGCCGTGCCGCTGCAGGATGGGTGCGTGATGTGCCCGTTCCACGGCGCCCGATTTGAAGCGGCGACCGGCAAAGTCATCCGCCAGCCGTTCGACAGCCAGTTCAACAACGACCACCCGTTCCTTGGGCGCTTGCAGTCAAAGCTCTTCTTCTGGAACAAGGGCGCGGAGGACATCCAGACCTACCCGGTCAAGATCGAGGGCGGGGAGATCCTGGTGGGGCTGCCGAAGTAGGCGCCGTGTTGCGCGCGCGGTCCAATGGGGCATCCTAACAGGCATGCCCGATTCGCTATTGGCGTGGCGCGACAAGTTTCCGATCCTGGCCACGAAGACCTACCTCATCAACAACTCGCTTGGCGCCATGCCGGCCAGCGTCCGCGACTCCCTCGCGGAATACACGGACCTCTGGGCCACGGAGGGTGTCGTCGCCTGGGATACGTGGCTTCCGGAAGTGGCCAACGTGGCTGGGATCCTGGAAGACATCATCCAGGCACCGCGCGGATCCATGACGATGTGCCAGAACGTGACGAATGGGCTCGCCGCGGTCCTTTCATGCCTGGAGATTGACTATCCGCGCAATCAGATCGTCCATTGCGCGGGCGAGTTCCCGACGGTGGAGTACTTGCTGGACGCCCAGCGCCGGGTCGGGGCCGAGGTGGTCCGCGTGGGCGATGACCCGCTGGTCTTCCCCGCGGATGAGCTACTGGATGCGATCAGCGACCGGACGGCGCTGGTTGTCATTTCCCAGGTGTTGTTCCGGACAGCCGAGCTGGTGGATGTCCGGCCTTTCGTGAAAAAAGCGCATGACCGCGGAGCGCTGGTATGCCTGGACGCGTACCAGTCGGTAGGCTCCGTCCCTTTCAACGTCATGGAGCTGGAGGTGGACTTCCTTGTGGGAGGTTCGGTGAAGTGGCTCTGTGGCGGGCCAGGCGCCGGCTACATCTACGCCAACCCGCGGCTGGTCCACCGGCTCGAGCCGCGGGACGCCGGCTGGTTTTCACACGCGCGGCCCTTCGGGTTCGAACCGCCGCCAATCGAGTACGCGAAGGGCATCGCCCGGTTCACGGGCGGGACGCCCAACATGCCGGCCTATTACCAGGCTCGTGAGGGCTACAAGATCATCCGCGAGGTCGGCGTGCGGGCCATCTGGGAGAAGGCGCGGCGCCAGACGCAGATCATCTACGACGGCGCCCGGCAGCGCGGCTACACCGTCAACTCCCCTGAACGGCTCGACCAGCGCGGCAACCACGTCACGGTCGATCTACCGGGGGCCGAGCAGGTGAAAGGCGAACTCATCCGGCGCGGCTTTGTGGTGGACTACCGGCCCGGCGCCGGAATCCGGATCGCGCCGCATTTCTACAACGGCGACGACGAGTGCCGCGCGATCCTGGACGAGATCGAGGCGATCCGGCGGACGCTGTAGCGGCGGCGCCAGTCAGAGCCCGGAGCGATCAAGCGACGGGTTGGCCGGGCTTCGGCCCCTGACGCGCGGCCCGCCCCGGACTACTGGCTCCCCGTGACACTGCCGGCAGGAGGAGATCAAACCCGTTCCGGCGCCTGTCCTGGTAGAAATTTCACTTGCCCCTCCTCGAATGGAATGAGGCGAACCTAACATGGAACAGATTGGGCCTACCGAGGCGGCGCGAGGAGCAATTGCGACGCGGCCACGTCCTCGACCATTTCCGCTGCCGAGGTACCGCAGCCAAACCAAACCGAGAGAATGTTCCCTCCTTCGACCTGCAGAGCGAGCCCCTGTCCAGAAGGGAAACCTCCCGGCCGATTGAGGACGACTACCTGAGAGCCCAGCGGGAACTCGTACACGGCTTGGGGTGTCCGGGGCGTCTGCTGGTAGATGGCCCAAATCCGGATGCTCGTGTCAGCGAGTTCTCGTGCTGCCGGTATGGCCTGTTCCCGTGTTTGGAAGCTGCCCTCGCAACCGAGAACGGGGAAGACCTGCACGGGAGTACCAGATGGCTGGTTCGCCTCGCAAAACGGCGGTTGCGGGAACCCGGTGGGAGAGGTGACACAGCCAATCGGGTAGAACGTGAAATGTGCCTGGATGCGCAAGGGGTCTCGCGACTCCAGCGCGTCCAACACGATGTCCGGCCCGGGGACCATGCCTGTGCGGCGGTTGAGCGGGTAACCATCCGGCCCAGCGGCCGGTGTCGGCGGGATTGGCGTTGGTGTGGGCAGCGCAACCTGAGGCGGGACGATCCAGTTCGCGACGTCTTCTGCCATCCGGCGTACGGTGTCCAGGCCGGGACCGCAGGCTAGCCACATGCCAACTAGCCGACCACCACGCACCTCGTAGCGCTCCCCGAGTTGCTCCCCTTGCGCTGTTTCGCTGATGAAGATGAGCGAGTACTCGCCTTTGGGTATCAGTGTGAATAGAGTCACCGGCTGCGGCTGGAAAACGGCGTACAGCTTGCGCTTCTGCTTCAGGATCCGCTCGGTCACCTCTCGCTGTTGTTCGCCGGGGTAGCCGCGCTCGCACGAGATGTAGCGGAAGGTGTTGATGGTTCCGCCGTCGGGGACTCCCGTGGGACAGGGCGGCGGCGACCCGACGCCCGAGGGGTTCGTGGCACAGGGCTCTGGCAACTCGTCCAAGAGCGAGTTGAATGCGCTGACATCGCCCCGGACAAGGACATCGACCACACGCCCCACATCTGGCGGAAGAGACGGACCCTGAGAGCCTGGCGTTTCGCTCCGCGCTACAGTTGGGCTCCCGCCGGTACTCGCAGTTGCAGTAGCGGATGGTCGCGAGTCGTCACCGCAACCGCCTGCGATCCCGGCGCAGACAAATACTGCGAAGAAAAGGAACAGTAACGACGATCTTGTCGGATGCGACCCGCGTAACACTAGTCTGCCCTCCTGAACCTGCTGCTTCTTCGCTGGTGACAGACCAGGCAAACTGTTCGCAGGTTGGAGTCGCCCCGCGCCAAGGGCATGATGTGATCCACCTCTAGACGTAGGTCCTCGCTGCCGCAGATTCCACACTGATGGTGGTCGCGTTCCAGGACCACCTGCCGGCTGCGTTGCCACGTTCAGCCATTACCCCAGCGCCGCGGCGTCGCTCCACTGATCCCGTGGCCTCCGGGAGGACCGCCCGCATGGTCTTGCATGCGAACTATCCGTACTTGAAGAAGCCGCGGCCTGACTTGCGGCCGAGGTGGCCCAGGGAGACCAGGCGGCGGAGCAGCGTGGGCGCCTTGAACCGGGACTCGCCGTATTCCTCGAACATGCTCTCGGCGATGAGCTGGAGTGTATCCAGGCCGATGAGGTCCGCGGTGGCGAGAGGGCCCATGGTGTGGTTGAGGCCCACCTTGCAGGCGTTGTCGATGTCCTCGGCGTTGGCCACGCCGCTGTCCAGCAGGCGGATGGCATCGAAGATGAACGGTACCAGCAGCCGGTTGGCGATGAACCCCGGCGTGTCCTTCACATGCACGGGGACGCGGCCGAGCTTGTCGCAGAGCTGCATTGCTTCGGCCAGCGTTTGTTCCGAGGTGCTTGCAGTGGCAACGATTTCGACGAGTTTCAAGGCCCAGGGAGGGTTGAAGAAGTGGAGCCCGATGACGCGCTCCGGGCGGCCGCTCGCGGCGGCCAGGTCACTGAGGGGGAGGGAGCTGGTGTTGCTGGCGAGGAGGGCATCCTCCCGGCAGACAGCGCCAAGGCGACGGAAGATGGCTGTCTTGACCCCGAGGTCTTCGACGACGGCCTCGATGACGGCATCGACATCCTTGAGGGCGGCGAGCGACTCCCAGTCGGCGGACCCGGAGATGCGCTCGCAGGAGGCGGCGCAGTCGGCGGCGGCGATGCGGCCACGCTCGGCTTCCCGTTCGAGGCGCCTGCGAATGCCAGCGATGCCCGCGTCAACCCGCGCCTGGTCGATGTCCACGAGCGTCACACGGAGACCGGAGTAGGCCGCAACCTGGGCGATCCCGCTCCCCATGAGCCCGGAGCCGATGATACCGATCCGTTCGAAGCGCATGAACCAACCTCTTTCAGAGCTATCTATCGATAGCCCGAGTCGATTCTAACCACTCCTACGCAGCAGGCGCACGAAAACCACGCATGGTAAGCTTCGGGAACAGCGAGGAAGCATGTCTGAACCTGAACAGAGCCTGATTACCGATGCACATCGCGCCATGGTGGGCGTGAAAAGTGAACCCGTTAAGGTGACCATCAGTGAAGCCGACGCCCACCGGATGCGCGACGTCCTGGGCGACAAAGACCCCCGATACGCCGACGGGGCGGGGTTCGCGCCTGCCTATATCATCGCTGGCATGGGTGGGGGCCCGCGCCGGGGGATGCCGCAAGTCCTCCCGGGGGGACTGCTCACGCAGCAGGAGTGGAAGTTCGTCCGGCCCTTCAAGGTTGGTGAAGAGCTGACGGCGGTGAGCCAGGTGTTCGACATCCGCGAGCGGATGGGGGGCCGCTACGGCTACAGCGTCCTGATCACCCAGGGGACCGAGTATTTCGATGCCGGCGGCAACCACGTGGCCTCGGCGATGATCACGATCACCCAGTTCGACCCGAAGTCCCAGAGAAAGGGCGACGAATGAGCCAGCGCTACTACGAAGACACGAACGTGGATGACGAACTTGAGCCGCTCGAGCGGACGCCCACCACTGACATGGCGATTGATTTCTTCGGGCGGGATAATCCGACGAACCCGGCGTTTTCGGACATTGAAGCGGGAAAGCGGCTCGGGGTTGGGGGCGCGCTCGTCCCGGGTCTGCTCAAGCTTTCCTGGCTGACCCAGTACGTCAGCGACTGGGCCGGGACCGAGGGGCACGTGCGCAACCTGCGCGCCGCCTACCGGCGCCCGGACATCGCGGACCGGCCGCTCGTGCTGACCGGGCGCGTAGTGGATAAGCGGGTCGAAGATGGCAAGAACGTCGTGGAGCTGGAAGTGGTGACGATCGCCGAAGGCCAGCCGAGCACGCGCGCGAACGTGCAAGTGGAGCTGCCCAGCCGGGGGTGACGAGCCAAGAGCCGAGAGCCGAGAGCCGAGAGCCGAGAGCCGAGAGCCGAGAGCCGAGAGAGCTGTACCCGGAGCGCCCGCCAATGACTAACCGTGAAGACGTAGCGAAGGCGATGGCCTTCTTCGACGAGACGGACGACATCGTCCTCCTCCACCAGGCGCTGGCGGAAGTCGCCCCGCGGGCGAAGAAGATGGTGGGGCAGATGCTCGCGCGCGGCCCGGAGGAGGCGATTCCTCCTCCGGCGGCATTGCGGCCCGCGCGCACGCCGGCTTCGCCGGCCGAGGCGATGCAAGCGGTCCGCGCGACCAGTGATTTCGCGCTGTTGCAGGTGCTTGCGCGCTCGATCGGGCGGCGCATCGAAGCGGTGGAGATCGCGGCCTCGGCGGAGTTCCCGGAGGGGGCGCGCGTGACAGTGCCAGCGAATCCGGCGTTCCCGCCTTCCGGAGAGCGGCTCGCGGGGACGGTGGAAGTGACGGGCACCACGCTCAGGGTATTACTGGACAACGGCGAAACCTGGAGCGGACCGCCCAGCCTCGCGCGGCTTTCGCGCCACGCTTAAAGCAGCACGAGCACCAGCGGCACCGCCACAATGGCGCCGAGGAAGAGCCAGAGGTGGGTGTGCTTCGAAGTGGTCCAATGGGCGCCGGCGAGGATTGCCCGCGAGTAGGGGCCGTAGACGGTGGTCAGCAGCACGATCGACACTGCGGCGACGGCGAGCATCTCGGTCAGGACGACGGTAAACGCGGATTGCCCGCCGAGGAGCAACGCGCCTGCGAGGGTATCGATGAACGTCGTGATGTTCGCGCCCATCACGTAGGGGATGACGTGCTCGCGCTTCAGGTAGCCCTTCAGTGAGAGCGGGACGAGCAAGGTGAGGGAGATGGAAACACTGAGCGTCACGGAAGTCACCGCGCAACCGAGGAGGAACATCAGGGGGCGGCGGTTCAGCATGCCGAAGGCCCGCGAAACCCGGCTGGAGCCTGCCTCCAATTGAGGCAGCGCCCGGTCAAAGACTGCGAAGCTGCCGAGAAGGATGGCCACCCCGGTGCCGAAGACAGCCCACCCGGGGAGGGCCCGGTCAAGGAGTTTCACCGGCTCACCGTAGGTGGCATCGATGAAGTCCAGGAACATGGCGGGCGTCTCGAAGGTGACGCCGTCCAGCCAGCCGTAGTGAAGCGAGACGAGGCCGAGGGCGATGGCGGGCGCCTGGGTGGTGAAGGTGGTCAGCAACGCGACGACGCCGATGTAGAGCCCGTCGGCGTTCCGCCGCCGCCTCAGGTAGAGGACGAACCCGACGGCAAGGACGATAAACGAGGCGCCCAGGCGTGAACCGCCGACAACGCCGAACGCTTCAGCTTCGGAGAGCACCCCCCCGGCAAGCAGGGTGATGCCGATGGCTGCGACGGGCGAGCCGCTAAGGGCCCCATAGGCGAGCAGCCAGCCGAAGCCAACCGAGTTCAAGGCGCCGGAAACTTCGAGCCCATCGAGGAGCGGGACGAGGCTTCTGGCGCCGGTCTTGATGACTTGCAGCGCGAACACGAAGAGGAAGACGCCCGCTATCGCGGCGCCCGGCCGCATGACCACGCCAGGCCAGCCTTGCACGGTGGGAGCATGCCGGGGGGCGGCCGGGTCACTCACCGCGGGACGCACGAGCCGGGGCTCAACTTCGGTCAACTGTCCATTCCGGCGGCAACTGCCGCGCGAAGCAGACCCCTGGACTCCAGGTACGCGAGAATCCGGCCGAGGCTCTGCTGGACCGGCTCAGACCCCGTGTCGCAGCGTACCTCCGGGTTCAGCGGCGGCTCGTACGGGTCGTCAACGCCGGTGAACCCGGGGAGGTTGCCCGCGCGGGCCTCGGCGTACAGGCCCTTCACGTCACGCGCTTCGCACTGCTCAACGGTCGCGCCGGCGTGGACTTCCACGAAGGCGGCGCCATCGGCTTCTACCAGGGCACGGACCCGGTCGCGGATGTTCCGGTAGGGCGAAATAGCGGCGGTGATGACGGCGACGCCATTACGCGCCAGGAGGTTGGCGACGAAGCCGATCCGGAGGACGTTGGTGTCGCGATCTTCCTTGCTGAAACCAAGGCCCTTCGAGAGGTTGGTGCGGACGACGTCACCATCCAGGACTTCGACCCGGCAGCCGCGCTCACGCAGCACCGGAGCGAGAGCCTCGGTGAGGGTGGACTTGCCAGAGCCGGAGAGGCCCGTGAACCAGATGACGAATCCCTTGTCGCTGCTCAAGTCTGCTCCTCCGGAGTCCCCGTGGGTGTCTGGATGGGATGGTGGTTGAACGGGCGGCCCAGGTGGGGGGCCTAGGTGTGGAGGCCGCACTCATCCTTTTCGAAGCCCTGCCAGCGGCCGGCGCGGCCCTGCACACCAGGCACGGTGCAGTTGTAGCAGCCGATGCTGGTGTAGCCCTGGTCGAGCAGGGGGTTGTAAGGGATGTTGTTCGCCAGGATGTATTCCCAGGTTTGCTTTTCCGTCCAGTTGGCAAGGGGGTTCAACTTCACGACGCCGAACTTTTCGTTCCAGGAGACGATCGGCGTATCCGCGCGCCCTTCCGACTGGTCCCGCCGGAGCCCGCTGACCCAGGCCGTCTTCCCTTCCAGGGCGACCCGGTTGGGCTGGATCTTGCGGATTTCGCAGCAGAGGTCCGGATCACGCATCCAGAGCGCCGAGCCGTACTTCGCGGCCTGCTCTTCATGCGTCAAGGCGGACTTGTAGACGTTGGGGTTCGTCAGGCCCAGCGCGGGGATGGACCGCCGCATGGTCTCGTGGGTTTCTTCGAACAGGTAGTCCGTATCAAGGACGAAGACGTGCACATTCGGCTTCAGGGCGGCGACCATGTGGAGGATCGCCATCCCGCTGGCGCCGCCGAAGCTGGCGCCGACCGAAAGCCCATCGCCGAACGTGGTAACAGCCCACTCCACGATGGCGCGCGGGTCGGCAGCTTCGAAGTCCGCGGAGATTGCGGCGAGGTCTGAGGGGGAGTAGGCGGGAGCGAGGGTCATGGCGGGCGTCCGTAAAGATGAGTGACTCACTCGACTTTATCAACAACAGCCGTTGCCGGCAACCGCGATTGTTGATAAAGTCGGTCACATTCTCACCCATTGCTGCCCGGACCGGCCGGCATGCCCGGAAGAGGAACCCAATGCCTGAAACCGAAACCATCGTTTACACCGACAAGCCGGGTTACGTCCTCCCGGTGCTGGAGCGGGAGCTTGAGGATTTCACGACCGAAGCTACCCGCTACCTGAACGGTGAGTGGCCAAGCGAAGCGCAGTTCATCGGTTTCCGCCTGAAGCAG
>PNKC01000076.1 GCA_013822275.1 Anaerolinea sp. | reverse complement strand
ACTCGGCAGCGACCTCGCGCCCCAGGGCAGCATCTGGGCCACCCTGGGCGGCGGCGCTGCCCCTGGGGGCACGGCGAGTGCGCCTGCCGCTGCCGCCGGCGATGGCGCCATGGTTTTCCCGCCGGGCATCGGCACCGGCCCCAAGGGCGACCCTAACTCCTATGAAAAAGTCCGCGCCCGCCGCATGCGCGCAGAACGCAAAGCGGCCGAACTCGCCGCCGCCGGCGAGCCGATCCCCGACGACATCGCACAAACGATCCGCGAACTTGGCGGCGTCGTCCCAGGAGCCGGGTAACCATGGCAACAGAAGTCCTCTGGTGGATCTTCGCGGTCGCGACCGTGCTCCTTTCGGCGGGCGTCGTTTTCTCGCGCTCCGTCCTTCACTCGGCCATCTTCCTGATTGGCAGCCTGGGTGGCGTGGGTGCGATGTACGTCTTCCTCACGGTCGATTTCCTCGCCCTCGTCCAGTTCCTTGTCTACGGCGGCGCGGTCACCGTCCTCATCCTCCTCGCCCTCATGCTCACGCGGACGGACGCAAAAGAGTCCCTGAACGGTACGCAGGCGCCCTGGGCCGCCCTTGCCGGCGCGATGCTCCTGGCCATCCTGGTGAGCGCTTCGGTAGCCGTGAAGTGGCCCGGGGACATCGATGACGCCCCGACGACGATCCCGCTCGAAACCATCAGCGAAAAGCTCTTCGTGGACTTCGGGCCGCCCTTTGTGATCGCATCCGTTCTCTTGCTGGTAGCCCTGGTTGGGGCGATTATCCTCGCGCGTCAGGAGGAGGGCGAGTAGGCATGGTACCGCTCGAAAACTACCTCGTCCTGAGTGCAGTCATGTTCTCGCTTGGCGTCTACGGCGTGCTCGCGCGGCGCAACGCCGTGCTCGTCCTGATGAGCGTCGAACTGATGCTCAACGCCGTCAGCCTGAACTTCGTCGCCTTCGCCGCCTACCTGGACCCAGAACGCATCACTGGCGCCATCTTCGCTGTGTTTGTCATCACCGTCGCCGCCGCGGAGGTGGGACTCGCCCTCGCGATCGTGATCCGCCTGTTCCGAAACCGCGCGACATCCAACGTGGACGAAGCGGCAATGATGAAATGGTGACGATGATTTCGGATTTTGGAATGCCGATTCTTGATTCTCGCGCGGGACTATCTGTGGAGGCTTCCGCGCGCACCCAATCCAAAATCCAAAATCCAAAATCCAAAATCCCCGGGGGCTGTTGTGGGAGCTGAACAGGCCTGGCTGCTCGCCGCCATCCCGGCGGGCGTCTTCTTCGTGCTTGCCCTCTTCGGGCGCTACTTGCCCCGCGGCGGAGACTACCTCGGCGTCGCCGCGATAGGCGCGTCCTTTGTCCTCTTTTTTTTCGTCGCCGCCGATTTCCTCTCCTTCTACGACTTCGAAGCGCACAAGACGTTCATCACCGAGTCGATCAGCTGGAGTGAAATCGGCAACTTCAAGCTCCGCCAGGGCATTCACGTCGACGCAATTACCATCGTCATGTTCGCCGTCATCACCACGGTCTCCTTGATGGTCAACATCTTCTCCGTCGGCTACATGAAGGGCGAACCGCGCTACTACTGGTTCTTCGCCGTCCTCCAGCTCTTCGTCGCCTCCATGCTCCTCCTCGTCATGGCGGATAACCTCCTCCTCGTCTACATCTCCTGGGAACTGGTTGGCGTCTGCTCCTTCCTGCTCATCGGCTTCTACTGGGAGAAGCGCAGCGCCACCGAGGCCGCCAAGAAGGCCTTCATCACCACCCGCATCGGTGACGTCGGCCTCCTCATCGGCATCATCCTGCTCTGGAAAGAGACCGGCACTTTCGATATCCAGCAGATCATCCACGCGGCGGAGGCGGGCGAAATCGGCCAGACCTACCTCTTCGTCAGCATCATGTTCGTCTTCCTCGGCTGCATGGGTAAGAGCGCCCAGTTCCCCTTCCACGTCTGGCTCCCGGACGCGATGGAAGGCCCGACCCCGGTCAGCGCGCTCATCCACGCTGCGACCATGGTTGTCGCGGGCGTGTACCTCACGGCGCGCCTCCTGCCCATCTTCGAAGCCGCCGACGGCGCCCTGCTGGTGGTCACCATCGTTGGCCTCACCACCGCGCTCCTCGCCTCGTTGATCGCTTTTGCCCAGACTGACATCAAGCGCGTGCTCGCCTATTCAACGGTGGGCAAGCTCGGGCTCATGTTTGTTGCTCTCGGGGCCGGGTCACCGGCCGCCGGTCTCTTCCTGCTTATGACCCACGCGTTCGTCAAGGCGCTGCTGTTCCTCGGCAGCGGCTCGGTCATCCTGGGGACGCACCACAACCAGGAAATGGACAAGTTGGGCGGGCTCTGGAAGAAGATGCCAATCACCGGCACCACCTTCTTCGTGGCGACGCTTGCGCTTGCCGGGCTTCCGCCCCTGGCCATGTTCTGGAGCGAAGACGAGCTATTCGCTTCGGTCAACCACGAATGGGGACTCTGGGCGCTCGTGCTGGCAATGCTCGCGGTGTTCGCCACCGCCATCTTCATGGTGCGCCTGTTCATCCGCACGTTCGCCGGCGAGCCGCGGGACAGGCAGGTCCACGAACACGCGCGGGAGACGCCGCTGGTAATGACCGGCCCGCTGGTGTTCCTCTGCGTACTGGCAGTCGTCTCCGGCCTCTTCGTCTTCAACGGAGTCGGCAGCGCACTCGGCTTCCCGGGCGGCATCGGTGAATTCGTGTTTCTTGAGGAGCCGGAGCGCTACGCCATCGACTGGACGCTCGCTGGCATTTCGCTGGCGGTGGCGGTGGCCGGCGTGCTGATCGGCGCCTACGTTTACTGGGGGAACAGCCTCGTTCGCTCGACACGGCTGGCGGAGGCGATGCCCCGCCTCTATGCAGCCCTCCGCAACAAGTTCTACATCGACGAGATGTACCAGTATGTCATCGACCGCGGTGTCCTCGGCGTCAGCTACGTCGTCTCCTGGTTCGACCGCTATGTGGTCAACGACACCGGCGTGGACGGTTCGGCCCAGGTAACCGGCTACAGCGGCTCCATCTTGAAATATCTCCAGACCGGGCGCGTCCCCAACTACGCCATGGCGATCACGCTTGGCGTTGTTGGCTTGACGGTCGCCGGGTTGCTGGTGAGGGCTTAACGCATGACCTTCGATGAGGGCCAGGGCTATGCCGTCCTTGCCACGCTCGCTGCCCCGCTCCTGGCTGCCCTGATCCTGGTGTTCATCCCCGGGACGCAGAAGATGGCTGTCCGCTACGTCGCTGCCTTCTTTGGCGCCGTCATGCTCGGCCTGTCGATCTACGTCTTCGTCGCCTACCAGGTGGACGGCGAGCAGATCCAGATGTCGCTCAAATGGGTCTGGGTGGAAAACACCGCCTTCCTGGGCAAGGACGGCATCGTCCTCAACCTCGCTGTCGATGGCATCTCGGCGCCCATGGCCCTCCTCACCGGCGTGGTCGCCTTCGCAGGCACCATCACCAGTTGGAAGATCAACTACCGCAACAAAGACTTCTTCATCCTCTACTTCATCCTCCTCGCGGGTGTGTACGGGACGTTCTTCTCTTTCGACCTCTTCTTCTGGTTCTTCTTCTACGAGCTCGCCGTCATGCCCCTCTACCTGCTCATCGGCGTCTGGGGCTCCACGCGCAAAGAGTACGGCGCAATGAAGCTGACTCTGATGCTTGTGGGCGGCTCGGTCCTCATCTGGATCGGCATCTTCGCCGTCTTCAACGAAGCCAACCTCGGCACTTTTGACATGCAGAGGCTTTTCGCTGCCGGGAACGATGGCACGCTCAGCCCAACCTTCCAGAAGGTCTTCTTCCCGATGTTCGTCGTCGGTTGCGGCGTCCTGGCCGCGCTTTGGCCGTTTCACACGTGGTCTCCGGACGGCCACATGTCCGCCCCAACGGCCGTCTCGATGGTGCACGCGGGCGTGCTGATGAAGCTCGGCGCCTTCGGCATCATCCGCCTGGGCATTCAGATGCTGCCCGTTGGGGCCGAGTTCTGGATGCCTGGCCTGATGGTCCTTGGCGTCACCGGGGCCGTTTACGGCGCCACCGCGGCCCTCACCCAACGTGACTTCAAGCTCATCTCCGGCTACAGCTCCGTCAGCCACATGGGTTACGTCCTTATGGGCCTCGCCACCATGAACCAGATCGGCATCACCGGCGCAGTCCTCCAGATGTTCTCCCACGGGGTCATGACGGCCCTCGTCTTCCTCATGATTGGCGCGCTTTACGACCAGGCCCACACACGGGACATGAAGGATTTCGGCGGCATCGCCAAAGTCATGCCGATGTGGGTCGTCTTCTACGCCATCGCGGGCCTCGCCAACGTCGGCCTTCCTGGCCTCTCCGGCTTCACCGCCGAGTTCCACATCTTCGTCGGCACCTTCCAGACGTACCCGGTGTTCGGCGCCCTGGCAATCTTCGCCGCCGCCCTCGCCGCCACCTACATGCTGCGCATGTTCAGCATGGTCTTCTTCGGCCCCTTCAACCCGCGCTGGAAGGACCTCAAGGACCTGACTCCGCTCGAGGCCATGGCTGGCGCGCTGCTCATCGCCTCGATCGTCGTCATGGGCGTCTGGTGGGCGCCGTTCACGGACCGCATCGGCACAACCGTCGCCGCTCTCCCGGGGGTGGTTGGCTAAGATGCGCGACTACGCCCTCTTCGTCCCCGAATACATCGCTGCCGGCTGGGCAGTGCTCGTCATCGCCATCGAGCTCTTCTGGCCGAAGGTGCGCAAGGATACGCTGGCCTATGTCACGGCCGCCGGCGCGCTCGCCTGGGCCGTCTCCGCTCTCTTCTACATCGGCAACGAACCGGAGAGCTTCCAGGGCTTGATCCAGTCGGACAACTTCACGACCTACTTCCGCCTCCTCGCGGCGGGCATCGTCGCAGCCGTCTCCATCATGTCCGCCAACTACTTGCGCGACCGCACGAAGACAGCCGGGGAGTACTTCGGCCTTCTGCTCGTCGCCGGCTGTGCCACCGTCTATATGGCCGCCGCCACGGAGCTGATCACCGCCTACATCTCGCTTGAACTGCTCAGCTTCTGCCTCTACATCCTCGTCGGCTACCTGAAGCGAGATAACCTCAGCAGCGAAGCCGCCCTGAAGTACATCCTCCTCGGCGCCTTCTCCAGCGCCATGCTCCTCTACGGCATGAGCCTGCTCTATGGCATCGCCGGTTCCACCAGCTACGAAGGCATCTCCCAGGGACTCGCCGCCCGCGACCAGGGCGGGACCGACGCCGGCATCGTCGTCGCTTTCATGCTTATCCTCGCCGGTGTCGGCTTCAAAGTTTCGGCGGCCCCGTTCCACATGTGGGCGCCCGACGCTTACCAGGGTGCGCCGCTCCCGATCACGGCCCTCCTTTCGACCCTTTCCAAGGCCGCCGGGTTCGCCCTCATCCTCCGTCTCTTCAGCCTCGCCTTCGTGGTGGACGCTGTTGAGTGGCGCTGGGCGTTCGCCACGCTGGCGGCCGTCACGATGACGGCTGGCAACCTCCTCGCCCTCCAGCAGAAGAACCTCAAGCGCCTTGTCGCCTACAGCTCGATCGGCCAGGTCGGCTATATGCTCGTCACGATCGCCGCCATCGGCTACGGGGATGCAACGGTGGGCGTCAACGCGACCAGCGGTCTGCTCGTCCACATCGTCGGCTACGTCGTCTCCACCCTCGCGCTCTTCACAGCGCTCACCGCCTACTACAACAAGACCGGCGACGACACGATCGTGGGCCTCCGCGGCCTCGCCGAGACCCAGCCCTTCCTCGCGGTGGTGATCACGGCGTCGTTCTTCTCGTTCGCGGGCCTGCCGTTCTTTGCCGGCTTCACCACCAAGCTCTTGATGTTCCAGGGAGCGACCACGGACGAGCTGCTCTGGGTGATCGGCCTGGCGGTGCTGAACAGCTTCATCAGCCTCTACTACTACCTCATGATCGTCCGCCAGATGTATCTCTTCGACCCGATCCCGGGCATGGTGCGCTTCCGCATCAACCCCGTGATGTGGGTGATGAGCGCTGGCCTGATGCTGGGCGTGCTCTTGATCGGCATCTACCCCGGGCCAGCCTTCAAGGCCGCCGAAAACGCCGCGAAGCCGCTCTTTCAGCAGGCGGAGCCCGGCGTGGCGGCCCGCCAGCCGTAACGCTGCCGGGCGACTCGCCCGGGGTCTCCCCTTCTCTCCCGCGACGCGTGGTACCGGGCCGGCTGTCGGCGGCTAGCAGTCCATTCCTCGTGCCTCGTGCCTCGTGCCTCGTGCCTCGTGCCTCGTGCCTCATTCCTCATTCCCCATTCCCCATTCCTCATCCCTTCCCCCCGTGCCACCTGCCCCTTTGAGATACGAACAAATGTGCTGATGCTGCCTCCAATCCACTCGGAGGTACCCCATGCCACTGACCCTTGTCGAAGCTTCCAAACTGAGCAACGACACCCTGCTCTCCGGCGTCATCGAAACCATCGCCCAGGAGAGCCCAGTCCTTCAGCGCCTGCCGTTCATTGAGATTGTCGGCAACGGCCTCACCTACAACCGTGAAAACACCAGCCCAACGGCCGCCTTCTACGACGTCGGCGACACGTGGACGGAGGATACGCCCACCTTCACCCAGGCAACCGCCAACCTGAAAGTCATGGGTGGCGACGCCGATATCGATAACTTCCTCAAGACCACCCGCTCCAACGTCCAGGACCTGGAAGCGGCGGTCGTGCAACTGAAATCGAGAGCCGTCCAGACCCTCTTCGACAACACGTTTATCAACGGCAACGCCAGTTCCAACCCCAAGAGCTTCGACGGCATCGACCGGCTCACGATCGGCGGCCAGACGGTCTCCATGGGGACGAACGGCGCCACCCTCTCGCTCGCCAAGCTGGATGAGCTGGTGGACGCCATCAAGGGCGGCAAACCAGACCTTCTCCTCATGAGCCGGCGGACGCGCCGCAGCCTCAACGTCCTCGCCCGCACTTCGGGCACCTTCCTTGAAGCGGACCGCGACGAGTTCGGCCAGATGCTCCAGTTCTACGATGGCATCCCCATCGGCATCAACGACTACATCAGCGATGCCCAGACCCAGGGCACGAGCACCGATTGCAGCACCGTCTACGCCATGCAGTTCGGCGATGGCGCGCTCAGCGGCCTGACGGCCCCGGGCGGGCTCACCGTCGAACGTGTCGGGAGCCTGGAAACGAAGGACGCCAGCCGCGTCCGCGTCAAGTGGTACGCCAGCCTCGCCCTCTTCAACACTGTGAAGCTGGCGAAACTCACCGGCATCCGCCCGTAACAGCCCGGCCACAAACCGCCGCCGGGAATATGGCGCAGGGGGCGTCCCATTAGGGACGCCCCCTCGCCGCGCGCGCCGTGATTCGGCCAATCAGGGTCGCCGCGTCGTACGGGGCCAGGCGAGGGCCGTGGTGCCGCCCCCTCACCATCGATGACCGCGGGTCCGGGTCGCAATCAGACGATGGTCTTACGACCCGCGAGCGTGTGGGCCCGGCATCAGAACCGGGGGTAGCTCCCGAAAACCTTCAAGTCAGCGCAGAGCGGCCGGACGCGTCCCAGCACCGCCCTTATCGGCGGGTCATCCTGGTGGCCTTCGAAGTCGATCAGGAAGACGTACTCCCCAAACGTCGCCTTCGTCGGCCGGCTCTCGATCTTGGTGCAGTTGATGTTCGCCTCGGCGAATGCATTCAGCACCCCGGCGAGCGACCCCGGCCGGTCCTCAGCGAAGGTGAAGGCGATCGACGTCCGGTCGCGCCCGCTGGACGGGGGCTTCCCCCGGCCAAGGACGATAAACCGCGTCACGTTGTTCGCCGTGTCGCCGATGCCCGTCGCCAGGATCTCTGCCCCGTAAAGCTCCGCCGCGCGCCGGGTCGAAATCGCCGCGGCGTCGCCGTCCCGCCGGAGGGCGAGCTCCACCGCTTCGGCCGTGGAGAGCGCGGCCTCCATCTGGGCCTTCGGGAAACACCGTTCCAGGAACCGGCGGCACTGCCCCAGCGCCTGGGTGTGCGAGTAGATCACCTTCACGTCGCTCGCGCGCGTGCCCGGCTTCGCCACCAGGTTGTGCTCGATTGGCAGCACCACTTCGGCCTGGATCTGGAGCGTCGTTTCATGGATCAGGATGTCGAGGGTCTCCGCGACGGAGCCGTTTATCGCGTTCTCAATCGCCACCACGCCCAGGTCCGCCAGGCCGGATTCCACCGCCGCCGCCACCGCGGCGTGCGAAGGGAACGGCAGCAAGTCCGCCTCCGGCGCATATCGCCGTGCCGCCTCCTCACCGAACGTCCCCGGCGGCCCCAGGTATGCGAGCCGCACGGGTGTGTGGCCGTTGGCCGTTAGCTGTTGGCCGTTGGCTTCAGGTTCGCCGACTGCTGCTTGGTTCGTCATCCCGGTTAGGAGTCCCCTTGCTCATGCTTAAGGTCCAATGGCCAACAGCTAGCGGCCTAGGTGTCCATCCCGTGCGTCGAGCCGATAAGCACTTCGCGCAACATCGGCAGGCTATCTTTGCGCGTCACCACCACAAGGGCGTCTCCCGCGTTCAGGCGCGTATCTCCGCTCGGCATCCGTGGCACACCGCCCGGGTCCACGATCAGCGAAATCATCGACTCGGCCGGCAGTAACACGTCACGGACGGAGCGGCCGGCCGCGGGCGAAGTCTCCGGGATGCGGATTTCGATGATCTCCAGCCCGCTGTGCAGTTGCAGCAGCGGGATGACATCGTGGGTTGGCAGTTCCTGCTCAATCTGGGCCAGGACGACCTGGGTAGCCGAGACCGTCGTCTCGATGCCGCGCTTCTTGAACAGTTCTTCGTTCTTCGGGTTGTTGATCCGCGCGATCGTGCGGGGGACGCCGCGCTGCCGGGCAATTTCGCAGATCACGAGGTTGTCTTCGTCGTCGCCCGTTACCGCGCAGATAAGGTCCGCGCGGGCCACGCCGGCGGCGTCCAGGGTGGTCGCTTCGCAACTGTCCCCCTGGAGGATGTTGCTGCTCAACTCGTCGGCAATCTGCCCGGCCCGGCCAGGGTCGCGTTCGATGACGAGCACTTCGTGCTTGGCGTTGAGCAATTCCTGGGCAAGGTAGAAGCCAACTTTGCCGCCGCCGCAAACGAGGATGTACACGCTACTTCTCCTCCTGCTGGCCAAGCAGCATGTCGAACATGATCTGGGCGCCAATGCTCGTGGGGCTGAACGTCTCGAGGCCAAGCTCCGAGAAGATCTTCTCACGGATGGGGTCATAGATCCGGCAGAGGACCCGCTTCACCCCGTAGACCTCGCGCGCCATCTGGCTCGCGAAGTAGTTGCGGTTGTCGCCCTGGGTCACAGCCATGAAGGCGTCCGCCTCCAGGATGCCGGCCTTTTCGAGGGCGGGGCCGTCCATCCCGTTGCCCACTTCGCGCCGGCCACGGAACGAATCGGGCAGGCGCCGGAAGGATGCCGGGTTCGTGTCCATGATCGTTACCTGGTGGCCGGCGGCGTCCAGCATGGCCGCCACCCGCGCGCCGACGCGCCCGCAACCCATTATCAGCACGTTCATTCCCTTCGCCTCATTCCGAATGTGACTTCGTGCCCGCCATCGGCTGGCGCACAACCCAGACCTGGCAGGACGCGTTCTTCAGCACGTAGTCGGCCGTCCGCCCAACCTGGAACGACCCGATCAGCGTCTTATAGCCGATCCCCATCACGATCGCCTCCACCTCCCGGTCACGCGCCTCATCCACGATCGCCTGGCCGGCTTCCCGCGCCTGGAGCAATTGGCCATACACCTGGAACCCCAACTCGGAGGCGACTTCTTCGGCGCGCCGGATGAGCTGCTCGCCGCGCCGCGCTTCGCTTTCCAGCTCCGCGTTGAGCGGCAGCGAACGGTTCACCTCAATGACGTGCACCACGTATACCCGGCCTTTGCGCGGCTTGGCGAGGGTCACCGCGATGCCCACCGCTTCGAAGCTTTCGGGAGAGTTGGTGATGGGGACGAGGATCGTCTGCGGTGTGACCATGGGCGCTGTTATGGCACCTCTAAGCGAATCTGAGGATGCACACCGTGAAGCATCGCACTAGTGATCGTCTTGCGCGAACCAGAGCCTGACCGCCCCGTTCAGCACCAGCACGATCCCGATCGCCACGCCGATGTTGAATTCGGTCGACTGGATCAGCATGAACAAGATCAGGGCCACCCCGAGGAGGATCGAAGTCACGGAGAAGATGTAGTTCAGCGTTCGCATAGTTCGGCCGCCGGGGGCGCGGGCGGGAGCGCGCGCGGCCGGTCGTCCAATGCTACGCCCGCCCGATCGAACAGGGAACGACACGGAGTACACGCCCCAATCCGCGCCCCAACTACGCCACCGGCGTCGCTCCCTGGTCCCGGCGAAACACGCGCCGCGCACCGAGCAGGACCAGCCCTGCCGGCAGCGCCAGCCAGAGCGCCGCCACCCCGGCGTAGATCCCGGCCGCCGCTACCTTCTCCACCGACTCCAACGAAGCCTCCCAGGCGTCGGCGAACACCTCGCCGAGTGAGCGCCGGCCATCCGCCTTGGCCAATACCGGGAAGGGAGCCAGCGTCAGGTCGATCGTCGTCAGCTCCGAAAGCTGGTCGAGCAGCTTGAGCCGCCCCTGGATCTGTTCGATCTGGAGCCGGACGTTATCCAGCCGGTCGTTCAACTGGAGGATTTCGGGGATGGTTTTGGCCTGCTCAAGCAGCTTCAGGTACTGGCCCTCGGTGCGCTCCAGGTTGCGCTGGCGGCTCTGCAGGTCTGTGTACTGTTCGGTCACTTCGCTGGATTTCGAGCCTTCGGACTGGACCTTCGCCCCTTCGATGCTTCGCAGCGATGCGAGCGTCGCGTCGTACTGGGCCGCCGGTATGCGCAGGGTGATCGTGGCGCGCAGGTTGCTCTCGTCCTTCGCGCCACCCGGGTTGGAGAACGAGGACTTTTCGACATAACCTCCGGCGCTGCGTGCAAGGCGGTTCGCCTCGCCGAAGGCAGCCTGCACGTCCTTCACGTTGAGCGACATTGTGGCGTTGATGATGACCTTGCGGGCGAAATCAGCGCTGCCCGCGGGGAGCCCGGTTGTCCCGCCAACGTCGTAACCGTTCACACTGGAGGACACGCCCGGCGCTGCCGCGTCCTTGGCCAATTCGGCGACCGCGCGCGCCGCGGGCGTGGCCGCGGCTGGGGCGAAGCCACCGCCCGTGGTGCTGTCGTAGAGCGCCGACGGACGTCCGTCGCCGCCGGGTGGGACGGCTCCGCCGCCGCTGTCGTCGCTGTTGTCGCTGGACCCGGAACCGCATGCCGCCCCCGCGGCAAGGACCACGGTCATCGTGGAAAGGAGCAGGAACCTGCGCGTGATCGTCATCGGAGTCACCCCTCGTGGCGCGGATGCTGGCGCGCCATGGGCATAGAACGCGGAGGGGTGCCGGATGGTTCCCGCAAAGGCCGCGCGTCGCTCTATCCCTTTACCTTTCCTTCGCCACAGCGGCCCTGGCTGCGCGTCCCGGCTAGTGCTCTTCCAACTTAACCCCCAGCTTCGCCCGTCCGAAGCGTTCGCTCCCCTCTCCCAGCGCACTGGGAGCGGGGGCCCGGGG
>PNKC01000075.1 GCA_013822275.1 Anaerolinea sp. | reverse complement strand
TCCCAATTCACGCCCCGCAACGTCGTTGACGCGTTGCAACGTGTTCAAAACGCGTTCAAACGCGTTCCAAACGTGAAATCACCCTCGGAAACGCACGATCAGGGAGGCGCCGAGGCCCTGGCTCATCGTCCCTCGGCCCCCGTACCTTCCCCTCGAGCGACGCTAGCGCGCACGAACGCGCACAGAGCGCGCAGTAGCGCGCACCAGCGTGAAATCACTTTCGGAGACGCACGTTCCGGGAGGGCCGGGGCTCTCGTGCCCCGGCCCTCATGCCTCGCACATGTGGTCGTATGTGGCAGCACGTGTGGTGACCAATGTGGTCGCCGTGTGGTGGGCATGTGGTCGCATGTGGTTTTGTGTGTTTTGTCGCGCCACACCGCTGGAAGCTGGCTGCTGACGCAGGATCACGCCCGCGCGGCTGAAATCAACCCCGCCTGGCGGAGGACGCCGAGGATGCGGTCGCGGGCGATGACGCCGATGACGCGTCCGTTTTCGACCACGGGCATGTGGAGGAGGTCATGCGTTTCCATATCGAGAAGGACTTCGGAGACGAGCTTCTCCTTCGGGGTGGCGCGAAGGTCCGCGCTGGGCACCATGGCGGAGGCGGCAGTCCGCGAATCCCACTCCTTCTCCGGGATGGCGGCCATCTGGTAGCCGCTGAGGATGCCTGCGAGTTTGCCATCCTCTTCCACGAAGTAGGTCACGCGAGGGTTGATTTCGAGCACCCCGCGGGCGAGCGAGGCGACGCTCATGGTGCCTTCGACCACCGGCGGGTCGGAGACCATCAAGTCACCGGCGGAGTACTTCGCCAGGGCCTGGACGAGCTTGTTCTGGAGCAGGCTCTGGCGGGCGGCGTTTTCGAGGAACAGTCCAATCAGGATGAGCCAGGCGCCGCCCACCGGGCTATCCGCGACAAGGACGTTGTAGCCGAGGGCGCCCGCGAAGCCGGCGGTCATCATCGCCCAGGCGATGCCACGGCCGCTCCATGCTGCGATGCTGGTGGCCCGGTTGTAATTGCGCGTGACGAGCCAGACCAACGAGCGGAAGACGCGGCCGCCGTCCATAGGGAAGGCGGGAAGGAGGTTGAAGACGCCGAGGATGACGTTCATCCAGGCCAACCAGATGAGGACGTAGTCCAGGGGACGTGAATCGCCCGCGCCAAGCACGAACCAGATGCCAAGGAAGGCGCCCCCGAGGAGGAGGCTCACGACCGGACCGGCGATCGCCATCAGCAGTTCGTGCAGCGGGCGGGCCGCTTCGCGCGTGATCTGGGAGACGCCTCCGAAGATGAAGAGCGTGATGCTCTTGACCGGGATCTTGTAGGCCTTCGCCACGGCGCTGTGGGCCAGCTCATGGAGGATGATGGAGGCGAAGAAGAGCACCACGCTCACGGCGGCCATGAGCAGGTGGGTGCCGGCCGAAGCGTCTTCGTAAAGGTCCGGGTAGACCTGCGTAGCGAGCAGGAAGGTTGTGATCCCGAACAACAGGAACCAGCTCGGACTCACGAGGATGGGGATGCCGAGCAACGACCCGAGGCGGATGGTTCGCATCTGACTTCCAGTGTACACATGCCGGGCAACCGGGAGCGGTTAAGGGGGAGCGTCTCAAGGTTTTGCGTGGCGCGGGGTGCGTCTCGAACCGGCCTTCTCATCCCGTCTCTCCAGGCGGTGCGCGAGACGCCCCAAGGGTCCGCGATATCCCTTACTGGCTGTTCTTCGTGCATCCCCCCACCTTCCGAGGTGCCCCCGCATGCGCCATCGCTGCCCACTCGCGTAGGATCGGCCCTACCAGCGGGAGGGGATATCGCGATGACTGACGCAGCGAAGTTGTTTGACCTTACGGGCAAGGTTGCCCTTGTTACCGGAGGGAGCCGGGGCCTGGGGCGCGAGATGGTGCTCGCTTTCGCCCACGCCGGCGCCGATGTCGTAATTGCCAGCCGCAAGTTGGATTCGTGCGAAAAGCTGGCCGAGGAAGTCGTGAAGGCGACCGGGCGCAAGGCCCTCCCGGTAGCCTGCCACGTCGCCGAGTGGGACCAGGTGGAACAGCTTGCGGAGGCCGCCTACGCTCGCTTCGGCCAAGTGGACGTGCTGGTCAACAACGCCGGTATGTCTCCGATCTACGATGACGTGAACGACGTCACCGAGGCGTTGTACGACAAGGTCCTGGATGTGAACCTGAAGGGCCCGTTCCGCCTTTCGGCGATGGTCGGGACGCGGATGGCCGCAGGCGACGGCGGGTCGATCATCAATGTCTCCAGCACGGCTTCAATGCACCCGCGCGCGAACGTCATTCCGTACGCGGCGGCGAAGGCGGGCCTGAACGCAATGACCATCGGCTTCGCCCACGCCTTTGGGCCGAAGGTGCGGGTGAACTGCATCGTCCCCGGCCCGTTCCTCACGGACATCGCCGACCACTGGGACATGGAGGCGTTCAACAAACGCGCCGCCGAGACTATTTTCCTCCACCGGGGCGGCCAGCCGAACGAGATTGTCGGCGCGGCGCTCTACTTCGCGAGCGCCGCGTCCAGCTTTACGACCGGTGCGCTTCTCACGGTCTCCGGCGGCAGCGGGATGTAGGTGTGAGCGACGGGAAGCCGAGCAGGTTCGCGTTGGAGTCTACGCCCGCGGCTCGGGCGGCCGCGATGGTGGCAGCGGCTGCGACGTGTCCGCCGTGGCTGGCGGCGCTCGCGCTTCAATCAGTTTCTCCAGGGCTTCGTCAGGCATTCCAAGGAGCCCCCGGCAGATCTCCCGCCCAGCCCAGGCAGCGAAGATCATGAAGGGCGCCGCCAACGCGCCAGGAGGGCCAACAACGATGAGCATTACCCTGTTAAACAGCCTGAAAGCCGTTCAGATTGGGACGGGTATCAAGGCCGGATTCTGCGGCAAGCTGCTGGTGGATGCCGGAGCAGAGGTCATCAAGCTAGACCTCCCCGACGCCGCACCGGCTGACCACTTCTCTCCCTGGCTGGACCGAGGGAAGGCAAGCGTGGTCCTCGATTGGCGTATCAGCGAGGGCTACGAACTGCTTCGCCGGCTGCTCGACACCGTCGATCTCGTTATCTCCGACCTGGACAACCCGCAAGATGCGGCTACCGTTGAGCGTCTGGCCGCGGAGCAGCCGCGGGTCGTGTACACGGCGCTGAGCGACCTCGGGCGGCAGGGCCCCTTTGCCGATCGGCCCTCGTCTGACTTGATCGTCTCGGCGCTGTCGGGGATGTGCTACATCAACGGCGAAGCCGGGCGGCCGCCCCTCCGGGAGCCGGGTAACCAGACTGCCATCGTCGCAGCCTTAGCAGGGTTCATGGGCGCACTCGCCGCGCTCGTGGACCGTTCGCAGTCGGGGCTCGGGCAGGCCGTGGAGGTGTCCGCCCTCGAAGCGATGGTGAATGTGCTCAGTCCGTCGGTGCTGCAATGCTCGTACCAGAACGGAGCACCGTTTCGGCGTCAGACCGCAGACGGGTTCTTGTTCGACTGCGCGGACGGGAAAGTGAGCGTCATCATATCTTCGCAATCGTCTTGGGACACGATTTTGGAAATCTGGGGGATTGTCCCGGACCCGAACGAAGCAGACCGGTTCACAGAGAAGGCCCGACGAGCGAACATGGAGTCCATTCGTCGCTTGTTTGCTCCTGTATTGCTCTCGAAGACGCGAAGGGAGGTGTTCGAAGAACTGTGCTTGGTCCGCGTGCCCTGCGGAATGCTTCTGAACCCGGGTGAACTCCCCTCGGACAAGCACCTCATCGCGCGCGGAAGTTTCGACGCGGTGCCGTGGTCCTCAACCGCCGCTGCGGCGGGACCTTTTCCCGGCCCGGGGTTCCGCATCGCCGGTGAGATCCCAACCACTGAACGGTGTCTGCCCCGTCCCGGTGAGGACACCGCCCGGCTTCTCGCTCCGCTGCTGGCAGGCACAGGATCACCGGCCCAATGAGTCGCATGCCGTTGGAACACATTCGGATCATCGACCTTACACAGGCCTGGGCAGGGTCGTACGCGCTTCAGCTTTTGGCCGACTTCGGCGCTGAGGTGATCAAGGTGGAGTCGCGGTCTCGGCCGGACCCTTGGCGTGGAGGCTTCGAGGCATCCCGCGGCCTACCATGCTACCCGGTCGATGGGCCAGGCGAACGTCCCTACAACCGCTCGTACCTCGCCAACAGCGTTAACCGGAACAAGTTCGGGATCACCCTCGACCTCGCCACCGCCGAAGGTAAGTCGATGTTCCTCGAGCTGGTGAAGTCAGCGGATGCCGTAACCGAAAACTTCACTCCTCGAGTGCTCCACAACCTTGGGATCGACTATGACGCGCTGAGGAAGATGCAGCCCTCGATTATTCTGCTCTCGATGCCGGCTTTCGGGCTTTCTGGTCCCTATCGCGAGTATCCGGGCATCGGGGGGACCATCGAACCGATGTCCGGAAACGCATGGTTGCTGGGAGAGCATGGAGGGGAACCACAGGTGTCCGGGGTAATGTACCCCGACGCGGTCGCTGGTTTGAACGGTGCCTCAGCATTGCTGGCGGCGCTGGTCGCGCGAGATGCCACGGGTTCAGGGTGTCACGTGGAGGTCTCGCAGCACGAGGCAATGATTGCCATGCTCGGGGAGTTCTTCACGCATGGCGGGCTCGAGGCACTCGGGCCGCGCGGCAACCGCGATCTCGAGCTCGTCCCGAACGGCGTCTTCCGCGCGCTGGGCGAAGACGAGTGGGTAGCGATCACGGTGCGCCACACGATCGACTGGGAGCGCCTGGTTGAGTGCATTGGCGACCCCCTGCTTCGCGCGCCAGCGCTGCGAAGCCGCGACGAACGGCGGAGACGTGAAGACGAGATCGAAGCTGCGATCACCGCCTGGACGTCCGCGCGGCCGGCTAGCGAAATGGAGCAGGAACTCGTGCGCGCGGGGCTGCCAGCGGCGCGCGTGCGGAACTTCAGCGATGTGCTTGCCTGCCGGCAGCTAGCAGCCAGCGGCTACCTGGCCATGACGGCCCAGCCGGAGGGAATTGCACCGGCGCCGACTCCTGGCATTATCGCCAACCTGAAGCGCACACCCGGCCGGATTCGCCTGCCCGCGGCAGGTCACGGAGAACACAGCTCCTCGGTCCTCGGTCGCCTTCTCGGCCTCGACACGGAAACCCTCAGCGACCTGGAAGCGCGTGGGGTCATCGGTGCCGGACCACCACCAGGTTAGAGCCACTGTACCAAACAAACCTATTCAGGAGAGTGACATGGAATATCGCGACATCATCTTCGAACCCGGCGCCGTAGCGCGTCTCATCCTCAATCGCCCGCGCTACCACAACGCCCAGCCGCCCCGGATGGTGGAGGAGATGGATGACGCGTTTGGGCGCGCCGTGGCGGACCCCGATACGCGTATCGTCATCCTCTCCGGCGCCGGCGCCCACTTCTCGGCGGGGCACGACCTTGGTACGCCCGACTCGATCGCCGACCGAGAAGAACGGGGGATTACCCGGGAGCCAGAGTCCCGCTACAGGAGCGCGCGTGCCTACTGGTACGAAGCCTCTATGCGCTGGCGAAACCTTCCGATCCCAACCATCGCGATGGTCCACGGCTATTGCATCTACGGAGGCTGGATCTTTGCTTCTTCGATGGACTTCGTGTTCGCCGCGGACAATGCGCTGTTTCTGCCTTCACACACGCAGTATTTCACCGCGCCGTGGGATCTGGGGGCGCGCCGGGCGAAAGAGATCTTGTACGAAGGGCGCTTCATCACCGCACAGGAGGCGCGCGAATACGGCTTCGTGAACCGTCTCTTCCCTGCGGAGGACCTCGAACGAGAGACGCTTGCGTACGCCAACCGGGTCGCCGAAACGCCCCGGTTTGGCAACCGCCAGGTGAAGTTCTCGATCAACAACCAACAGGATGGCATGGGGTTCACTACATTCGCGGACTCGGCTTATCAGACCTACTTCATAAACTCGATCGTCCGCGATGACCCGCTTGTCGGCCCTAACGGAGAACGCCGCATGGCCGGTGTAGCTCATGCGAAGGAGTTGCTAAAGCGGGGTACGCCCGCGACGCCACTCGCTCATCCGGGGTAGGCGGGTTTGTTGACGGACTCGTCAGCTCGGCCGATAGCGCAAGGAGCGAGATCGAGCGGGCTCCAGCTGGATTCGCTGCAGGCGCTCGGCCAGCCGGTTGGTGGAGTGGACGTGGTTTCGGTCCAGGCTCATCCGATGGCGCCTGGCCACGACCGCCGTTGCCCGGCCCCCAGTGTGGCGAACACAAAAACGAGCCATCTTCATCCATCGTTGTCGTGGCCGCCGCGGTGGCTGACTGCTAAGTCCCCGGGTCGCGCTCCGCGATGCCTGGGCCCAGCGGGCGAAAGCCTCGGCCGCACCCAGGGCATCGCAGCTGCTCGTCCAGCCGCTGGGCGCAGACACACACCCAGCCCATCTGGCGGGCAGGCGCACCGACGACGAGCGCGTGGTCCGGCACGTCCTTCGTTACGACCGAGCCGGCGCCGATCAGCGCCCAGCGGCCGATCGTGATGCCTGGCACAATCACCGACCGGGAGCCAACCGCGGCGCCGTACTTCACTACCGACCTGCCAACGTGCCAGTCGTCGGCGGACTTGATCGTCCCGTCCGGGTTGATAGCACGGGGGAAACGGTCGTTGGTGAAGACGACTTCCGGCCCGATGAACACGCCGTCTTCGAGTGTCACGCCTTCGTAGAGGCAGGAGTAGTTCTGCACCTTGCAGTTGGCGCCGACGGCCACGTCGGCGCCAACGTAGACGCCCTTGCCGATGATGCAGCCGGGGCCGACGACCGCCCCCTCGCGCACCTGCGCCTGGTGCCAGATGCTCGCGCCGTCGCCGATGGTCGCACGTTCGCTCACTTCCGCGGTTGGGTGGACGCGGAAGCTCACGGAGCCGCCCGTTCGCTGAAGCGGTCCGCCGCGCTCTGGCCGTCGCCGTCGAGGGAATACTTCCGGGCGACCAGGTGGATTCGCTGCCGGATTTCGTCCTTGTCGCCCCACATCCCCGCCCTGATCTCTTCGATGAGGCGGAGGATCTCCGGCTCGGTGACATCCACGCCGGCCGTCAGGCGCATCACCTTGGGGTGGTCCGTGGGTTCCATCTGTTCGAAGTCCGCCACGAGTTCTTCGCGCAACTTTTCGCCGGGACGCGGTCCCGTGAACACCACCTCAATGTCGTCACCCGGCCGCAGGCCCCGCAAGCGGATCATCCGCTCGGCGAGCTCGAGGATGTTGATCTCCTCGCCCATATCCAGCATGTAGATATTGCCGTGGCCGCCGAAGGTGCCCGCCTGGATGACGAGGCTGACGGCCTCCGGGATGCTGATGAAGTAGCGCATCATTTCGGGGTGCATCACGGTTACCGGCCCGCCGCGCTCGATCTGGCGCATGAAGGTGGGCACCACTGAGCCGCGGCTGCCCATCACGTTGCCGAAGCGCACCGCTGAGTAGGTTGTGAGTTCGCTCCCCTGGGCGAAGGCGAGGACGAGCAGCTCGGCGATCCGCTTCGTGGCGCCCATGATGCTGCTGGGCCGCACAGCCTTGTCGGTTGAGATCAGCACGAACCGGCCGACGCCGTACGTCCGGGCGGCGCTGGCCACGTTCAGCGAGCCGACGACGTTAACCCGGAACGCCTCGTCCGGGTGCTCTTCCATAAGGGGCACGTGCTTCAGCGCGGCCGCGTGGTAGACCAGGTCCGGCCGGACCCGGCGGAAGACTTCATCGACCTTCTCGGCCTCCACCACGTTCGCCACCCAGAGCTTGATTGTGGTCTCCGGCGAGACGCCCGCCAGTTCGAGCGAGAGGTCGTAGAGGCCGCTTTCGTTGTTGTCCAGGAGGTGGAGCTCGCGCGGTTCGAAGCTCAAGACCTGGCGGCACAACTCCGACCCAATCGAACCCGCCGCGCCGGTGACCAGCACCGCTTTGTCGTGGACCGAGTGGCTACAGGCCGTGTAGTCCACCTGCACGGGCTCGCGGCCGAGGAGGTCGTCGAGCGTGACCTCGCGGAGGGCGTCGCCGGTCCCTCCATGGCCGAGCACCCAGTTGTCCACGCCCGGCACGATCCGGACCGGCACGTTGTTGTTCTGGCAAACCCCCACGACTTCCCGCACCAGAGGACCGGGCGCGCGTGAGATGGCGATCACGACGACATCCACGTTGTGGCGCCGGAGCAGCGTCTCCATGTCCTTCACCGGGCCGAGCACGCGCAATCGGTGGAGGCGGCGACGCTGCTTTTTGGGGTCGTCGTCCACAAAGCCAACGGGCTGATAGTTCAGCATTGGGGTGTTCTGAAGCTCGCGGGCGAGGAGCTGGCCGTTGTGCCCGGCGCCCACGATCAACAGCCGCCGCGACGCGCTCGCCGCCCACGGCAAGCGCATGAGGAGCCGCGTCCGCATCTTCACGAAGGCCATCCCGGGGAAGACGAGCGCGCCCGCGATCAGCACCACCGAGAGCGGCAGATCGCGGTCCTGAAGGAGCATATTGGCGGCGAAGATCAGCCCGGTCACGAGGAGGACGGGGCGGAAAAGGGCGATGATGTCGCCCAGGCTGCCGTAGGCCCAAACCGTCCGATAGACGCCAAAAAGGAGGTTGCCCACAACATAGGCGAACAAGATGAGCGGGAGGACGCGGGCGACGAATTCGGCGTTGGCGCGCGGGACGTCCGCATCGAAGCGCAGGAGCAGCGCCGCGACGTAGGCCGCGACCACGACCATGGCGTCAAGCAGCATAGCGCCGAAGGCGCGGGCCGCGTCGCCGTTGAGCAGCCTTGAAAGCGGGCCAACTGGTTGTGGTGGTTCCATGGCGCCTGTCGTCATCGCGCACCTTTTCCCGTCAATACAATAGCGGCGGTGCGCCAGAGGATCTTGATATCGGTCAAGACCGAGTGGTGATCCACGTAGCGGAGATCGTAGGTAGCGATTTCGTCATAGGTCAAATCGGAACGCCCGCTGGCCTGGGCGAGCCCGGCTATGCCCGGCCGGACATCGTGCCGCCGATGATAGCGCTCCGGGTACTGGAGCACGATCTCCGGGATCTCTGGCCGCGGGCCGACGATGCTCATTTCACCCTTCAACACGTTCCACAGGTTCGGCAGCTCATCAATGCTCGTCTTCCGTGCGAACTCGCCCCAACGGGTGACCCGTGGGTCCCGCTGTCCCGCTGGCGCGAAAACATAGGTGTCCCAGTCAGCCACGGTCCAGTCCTGCTCTTCGCCTGGCCTGGCATGTCGCATCGTCCGCAGTTTCCACATCCGGAAAGGCTGACCGTGAAGGCCGATCCGCTCCTGGACGAAGAACGGGTTGCCGCGCAACTCCACGGCCAGCACCACGGCCATGACCCCCATGATCGGCAGGACGATTGGCGCGGAGAGAAGCGTCAGCACCACGTCGAAGATCCGCTTCGCCACTCGCTGAGCCTACCCGCGGGGGGCCTTACGGGGCACCGCCCTCGGATGTGGAGCCGCCTTCGAATCGGCGAAGGACGGACCGGGGGCATTCGCTGCTCCGCTCAGCGGCTGAGAAGCACGCCGCCCGCCACCGCCACGAACGACAGCGCGGCGAGGATGATCTGCGGGTCGGTGAACATAATCTGGTCCGGTGCGTCGGTCTTGCGTGGGCCGTTCAGGAGGAACAGATAGCGAAAGAGCGCGAACGCCACGAAGGGGATGGTGAGGGCCATTCGCCCATCGTCGGGCACGTTCTTCGATTCGATGGTGTAGAGGGCGTAGGTCACCAGGGCGGTGGCTGCGCTGATGTTGAGCAGTTGGTTGAGCAGTTCCCCCGGGTAGCCCGCGAGCGACGGCCGGTGGGTGTGGGCGTCCGGGCCGAACTGACGGTATTCCGCCCAACGCTTGCTGGTGGCGAAGAAGAGGGCGGCGAACGACGAGCAGACGTAGAGCCAGGGGCTGATCTGGACATCGATCACCGTGGCGCCGCCCACGGCCCGCGCCACGACGCCGGTGCAGAGGATGATGATGTCCAGGACGGGTACCGACTTGAGCCCGGCCGAGTAGCTGATCATGACGGCCGCATAACCGGCGAGCACGGCCCCGGCCATGGCGTCCAGCAGGAAAGCGGGCGGGATTGCGACGGCGAGGAGGACGAGCGCCGCCGCAAGCGCCGCTCGCGGCGAGATGTCGCCCCGCGCGATCGGCCGCCTGCTCTTCCGGGGGTGGACGCTGTCCAGCTCACGGTCGCGGACGTCGTTGATGAGGTACACCGCGCTCGAGGCAAGGCACCAGAGCGCGAAGAGGGCGGCCGTCCGCCATAACAGGGGCCACCACGTATCTGGCTCGCGGACCTGCCAGGCTTCGCCCGCGCTGAAGACCAGTGCGGCGAAGACGATACCGTTCTTGGGCCATTGGTACGGCCGCATGGCGGTGAGCAGGGTGAGGCCGGGCACACGCCTTTTGGGGGCCCCGGTCATGCCGGCTCCCGCGTCACGGCAGCCCACTGACCGCGCACGGCAGAGACAAGCGCGGCGGTTTTCACCGGGAACACGGCGTTTCCAGCGCCGGCCGCGGCCCAGACATCCTCGAAGCGTTGCAGGCTGTCGTCCACGACCACATCACTCGCCTTGGCCTGGCCCACGGGCGCAACCCCGCCGACCGGGAAGCCGGTGTGCGCGAGCACCTCGTCCGGTGTCCCCATTTTGAGCTTCTTCCTGCCCACGCCGACCAGTTGGGCGAGGAGGGCGGTATCCACCTGGCGGTCGCCGGCCGCCAGGACAACCGTTGGGCGCCCGTCGGCGAAGAAGAACAGGGTCTTCACAATCTGTCCGAGTTCACACCCGCAGGCGTCCGCCGCGTCCTGGGCTGTGCGTGTACTGGAGTCCATCTCGATCACGTCGCCGGGAAGGTCCAATTCCTTCAGCGCTGCTCGGACGCGATCCTGGGGCGACACGTGGTAAGCGTACAGGCCGCCCTGCGTACGGCGTATCGTCGATCGATTGCGCTGGCATGCCCCCGGTCACTAGCCTGTGTGTATGGCGAAACTGCGGGCGGACGTGCTCATGGTCGAACGGGGGCTGGCGGAGAGCCGTGAAGCGGCCCGGCGCTTGATCATGGCCGGACGCGCCCGCGTCGGCACGTTCACCCTCGTGAAGCCCGCGACGATGCTCGATCCCGGCGCCCTCGTGGAGGTAACGGAGCCTGACCGCTACGTGAGCCGGGGCGGGCTCAAGCTCGAAGCTGCCCTTCGGGAGTTCGGCATCGACGTCACGGGCTTGCGCTGCATGGACCTTGGCGCCTCCACCGGCGGCTTCACGGATTGCCTGCTGCAGCACGCCGCGGCAAGCGTGCTCGCCATCGACGTTGGCCGGGCTCAGCTCCACGCAAAACTGCGCGGTGACGCGAGGGTCACGCTCCTGGAGGGCACGAACGCCCGCGACCTTCCCGAGTTGCCGCCGATCGATTTCTTCGTTGCCGATGTCTCGTTCATCTCGCTGCGCAAGGTGCTTCCGTCGGTCGCCGCGAGGGTTGCGCCGGGGACAATGGGAGTCGTCCTGCTCAAACCGCAGTTCGAAGCCGGCCCCAGCGCTGTCCCCCGCGGTGGCGTGATTAAGGACCCTGGCGTGCACGAGCGCGTGCGCGCGGAATTCGAAGCATGGGCCGGCAGCGAGGGATGGACAGTTTGTGGCATCATTGCCTCGCCGATTCGCGGAGGCGATGGCAACCTGGAGTACCTTGTGCAGCTGGTGTCACCACGGGCCGGCGCCCCATGCTGAAGCGGGCCGTCATCTTTCACCACCCTTCGAGTGAGGGCGCGGCCGTGTTCGCCAACCAGCTTGCCCGTGAACTCGAACGGCACCGGATCGCCACTTTCGTGGCGGATGCTTGGGGCCAGGTCGAGGCTGCCGGGATCGAGACTGCCGGGCTGGTGTTCTGCATCGGCGGCGATGGCACCGTGCTGCGTGCCGCGCGGGTGACGATTCCCCACAACGTCCCCATCCTGGGGGTGAACATGGGCCGCCTCGGCTTCCTCACGGACATGAGCCCTCGCGACTGTTTCAACCACGTCGAACGGATCATCGCCGAAGACTGG
>PNKC01000074.1 GCA_013822275.1 Anaerolinea sp. | reverse complement strand
AAGCTGGGAACACGGCGAAGTGGCAACCGCACTGATCAGCGCGCTTCACAGCTTCGTCAGGGCGAACCGACTCGGGCGGGTGTACACGGAAACCGGCTACAGAGTGGCGCGCGCCCCGGACACTGTCCGAGGGCCGGACGTTTCGTTTATCTCGCGAGAGACCGTACCTGACTCAGGCACCCCCAAGGACGGGTTTGTCCCGTTCGCGCCGACGCTGGCGGTCGAGGTGGTCTCCCCAGGAGACCTTGAGCGGGAGATCGGCGCGAAGATCGCCGAATACGCTGCGGCCGGCGTTTCCCGCGTCTGGGTCGTCCGTCCCAAGCAGAAGTCCGTGACGATCCACTACCCAGACGGCGCCGCGCGGACGCTGACGGAAGGCGGCACGCTCACGAGCGATGACGCGGGGTTCGCCGTTGAGGGCTTCGAACTCAAGCTGGACGAGCTTTTCGCGGAATAGTCACGGCGCCGAAGAGCGTATCCGCGTTGGCGTGATCCGGATCACCACCCACTCGCTCGCCATCTTTTCCCACTCGGGCAGGACGGTTTCGTTCTGCTGGGCGGTGTAGTACCGGCGGGCGAGCTGCTCGGCGAGTTCCCAGCCGCCGGCTTCTTCGATGGAAGCGGCGCCTTCGATGCTAACCCAGGCCTCGGGCACGCCGATGGCCTCTTCAACGGAGAGGGCGACGCGCGCGTCACGCCGGATGCGCCTCACTTTGGCGCTGCTTCGCCCGGTGAAGAGCGCGGCGGACTCGCCGTCCCACTCGAACCAGACCGGCACGATGTTCGGGCTGCCGTCGCTATTCAGGGTGGCCAGCTTGGCGATTCGCGTCTCACGAAGGAACGCGTCGCGTTGTCCCGGTGTCATCTCGGCGACCACTATTGGAGACCGTCCCACGGCTTTGCGTCGGAAGGGCGGCGCGTCCACTCCAGCACAAAGGGGTTGTGCACCTTCTCGAAACCGACGCTCGTTTCCTCCATGTGCCCCGGCAGGACGATCGTGTCGTCCGGCAGCACCAACAGCCGTTCGCAGATGCTTTGCATCTCCTGATCCAGGCTGCCGCCCGGCAAGTCGGTGCGGCCAATGGAGCCGCGAAACAGCGTGTCACCGCTGAAGAGCATGCCCTCCGTGTAGTAACTCACGCTGCCCGGCGTGTGGCCGGGTGTGGTGATTGTCCTGAGCTGGAGTCCGGCCACTTCGACGATGTCGCCGTCGGCGACGAACTGGTCCGGGTCTGGCGGGCCCTGCGCAAGGTCCAGGCCGAAGCGGGCGGCGGCGCCCTTCCAGCCGTTGCGGAGCAGGTCCAGGTCCGCGGCGTGCAAAAGAAACTTCGCGCCCGTCGCCGAATGCACACCCTGCACGCCGAGGATGTGGTCGATGTGGGCGTGTGAGTTGGCGATGTACTTGATCCTCACGCCTATGTCCCGCGCCAGGGCGAGGACCTCGTCCGGCTGGTCGCCCGGGTCGATGCAGATCGCCTCGCCCGTGCGGCGGTTGCCGACTACCCAGCAGTTCTCCTGGAACACCCCGACAACGATTCCCCGGACCATTAGTTCGTTCGCAACTTCCATGCGTATAGCGTACAGGCTTCGGCGGCTTTGGATGACCGCGTTGCGCATACCCCGCCGCCCCGTACAAGTTCAGGAATGGATTGGGTCGAAGTCGCCGCTGTGGTTGCGCTCGCCGGTGCGGCGTCGTTCTCCCAGGCGCTGAGCGGCTTCGGCTTCTCGCTGCTCATCGTCCCACCGCTTGCGCTTGTGGTTGGCCCCAAGGAAGCGGTTGTGATGGCCAACCTCATGGGGATGATGTCCAGTTCGCTCACGATTACGTCCATGCACGACGCGGTGGACTGGCGGCTGGGTGGCTGGCTCTTTGTGAGCGCCGCAGTCGGCATGCCGGTTGGCCTGCTCGTGCTCGTGCTGGTCGAGCCCGCGATGCTCCAGGTGATCATCGCCGTCACCGTCCTCGTCGCTACGACCCTCATCTGGCGCGGCCTCCACGTGACTGCCCAAAACCGCCCGCTGGACCTTGCCGCGGGGTTCCTCAGCGGTGTCCTCAACACCTCAACCAGTATGTCTGGCCCACCGCTGGTCCTCTACCTTCAGAACCGCGGGCTTACGCCCGGGCAGTTCCGGGCAACGCTCAACGCCTTCTTCCTCGCCAGCAGTCTGATGGCCACCGTCCTGTTTGTTGCGGGAGGCCGAATCGGTGGCTACGAACTCGGCATGGCGCTGCTGGCGGTGCCCCTGGTCGCCCTGGGCTGGCTGGCGGGCCACCGGATCTTCGAACGGCTCCACCCGGCCCAGTTCCAGAATGTTGTCGTCGTTGTGCTCTTCGCCAGTGCGACGCTCGCCCTTGGCGGCGCCATCGCGAGGTAGCCCCGGGGCCGCGAAATGACAGCGGCGTGGCGCCCCGCTATCGTGGCGGCGGCTGTTGGCTGCGGCACGGGGAGGCAGGATGAGGGGTAGGTCCGCGTTCGCCCTGTCGGTCACCGCGTTCGTCATCGGGGCGAGCCTGGGGCTGAGTTCTCTCCCGAACGGGCCGCGAACGGCCCGCGCTGCGTGCGGTGGCGAGGTCGCCGAACCCGAGGCCCTGTTTTCGTTCCAACCGGCCCAATCGCCGGACTTTCTAGTGTCTGGCACGGCACCCCTGGCGGTTTCGGCCACATGGCTGATTGACGTCCTGACGGTGAAGGGTTCAACGGCGTCGCTGAACTGGGGCGACGGTTCGCCTCCCACGCCGTTCACGGCCGAGGATTGCGGAGACGACACCATCAGCTGGCCTGTCCAGACGCACAGGCACACATACGCATCCCCGGGCGAGTACATGCTCGTTTGGAACTTCTCCATCGTCATTCTCAGCCAGAGCGTCCCGGTTGCCATTGTCAGCGTGGGAGCGGCCCAGGCGCCAACGCCGGCGCCCACCCCAACCGTTGCTCCAACGCAGGCGCCGCAGCCAACTTCGACGCCGGTGCCGGTGGCGCCGACGGTTGCCCCGACCGCTCCGCCGATGGCCGCCGCGACCGCGACCGAAGCGGCGCCTACGCCCGCGCCGGCCACTCCAACCCCAACCCAACAGACGCCGTTTACGGCCACGCCCACGCCCACCCTTGTCGCCACGGCGGCTGCTCCGGTCACTGCTGCTTCACCTTCTCCACCGGCGCCACGCGAGCCTGATCTGCCCCAGGTCCTCCGCGAAATGCCGCGGGTCGAGGACATATCGACTGACGCCGGGGTGATCGCTACGAACGTCGCCCTCGCGGGTGTCACTCTTTGGGTGCTCTTCAGTTCGGTGCTGCTGAACCAGGTCTTGCAGGACAACCGCGCCGAGATCGATCTGAAGACCGGGCGCCTCACCCGGCCCCTCAAACGGCTCGCGAGAGGATCTGGCGGTTCGTCGTTCGGACGGGGGTCCGCAATCACCGCGGCCGTTGTGCTGGCGGTCACGGGGCTGATCTACGGGTTCCTGGACCCTGGCTTCGGCTTGAACCGCTCCAGCCTGCTCCTCTTCCTGAGCGCCATTCTCGGTGTCGGTATCGTCACCTATGTCTGTTCCGGGTTAGAGGCCACGGTGACTCGGCGTTCGCATCATCTTGCCGCGGCCGTCCGTCCGTACCCCGTGTCGATGGCCGTGGCCGTAGCGTCCGTCTTTCTGTCGCGGCTGGCGCATGTCCAGCCCGGCGTTGTCTACGGCTTCGTTGCGTCGTGCGCGGTGACGGGGCCGGGCCGGGTAGACGAGCGCCGCCAGGGTGCCATCACGATCTTCCCGGTGGTCGCCGCCCTCGTGCTCAGCGGAGCCGCCCTCGGCCTGCTTGAACTGATACGGGCGGACGAAGGCATTGCCAGTTCGTTCCTCGGCCAGGTCGCTATCGGCGCGGGGATCATCGTCTTCATCGGCGGCATTGAAGGCGTCGCCTTCAACATGATCCCTCTTTCCGTGACCGACGGCGGAAAGCTCTTTGCCTGGCGCAAGCCGGTCTGGGCGGCGATCGCGCTTCTCTCCTCATTCCTCGCCTGGCATGTCCTGCTGAACCGCGACCGCGAGAGTTTCGAGTCGCTGCGGAAGGCCTCGTCGCTTTCGATCCTGGTGATCTTCGCGTTCTACTCGTCGCTCAGCGTCGCGGCCTGGGCATACTTCCGTTTCCACGGGCGCGACGAGTCCCCGGCCGCCGCTGGTCCGGACCCTGAAGCGTCCTGATTCGGGGGGTCCGCATTGGGCCAGGCTCTTCCTAATACTGGTTGAAGACGCGACGGATCGTGTTCACTGGACCAGTCCTGGCGACGGGCAACGCAGCCGCCGGGGGTGAGCCACGCCGGCACGCGGCTCAACTCGCCCTTCAGGTTACTGGTCACCCCATGTCGCGCCCCCGTCGACGCTGCGGAAGACGTGTCCCGCGCGGTCGGACTGGATGGCAACCACAGTGACATCCTCGGGAGCGGCGGGGCTCACCGCCACCACCATGACCTGCCCCCCGCCGGGGACGGACTTCCGCTGCCAGGAAGCGCCGCCATCCGTGGATCGGAGGAGCGCATCCTGGGTGCCGGCGTACAGGACGTTGGCGTCGCTTGGTGAGGCCGCGACGGTCAGCGCCGCCGTACTTCCACCAGCCGAAGGACCGCCCGTGGCTTTGAACGTCTTGCCGTTATCGTCGCTGCGGAGGACTCCCTGGCTCATGCTGGCTGCGTAGACGCGCCCATTCGGCCCCGCGCTTAGCGCCATGACGTCGCCGGGGAGGCTTTGGGATGTCCGCGTCCAGGCATTGCCGCCGTCACCGCTTCGGTAGAGTCCGTGCGTGGTGACGTTGGCGTAAACAACCGCCGCATCGTCGGGCGCTGTCGCAAGGCCGTGGACGTCCGTGCCCGGCAGGCCGGGCTTGATTCGCTTCCAGGTCTGGCCGCCGTCTTCGCTGCGGAAGAAGGTGTCGTGCCCGGCGGCGAACACGGTGTCCCCGCCGCTCCCCGCGAACCCCATCCCCATGGCGTCGTCGGTTTCGCCGCCGAGGTTCGTCCTCGTCCAGGTGCGGCCGCCATCGGTCGAGCGGAGCACTCCGCCGTGGTGGCCGTAGAGCAGCACGCGCGGGTTGGCGGGACTGACGGCCATGGAGTGGAAGTCCGGCGTCCGCAGCTGCGAAAGCTCGCCATTGGCGCCGCTACTCACTTTCGCGTCGCTCGCCGGCTGCCCGGCCGCGGTCTGGCCTCCGGAGTCACTCGCAAGACGCACCGCGGCCAGGACGGCCACAGCGAGGACGGCCAGCCCGCCAGCAACGAGCCACCACCCGGATCGCCACGCCGGTCGTTGCCGCCGTGCTCGCTGGCGCGCTTGCGCCCGGCGTTCAGCATTCGTTGGAGCCCGCCGCCGGGTGCTCACGAGACCCGCGCCCGCCGGGGACAGGTCACGCGAGGGGATGGAAACACACGCTTCGGATCCATGGCATCGTCCTCTTCTGGCCGCTTACGCCGTCACTTTGAACGGGGTGCGCATGCCTTTGGCGTAGTGTGGGATGACCTTTCCCTTCAACTCCTCCACCACGTTGCAGGACAACTCGTAGTCACCGGCGGCCATGGTGAGCGTCAGCGCCTTTGCCTCCCCCATCTTCAGGCCCGTGACTTGCCCGGCCATCTCGAAGGAGCCATCTGCCGTCTTGCGCATTACCTGGAGGTCGTGGGTGACCCCGCCCTCGTCGGCCATATGGCCGTGGCCCATCTCGTGGACCGCGTAGAACGTCACCTCGCCCGCCTTCGCGGATGTCTCGGCCGGTTCCACGGCCCAGTTCACCAGGCCAACGCGGATGGAGCCGGCGGGCTGGTCGCCGCCCATCATTCCTCCGCCCATTCCTCCGCCATTGGAGCCCATCATGCTGTTGCCGTCGTCGTCACCCCCGCAGGCGAAGGAGATGGCGAGGGTGGCCGCGATGACCAGCGCAAATGCCGGGGCCAGTACAAGTTTCCGGTTCAGAGAGGTTCCTCCTGAAGATAACGTGCGGGACAGTTAGCGAGCGAATTACGACGCATCGCAGTAGTTTTGCCATGGCATCGCGCTCCGCGCACCCCCTGGTAATGACGCAGCACCGGAAATTTCCCGACGGTCGTCTTCGCTGGGCTCCGGCCGGCCCAGGGCAGCAGATCCCGGCCGGGTTACGCACGCCGGCGCATCCGCCGTTTCCCAACACCTTCGCCGACCGGGGGCGCCGGCCGTCGTCAGATCCGTTGCCCGTTGACTGCGTCCTGCCGGGGCGCCGGGAGCGAAACACCCGGTGTGGCTATCGCCGCCGCATGCCCGATCGCCTCCAGCCTGCCGTGCTCCCGTTTGAGGAGCACCGCGTTGGTGGCGACGATGATGGAAGAGAGCGACATGAGCAGCGCCGCGAACTCCGGGCGCAGCTCCAAGCCCGTGGCGTTGTAGAGCACGCCGCCCGCGATGGGGATCGCGAGGACGTTATAGATCGATGCCCAGAAGAGGTTCTGCTTCATCTTCCGGACCGTCGCCCGGCTCAGGTCGATCGCCTTGAGGATGTCCGCTGGGTCACTCCGCATGAGGACGACGGAGGCCGTCTCGATCGCTACGTCCGTGCCGGCCCCGATGGCGATCCCAATGTTCGCCGCGGCCAACGCCGGCGCGTCATTGATGCCGTCGCCCACCATGGCGACTTTCTTGCCCTCTGCCTGGAGCTGGCGCACGTAGTTCGCCTTGTCCGCCGGTTTCACGTTGGCGAAGACGCGGTGGATACCGGCCTGGGCGGCCACCGCGCGCGCCGTGCCCTCGTTGTCGCCCGTAAGGAGCGTCACTTCGATGCCCAGCCTGCGGAGGCCCGCAACGGACGGCGCCGCCGACGGCCGGATGACGTCGGCGATCGCCGCCAGGCCCACGGCGCGGCCGTCCACACCCACCGCAACGATGCTCCGCCCGGCGCTTGCCGCGCGCTCAACTTCCGGCTCAATCCGCGCGATGTCGATGTCTTCCCTGCGCAACAGGTCGAGGTTCCCCACGGCCACCCGCCGGCCGCCCACGGTCCCAACCGTACCAAAGCCGGGCACGTTTTCCGCCTCCTCGTACGGAGGGAGGTCATGGATCCCGGCTTCGTGCGCGGAGGCTACAACGGCGAGGGCGAGCGGATGGGACGACGACGCCTCCAACCCGGCCGCCAGGCGGAGCACTTCAGCGCGGTCTTCGCCCGGCAGGGCAACGAGTTCAACCACGCGCGGCTTGCCTTCGGTGATCGTGCCTGTCTTATCGAGCACGATCGCGTTGATCGACGACACGCCTTCGAGCGTGGCTGCGTCCTTGATCAGGATCTTGTGCCGCGCCCCAAGCCCCGTGCCCACGGCCACCGCCGTTGGCGTTGCCAGGCCGAGCGCATCCGGGCAGGCGATGACCACGGCGGATATCGCGAACGTCAGGGCGGTGATCATGCTGGCGCTCGAAAGCGTCTGCCACGCGAGAAAGGTGATGATGCCGGAGCCAACAGCCACGACCACGAGGACCGCGGCGGCCCGGTCGGCGATCCGCTGCGCCGGGGCCCTGGACGCCTGAGCATTCTGCACGAGGTCGATGATCCGCCCGAGCACCGTCTCGCTCCCCGTCCCCACGGCGCGGATGAGCAACGACCCTTCGCCGTTCACCGTACCGGCAACCACCTCGTCGCCTTCGCGGCGTTCCACGGGGAGCGATTCCCCCGTGACCAATGACTCATCAAGCGAACTCTGGCCGGACGTGATGGTCCCGTCTACGGGGACGCGCTGGCCCGGGCGCACGCGGACCGTGTCGCCGCTGACCACCTCGGCCGTGTCGACCTCAACTTCAAGGCCGTCGCGGACGACGATCGCCTTTTCCGGGACGAGGGCGAGCAGGGCGCGGAGGGCGTCGGTCGTCCCCCGGCGGCTCTTCATCTCCATCCAGTGTCCGAAGAGCACGAATGTGATCAGCATGGCGGCTGCTTCGAAGAACACGTCGTGTCCGCCGCCGATCGTCATCGCCGCGCTGAACAGGTAGGCCGCCGCGACGCCCGTCGTGATCAGGACGGACATATCCAACTTGAGGCTGCGAAGGGCGTAGTACGTGCCCCGCAGGAACACCCAGCCGCCGTAGACGACGACCGGTGTGCTTAAGAGGAAGGCCATCCACTGCATACTCAGGCCGAACGGCGCTGGCGGAATGCGGCCGAAGATCGTGTCGCCCAGGTCCGAGTAAAGGATGACGGGGATGGTGAGCAGGAACGAGACCAGGAAACGGTCCCGCATATCGCGTTCCATCGCCGCCGCCATGCGCGGGTCAGCCATCATCGCTGCGTGGTCGTGGCCGCCGCCGCCCCTGTGGCGCTCGCGGCCGGTATGGCCCCCGTGCTGCGTCTGGAGGGCGGGCTGACTCTGCTGGTGCATGCCGCCGCCGTGGCCACCGTGGCCCTCATGTGCGCCGCGTCCCGGCGCGTCAGGCGGTCCGTCGCTTGCGGGCCGGGTGTCCTCGTGAGTCAATTCAGTATCCCTCCGGGGTCCCCACATACAATACGCCCTATCCTAATTCGGTGTGTCCTCCAGGTGACGGGGTCCTGGCACCCGTCCGGCGGTGAACTCCCACGCTCATGAATGCAGACGGAAATGGCCGGCATTGCCGCCGGCCATTACGTTGCCGTGCCACGACGCATTCAACGCAGGTTGTCGCGAATCCGCCGGAACTCCTCCTCACCCAACTCGCCTGAGGCGTATCGCCGGCCGGCGATTTCGAGCGGTGTCCCTTGCACCGGTTTCGCGGTGCCGTACCCACGGTTCCGCCCAAACCCTTCGCCCAGCGCGTACACCAGAAATGCCACCAGACCAACCCAGGTGAAACTCGCCAGGGTCATCCACACCACCGCCCACCAGCCCATGTCGTGTGACCCGTCCCACATACCGGCTCTCCTTTCAAGACCCTCTGGTCAGTTCGTTGCCGGCGGCGCGGCGGGATGATGCCCCGAATGACCCGTGTCCGGCATGGTCATCCCCATGCCGGCCTGGGCGCAGCCGGTCGCCATCCGGTCCAGCATCTCCTGATAGCCTGCATCCCCCAGGGCCGTCTTCATGGCGTCCTGCATCCGGCCGTAGGTCTCCTCCCCGAGGATGTCCTTCATGTGTTGCTGCATCGCCGCCGGGTCCATGGTCATCTGCATCGCTGCCCCGCCCCCCATGTGCTGGCCGCCATCACGACCGTCGTGGGCAGCAGCGACGCTCAGTCCCCCGGCGATAGCCGTCGCACCGAGCGCTGTCCCTATGCCGGCGATGATCAAGAGCCGTTTCATTTCCTGTCTCCTTCTGTGTTGGTGGTTGCGGCGGCCGCCCCGTGGTGCGAGCCGTGATGCATCATCTTCATGTGGGCGTACATCAGCGCCGCCCCGAGGCCGAGGGCCACGATCGCGCCGGCGGGCCACGCCATGAGCGGGACGACGGCCAAAAGGACGAGTACGCCAATGCAGCAGACGGCCATCATCGCGAACATGCCAGAGTCGGCCGCTTTGCCAACCTGTTCTTCAGGCTGGGGCATCACCTTCATCGACTACCTCCTGTAGTACTGGATCCAACCTTCGCCCCTCCGGCCGGGATTTCGTAGGGACACCTGGGCCAACTCCGGCGGACCGTCCGGCCGCGACACCGCCCACTTTTCGAAAGCTGAACCGGCGCCCGCCGGCCAACCAATCAGAGCCCGGAGCGATCCAGCGACGGGTTTGATCTCCCGCCACCGGGGTGTCACCGTGTGCCCTCGCCCCGTCAGCGGTCCTTGAGCATGCTCGCGATGCTGCCACGGGCGACGAGCGCGTTGGCCCAGGGCAGCAGGGCAAGCGCCAGCAACGCCGCGGAGCCGGATGTGGCAAGCGTGGCGAGCACGGCGTCTGAAGTTGGCTGCCCGGTGATGGACGCCTCGGAGGCGAACGCCGCGGCAAACCCCACAGCCCAGCCTATCCCAACGAGTGGCCACTGTTCGGCCGTCGCCATCAGGGCGAGTTGGACACGGCGCGTGCCCACCGCCAGGTAGAGCGCGGATTCGGAGCGCCGGAACCACGCTGATATCAGGCCGAGCCCGAACAGGACGGCGGGGACAGCGAGCCACCCGCGCCGCTGCGGCCGGCCTGCCCATTCCGCCGCCGGGTCGCGCGTGAACTCGTCGGAGCGCCGGTAGGGCCGCACCACCGGGTCCGCCGACCCTTCGGCGAAGCGCGCGGCCAGCATCTCGCGGCCTCCCGAGTAGGCGCCGGGTGAGAATTCGACCCAGCACTCGTCGAACCCGCCGGCGGCGGACACCGGGCTGAGTGCCCACCGCGCTGCCTGGGGGTTGCGGCGCGAGAAATCGTAGACGGCCGAAAAGTAGGTCGGCCCCGTCGCCTCCACCCTGGCGACCAGGCCCGAACGGATGCCCAGTTCGCTGGCGAGCGCCGACCCGGCGAGGATGCCCGCGCCGGATGGGCCCTGCCCGGCTGGCGCGAGACCTTGTCGATGTCAGAGGGGTCGCGTTCCTGCCACAGGCAACAGGCGATCCAGAGGTCGCCGGTGGGCACGTTGCCGATCGCGCTAACGAGGAACTCCTGGTCCGCTTCGGTGAGCCATTTGGACGGTCGAGGTGGATCGTCCGCGAGAGTTGTGTGGGGTGAGCGGCACCCGGGCCAATCTTCTGCGAAAACGTAGTCTTCCCCAGGAGCCTGTGATAAGGTTGCGCAACCTGGGCGGACGGAGAGATGAGCAAGATGCGCCAGGTCCACATGGTTGTCATCGGGTTACTCGCCCTCGCTGCGTTGGTTGTACTGCTTTCCGCCCCCCCAAGCCCCGGCACAGCGGCCGCTCCCACGGCCGTAAACCTGAAGTACCGAGTGTTCGCCCCGTCAGTCGGAACCGACTCAGATGCAGCCGACTTACCAAGCGCAACAGAGTTAGTGCCCAGTGGCGTTGACGGCGTTATCTCCGCAGGAGCGGTCACCCAATCGGACGGTCGGGCTGTGTTTCTCGCTCCGTCGGACCGGGTCGAGTTGAGGGTCACAGTGCAAGCCAATGGAGTGCCACTCGGAGGAGCTCGGGTGGGTGCTGCACGACGCGGCAGCGACATTTTTGTCGCAGTGTTCGACCCGAGCGGCAAGTACCTGCCGTTAATCGAACGGGTTCAGTCGCCGCAACAAGTGTCGGCGGCGGCGTTTGGGCCTGGTCAAGTCGTTGAGTTCGTCGCCCGCTTACAGGATGCGATCGACGCCTTGGCGAGCGGCAAGGCTCTTGCCTCTATCGACTTGACGGAGTGGCGGGTGTTCGCTGGCCCCAACTACCAAGAAATCTGCACCACTGCCAAGCAAGCGGGAAGTGCCCTGGATTTGGCCTCGGCCGGCAGCGGGATCATCTATTCCGCCGTCACAGTCGGCGGCGGTCCACTTGTGGCTGCGGTAGGGCTCTTGTTTGGTTCAACGACCAACCTCTTTTCGGAACTGGCTAAACAGTCTCTGCTCTCTTCCCCGGACGAGCCAGTCCGCATTCGCATCCACACCGCAAGCTTTCCGATCATCGGTGAGATGGTCCGGTTTGTAGAGATCGACCGCGGCGCATGCACGCTGCCCCCACCGGTGCTAAGGCGAATCCTAAATCCACACATAACGAGCGTGACCTCCTCCTCGATGACGTTGGCGTGGGAATTCGGTGCGGGCGAGATGGAAGATCAGATAGTGGTTTCAGGCTTGGGAGGGGCACCTTTTGACATAGGCCCAAATCGGACATCGTATGTCGTGACCGGTCTGAGTCCGAACACCACGTACTGCCTGTCGGTGACTTCTTCCAAAGCAGGGGTTAGCTCAGGCTCCGGGGGAATTGTCGCCGCACCATGCGCGACAACCACGCCGGTTGGCACGTCCACGCCTACACCGCCTACCGCGTCCAGCACCCCAACAACCACTCTGACGCCGGGAGCCTCTCAAACGCCCGGAAGTTTCGTCGCGACAGCGATCTCGCAAACCGCCATCCGGCTCACCTGGACCTACGGGGACGACCCCGAAGGTTTCCGGTTCTTTGTCGGCGGACAACTGGTTCATAGCATGTACGGCGCAGCGCGGTCCACCGACATCGTCGGCCTCTCGCCCGGTACCAACTACTGCTACACAATCCGCGCCTTCCAAGGCTCCAGCCAGTCTCCTTCCGCCGGTCCGGCATGCGCCACGACTCAGGGGACGGCGGGTCTGCCGGCTCCT
>PNKC01000073.1 GCA_013822275.1 Anaerolinea sp. | reverse complement strand
CGAAGCGGAATGGGAACTCGCCCGCAAAGTCTTCGATGCCGACGCCATCGAAGAGTTCGAACGCTGGGAACGCGAAGGCAAAGGCTGGTGACGGGGTGGCTCGTTGCATCCGTTGGCTGACGCCAGCGGCCACTGAGAGAATCCCTAACCGCGACTCCTGCCTCGTGCCTCAAACATTCGTGCCGCTTCGTGCTTTCGCGCCTTCGTGTCCTCAACAAGAAGGCGCGCACGTGCCTCGCAACTCACGCCAGCCTCGTGTCTGTACCGCGCGCGAAAGCAAGCGGTGGGCTGTCAGTCGGCCCTCGGTCCGTCCTCAACACTTCGTGCCGCTTCGTGCTTTCGCGACTTCGTGTCCTCAACAAGAAGGCGCGCACGTGCCCCGCAACTCACGCCGCGCCACGGTGGCGCAAGAGACTGAAGTAGCGGGAGGCGTCCACCGGCGCATCGAGTCCGGCCTCGCCGCTCCCGGGAGGCGCGACCCAGCAGGTCCCGGTTGGCGCCACCCTTCCGTCCTGGTCGAACACACCTGCGAGTGCGCGATGGGCAAGACGCAGGTTGTGCGCGACAGCACCCACGCTGTCCTCGAGTTTCCAGGGAGACGTCCCGGAGAGGTCGGGGCGCGCGACGTGCACCGGCATCTGGGCCACGAGGCACGCTTCAACGGCCCGCGTGGTGGACGTTGAGAGGATCGCGAACGACTGACGGAGCACGCCCAGGGCCGTCCGTGGCCGCGCAAGCGGTGGTGGCGGCGTGAGGTCGATGGCGAAGATCTCCGTCGCCCCCATCTCCAGCGCGGAGACCATGTCCACCGAAGCCGTGACACAACCGTCGACGAAGAGGTCACCACCTATGGTCACCGGCTCGAAGATGCCAGGGATTGCGGTGGAGGCAAGGATCGCCCGGTGGAGGTTGCCGGTCCGGAAAAGGTGCTTTTCGCCTTTGCTCAGGTTCGTCGCGACGATCCCCAGGTCCACCTTCGTGGATTCAAAGCTGCCACGTGGGATGTGTTCGCGCAGGAGCCGCCGGACAACGTCGTTGGAGGCGGCGCTCAACGGGTTCCGGAGCAGCCGTCCGGCGACTCGCGCGGGATGCCAGTCCACCAGCGACAGGTGGTCGAGGGCGAGCCAGATCTTCAGCAACTGCGCGGGCTCGTCCGGGTGGAGCGCCACCCAGGCGCCGTTCAGCGCCCCCACGCTCGTGCCGACGACGAGCTGGGGGCGGAAGCCCATCTCCCAGGCCGCCTGGATGTATGCCGCCTGGATGACGCCGAATGCGCCTCCGCCGCCGAGGACAAGGGCCGGCCGGTTGTCCGGGAGAGATGTTGGCGCTGGCATGACGCTTCCTGGTGCGATCATCGGTTGCCGGACGGCTCAGCACAGGGTTGGCGCGCGTTTGCTGTTTGGGGACACGAAGTCGCGAACGCACCAAGGGGCACGAAGCTTCTTGATCGGATTCGTGGGGCTTCGGGCCCTGGTGCCTCCGCGCCCTCAATCCAGGCGCGCCGGGACAGTTAGGGGCGGGTCGCGAGTTGCCGCGCGAGGCGTGGCGAGGACGCGCGGGAGGGGTTTCCCCTAGCCCGGCGATGGGGGCCATCGGGGCTCAGGATGGGATTACCACATAACCCCCGCGGGCCGTGAAAAGTGTGTGGGAAGCGCGCGATCTTTCACATAAGAACGTTGTGCCCCGCCCTTGCCGGGACTACCGTACCGACACCGCAGCACCGGCGAGCGCTAACCAGCCCCCGGCCTTCGGGCCCGGACTGGCTGACGGTTCACCAATCTTCGGGCGTTGTTGGAACGGCCACTTCAGTGTGGGGGAGAGGAGTTTGTCTTCGCATGACCACGATCGCGGCAACGGGGCCCCGTGAACTAAGCGAAGCCTGGCAGGCCGTCCTCGGACGCCTGCAAGTGGAACTCTCCGCCCACAACTTCAACACCTGGCTCCGCGGCACGCGCGCTGTCCGCTTCGATGGCACCCGGCTGCTCATCGAAGCGCGCACCGCGCTCAGTTGCGAATGGCTCACGATCAAGTTGGGGGCAACGGTGGAGCGCGCCGTGGCCCAGCAGATTGGGCGTCAGGTGGAAGTGGAGTTCGTCCCGCGGGGGAGCACGGCGGCTGTCGTCGGGGCGCTCGTATCGGCAGACGCGGCCCCTCCTCCTTCCCCCAGCACCTGCGGGATCGTGGGCCGCGTGAACTGCGCGTACACGTTCGACCGCTACCTCCCCGGCGAAGGGAACCTGCTGGCCTACGAATCCTGCTCGGCCCTCCTCAGTGAAAATGACCTGCGGATAAGCCCCGTCGTGATCTTCGGCGCGCCCGGCATGGGCAAGACTCACCTCCTCCACGCCCTCGCCTGCGGCGCCGCCGCCCTCGGCAAGCGCGTTGCCTGCCTCCACGCGGAGGAGTTCACCACCCTCTACATGAACGCTGTCCGCGCCAATGACATCGCCAGTTTCCAGGCGGCGTTGCGAGGGGTCGACCTGCTCCTGCTGGACGACCTGCAGTACCTCACGGGCAAGAAAGGCACCCTCGACGAACTCGTCCACACCATCGATGCGGTGGCGGACGGCGGTGGGCACGTCGTCGTGGCCAGCGAACGCCACCCGTTCGACCTCGACCTTCCGGACCGGCTTTCTTCGCGGCTGGCCGCCGGCGTGGTCACGCGCGTAGAGCCGTTCCGCTGGCAGGAGCGGAGGGGCTTCATCGACCACCTCTCGCGACAGCTCCGGGTCGCCTTGCCTTCCTGGGCGGTTGAGCGCATCGCAGGCTGCGAGGTGCCGTCAACGCGCGTGCTGCAGGGAGCGATCCATGCGGCCGTGGCGTTGAGCCGTGGTGGGCGGCTGGACCTTGCCCGGCTGGACGCCGAACTGACACGGCTCTCCGTTGCGGAGATGGCCCCCTGTGGCTTCGACGACCGCGCGCTGTTGGATATCATCGCGCGCCACTTCGAGACCACCTTCGAACAGCTCGCCGGCCGCAGCCGCGTGGGCCCGGTGGCAAAAGCAAGGGCGGTGGCGGTGTTCGCGCTGAAGGAGCGCGGCCGGACGCTTTCCGAGATCGCGTCCCTCCTGGGCAAACGGGACGCCAGCACGATCAGCCAGCTCCAGCAGCGCGGGCAGGAACTGCTTGCGCAGGAGGCGGGCCTGCGGGAGCGGCTCGCGGGGTAATCGCGAGGCGGATCCGCATCTACGACTTGTAGATGTCGCGCCGATGGCCAACGAGATGCACGCGCACTACGCTCCCAGTTTCGTCGAGGGTGTAGAGAATTCGGTACTGCCCGGCTCGGAGTTTGTAGAACTCCCTGAATGGGCCTTCCAGGCGCTCGTGTTGAACGCTTCCCAGGTGGGCTTCCAGCCATTGCGCTTTTTGCAGCATCCGCCGGGCGGAGGTTGGGTCAAGGCGCTGGAGGCTTCGCTGCGCCTCGGGGAACTACTCGACCACTTATGTCAGCTTGATGCCAAGCCGGTTGGCGAGTTCCACTGTTGAAATGCCCTCTTGTCCGGCGGCAAGCGACGCACGCAGCCTCTCGACAACCTCTGGCCGCAGTTCAAGCCCGGCGTCATCACCCAGCAACTCATCCAGCGCCTCGGCAATAGATTCCTTCACAAGGTCCTTGAACTCTTGTTGCGACAGCTCCCCCACGTTCATGACACCAGTATAGCCAACGCGAACGCCCAAGGGAGTCAACCGCTGCAGGATGCCCTACTCTATCGGCATCCCTGTTCCACGGAGTCCAATCATGCCCATCGACCCCTCAAAAGCCCTTGGCGCCACCATCGCCGGTGGACCCTTCTCCTGGAACCGCGACCGCGTAATCCTCTACGCGCTCGGTGTCGGCGCGGGCGTCCCTCAGACGGACCCGAACGAACTGGCCTACATCTACGAAAAGAACCTGAAGGTGCTGCCGAGTTTCGGCGTCATCCCGGCTTTCGGCGCGATGGGCGGCCTCGGCGCGGTGCCCGGCATGTCGTTCAACCCCATCATGCTCCTCCACGGCGAACAGGACCTCGAAATCCGCGGGCCCATCCCCGTTGAGGCAGAAGTCGAAAGCTCAGGCAAAGTCGCAGGCATCTACGACAAAGGCAAGGCCGCGCTCGTCGTCCTCGAGATGGAAACGCGCCTCAAGGGCCAGTCCGGCCCCCTCTTCGTGAACCGCTTCTCCCTCTTCCTTCGCGGCGAAGGAGGTTTCGGCGGCGAGAGCGGCCCCGCGGCCGGCAACGCCGCCCCGCAGCGCGCGCCCGACCTCGTCGTCGAATCGAAGACCCTGCCGCAGCAGGCCCTCCTCTACCGCCTCTCCGGGGACAAGAACCCGCTCCACGCAGACCCGGACTTCGCGAAGATGGGAGGATTCGATACCCCAATCCTCCACGGCCTCTGTTCCTACGGCATCGTCTGCAAAGCCGTGGTAGACGCGGCCCTCGGCGGCGACACGGGGAAGGTCGCGCGCTATCAGGCCCGCTTCGCCGGTGTCGTCTTCCCGGGCGAAACGATCGTCACCAGCATGTGGAAGGAAGGCTCAGCCATCCTCATTGATGCGAAGACAAAGGAGCGTGGCACGCCCGTCATCTCCAACGCGGCGATCACCGCGCGATAGCATCCGAGCCGCGCTGCCAGGGAGCGGTTGGCTGACCTCACGAGGGGCCCTCCGGGTGCGCCACCACCGCGGGACGATCACCGCGCGATAGCGTCCCGGATGCGTGATCGTATCGGCCCGCGGACCGCGGCTCGATGTGCAAGGCCGGAGCAGAAAGCGGGAAGCGGACCTCCAGCAGCCGCCAGCCGCCAGCCGCCAGCCGCCAGGCGATAGCCAACAGCCGTCAGCTCGCCTGGAGGAACTCCACCCAGTTGCCATCCGGGTCTTCCACAATGGCTATCGTGACGCCCGGCCGGAACTCCCGCACGCCAACGGGCACCTTGTAGCCCTTCGCCGCGCAATCATCCACGAGTTCCTTGATGTTGGAGACAGAGATCGTCCAGTAGCGGTAGCCGGTCGCTCCGGCGATTCCGCCGGGCGCGGCCTGGGCGGGCGGCGGCGTTGGCAACTGGCGCACTTTGATCACCGTCGTCCCGGCGAGCAGGCGGTGCATTACGCTCCCGTCTGGCATCGGGACCGGCGCTTCGTACTTCAGTCCCAGTGTGTCCCGGTAGAACGCGAGCGCCTTCTCCGCGTCGTTCACAATAATCCCGAGGTCGATCGAGTCCTTAGTCAGTTTCGCACCCATTGGCTGGCTCCTTGTGCGCCGCTCGCGCGAATGCTGCCGAGCATACGGGAGAAAGCTAGTACCGCGCGCGACCACCCGTTTGCCGTGTCGTTTCGGGACACAAAGACCCGAAAGCACGAAGTTTCACTAAGAAGCCGAGATGCCAGGGCTGGACGCGCCCACCGACGCACGAGAAACCTTGGTGCCGCTTCGTGCCTTCGCGACTTTGTGTCCCCCGTCCCAAAAACCACCGTCGGTGAGATCTACTGCCCCAGCTCCCGGCGGGCGCGGTCGTACTCGGCACGCACGTGCATGTTGCCAAGGGTCTCCCATGCTTCCTTGTTCCGCCGCGCCCGCTCGGTGAATTCGGCGGCGGAAATATCTGTCGCCGCCTTCAGTTCGGCCGCCTTTTTCGCCAGTGCATCCAGGATCTCCTTGCTGGCGGCGTTCCGGCGTACGCCAAGATGGCTGTACCAGTCCACGTTCGGGTCACCGGTGAAGTGCCGCGGGCCCGGGCGCCGGGCGTTCACACGGCCGCGAAAGCGGGACGGCTCTGCTTCGTCTTCGAACACCGACTGTCCGCCTGCCGCGGTGTGGCCTCCTGACGACGGCGCGGGACCCCCTGGCCGGGCCCTCGCCCCTGGCGCCGGCCGGGGCGGCCCGTACGCCGCGCCCCAGGCAGCCTGCTGCGAGTTGGACCCGGGCCGGCGCTCCCGGTCGAACTCCGCCCGTTTCGCCGGGTCTCCCAGGACCGCCCACGCCTCGTTCAGCGCCTGCATTCGGGCTTTCGCCTCCGCGGAGGCGTTGCGGTCCGGGTGATGCTCCTTGGCCAAGCGCCGGTAGGCCGCCCGGACCGCTTCCGCGGAGGCGCCCGGCGTCACTTCAAGGGTGGCGTAGTGGTCCGGCTGCATGGCTCCCTATCTTGCGCAATGTTGCCTCAGCGGCCAATGGCGATCGTTCGCTTTGAAGTTGAGGACACAAAGTCGCCAAGGCTCAAAGTTTCACGAAGCTCTGGATGACGGCCTACGCAGTCCACAGTATTAGCGCGCCAGCAAGCGCAGTGCCCCGGCGCCACAACCGAGCCTCGGCGCTGCTCGAACCCTCGGAAAGAACCTTCGTGCCGCTTTGTGCCTTCGAGTCTTCGTGTTCTCAATCCAAACCCACGCGCTTTCCGTTCCTTAATCGCCGCCGGCCTCTTTGACGCGTCCGGAACTGCCGAAGCTGATACCGTCGAACGTATGGCCCGCGCGTTACTTCTTGCCGTTGCGACCCTCGCCGTCCTTCTCGCCGCCGGCCCGGGTGTGCGACCAGAGTCTGCTTCGGCGACGGCTGCCGCCATTACCTGGCAGAGCTGCGGCGGGAACTTCCAGTGCGCAACCCTGAAGGTGCCGGTGGACTATTCGAAGCCTGCTGGCGCGACCCTGGACCTGGCGCTTCTCAAGCTCCCCGCGCGCGATCAATCGAAAAGGATCGGCTCGCTGGTGGCGAACCCCGGCGGGCCCGGCGCCTCCGCCGTCGACTTTGTCCGTGCCTGGAGCAGCCTGCTCTCGCGGGACATCCGCGACCGGTTTGACATCGTCACGTTCGACCCGCGGGGCGTCGCCGCCAGTTCGCCCATTGTCTGTCACGACAATCTGCAGGCCCTGGTCGGGCTCGACCCGAGCCCAGACACAGCAAGTGAATGGGACACCGCGAAGCGCATATCGAAAGCGTTCGCGGAGGATTGCAATGCCAGGCACGCCGCAACCCTTCCTTTCGTTGGCACGAAAAACGTCGCCCGCGACATGGAGTCGCTTCGTGTCGGCCTCGGCGAAGAGACGCTGACCTTCGTTGGCTACTCCTACGGGACGGTGATCGGCGCAGTCTACGCGGACATGTACCCGAAGCGAGTGCGCGCTTTTGTCCTGGACGGCGCCGTGGATCTCTCCCTTGGCTTCGAGGAGACGGTCGCAACCCAGGCCGTCGGCTTTGAACGCGCGCTGGCGGCTTATGTCGCTGAATGTGACGCGAAGAAGTGCGCGGCCTCACCCGATGGCAACACCGCCAAAACAATCGACGACCTGCTGGCGAAGGTCGAAGAGGAACCGTTGCCGGCGCCTTCCGCTGATCGCCCCGCGGGGCCGGGCGAAACCTTGCTCGGTCTGATTGAGCCGCTCTACAGCAGGTTGAGCTGGAACTCGCTCACCCGAGCGCTTGCCGATGCGCGCAAGGGCGACGGCAGCGGGCTGGTGAAGCTCGCTGACCAGTACCTCCAGCGCCAGCCGGATGGTTCTTACCCGAACCTGATTGAGGCAAACAGCGCCGTCAACTACATCGACGAGGAATGCCCGAAAGACTCGGCCGCGTATCTCTCCATGGCCGACCGGCTGGTGAAACGCGCGCCTCACTTCGGCGCCTCCGCGGTCATTTCCGGCCTCACCTGTGCCTACTGGCCGGCAAAGCCGGATCCGCTGACCGCGCCCCGGGCGGCTGGCGCCCCGCCCATCCTTGTCATTGGCACCACAAACGACCCCGCCACCCCTTACGAGTGGTCTGTAGCGATGAGCCGGCAGCTCCAGTCCGGCGTGTTGCTCACTCACCGCGGCGAAGGCCACACGATCTATGCCCAGGGCGACAGTTGCGTCGATCGGGCCGTGAACGCCTACCTCCTGGAACTCACCGTGCCCGCGGCTGGCACCAGTTGCGGAAACGGCGCGCCCCCGCCCGGTGGCGCGCCAACCGAAAGCCCACAGCGCGCTGGCACTCCAGACCCGGCTGAAACTCCCCAGGCCGCCGGGCCTTCGCGCCCGCGAGCCCCCGGCCCGCCAGGCACAGGCGAAAGCAGGGACAATGGCTCCGCCACCATCGTCGCGGTTGCCCTCGCCTCCGTCTTCGCCGCGATCGCGGCCGCGACCGCGGTCGTCATGTTCCAGCGGCGCTGATCGCGCCGCCCCTTACCGCTGGTTGACCCGGCCGTTGCAGCAGGGTTTACGCTCACTGCGCTCGCTCTGAAGCCGTGGTACGTTTGACGGGTCCAGCACGCGCGGCCTCCGCCCGCCCAGCTGGACCACACAGGAATCCACTATCTTGCCGGGGCTCTCGTTGCCACCACAGGATTCGGAGGCAACAGTTGACAGCTCCCGCTACCACCCGGCCCATTACGCGACCCGCGGCTCCACCCTCGCCGAAGCCGAACGAGGAGTACATCAAGCTCCGCAGCCTCGTAAAGGCGAAGGGGCTCCTGGACGCCCAACCTCTCTACTACTGGCTGAAGACGTTCGTCGCCATCGGCACCCTCGCCGGCATCGTCGCGGCGGCCATCCTCGTCTCCAGCGCGTGGCTCGTCCTTGGCTTTGCGGTCCTGCTCGGATTTGCCTCCACCCAGGTCGCCTTGCTGTCGCATGACATCGGCCACCGCCAGGGGTACCGGGGACGGAAGACCAACCTCCTCGCCCGGATCGTGTTCGGCAACGTCCTCCTCGGCGTTAGCCACTCCTGGTGGAGCGTGAAGCACAACCAGCACCACGCCACGCCGAACCACATCGACCTGGACCCGGACATCCAGTTCCCGATGATCGTCTTCCGCGAAGACCAGATCGCCACGCGCCACCGTTTCTTCCGGCCAATGATCGCCATCCAGGCGTTCCTTTTCGTCTTCTTCCTCCCGTTCCAGGCGATCAACATGAAGTGGGCCAGCCTTCAGCACCTGCGGACGAGCAAGGCGAAACACCCGCTGGTCCAGGGCTTCTTCATGTTCGCCCACCTCGCGCTCTATGCCTGGCTCTGCTTCTCCGTTGGCAACTGGCCTCTCGCCATCGCCTTCTTTGCCGTCCATCAGGCGGTCTTCGGCCTCTATAACAGCTCCGTCTTCGCTTCCAACCACAAGGGCATGCCTTTGACTGACGACGGTACACGGATGGACTTCCTACGCGAACAAGTGCTCACCGCGCGCAACATCAAGGGCCACTGGCTTACGGACTTCTGGTACGGCGGCCTGAACTATCAGATCGAGCACCACCTCTTCCCCACCATGCCCCGCAACCGTCTCGCCAAAGCCCAACGGTTGGTGGAGAAGTTCTGCCGGGAACACAACATCTCCTACCACACCACCGGCCTCCGCGACGGCTACCGCGAAACCTTCAGCCACCTCCACCGGGCGAGTGCTTCGCTCAGGGGCAGCGAGGCCTGAAGCCCGGCGGCCAGCTTCCAGCTACCGGCCTCCAGCACTCAAGTCGAAAGCCCGGATGAACTCCGGGCTTTCGAACTCTACGACGGATTGGGGGGCCAGCGGCTACCCCAGCGGACCGTACGTCAGGGCGGGCGCCCAGGCGACTTCGTTCTCGGCGACATCCATCTTCACTTCGCGCCAGGAAACCTTGACGGCGCCCTCGGGCTGGCCCTCGGCCGGGTCAACGAGCACCTCGAACATGCCCCCGTTCACGACGTCCGCCGGCTGCGCGAGCACCTGGCAGAACGCCTGCGCCGCTTCGTTGGTTTCGAGCATGCGCGGCTGCCAGCGGCCGAAGACCTTCGGGTTTTCGGCGTATTCCCCCGTCATCCCGGTGCGCACGAACGGATAGAGGACGGAGAAGGCGGAAACAAGGTTCGCGCTCCGGCCAAGATTCACGGCCAGCACCTTCGGCAGTTGGAGGACGGCCCAGTTGGCGATCGAATAGCCAGGGACGCTCATGCCGGGGTCGATCGCCTGGCGGGAGGAGATGTAGACAATCTGGATCGGCTCGTTCGCGTAAACGGCCTCGCCCGCCCAGAGGTGCGTCATCGCGAGAAAACCGTCGATCTTCGTATCGAGCACGGCCTTGGACTCGGTCAGGTTGTTGATGAAGGCCTGGCGAACCTTCGCCCGCCGCATCGCCATCGATTCCCCCTCGACTTCGCGCAAGGAGCGCCCGAAGGAGTAACCCTTCTCCGTCAGGCCGGAGTTGCAGATGACCAGATTCGGGATGCCGCCCATCTTGTCGATGATGTACGTCCGCGTGGCCCAGAGGTCGTTCAGGTTGGTGACGTCCGCCTGCACGGGAAAGGCGTTCACGCCCGCCTTCTGGAGCGTATCGACGAGGTCGAGCGCGTCGTCGTAGCTGCTGTGGAAATGGACGCCAACGCTGGCGGCGCCGTTCATCCCGGCTGCCAGGGCAAACGACTGGCCAAGGCCACCATCCTTCCCGGCGCCGCTGATAAGGACCCGCTTGCCCTTCACCCCGGCTGCGAATTCAGGGGGAAAGCGGAACTTCCCGGTGTCGACGGTCATGGCCATGGTGGTGTGTGGTCTCCTGCTGGTATTGACCGCCAATATACCTGAGCCGCCCGCCATAGGCGATACGGCAGGGCTGCCTCAGCCGTCCTCACGCCGCCGCGCGCCCAGCCGCCCCAATACGCTTTCGTACACGTTGTAATCCTGCGCGCCAGGGATCATTACCTGGTCATCGAAAATCATCGTTGGCGTACTGGTGAAACCCCGTTCGCGGGCGATGGCGGTCGTGCGGTCGATGAGGGCGGCGTAGCGCCCGTTCAGGATTTCGATGCCGAACTCGTCCGGGTCCAGACTATGCTCGGCGGCGATCTCCATTAACACGTCGATGTCACCGATGTCGCGTGCCTGTTCGAAGTACGCCACGAAGAGGGCCATGTGTACCTGGTCGAACTTGCCCCGGTCCCGCGCGAATTCGGCCAGTTCCAGGGCGCGGTGCGAGTTCGAAAGCCAGCGGTTCGAAGCGAGGGTGATGCCCGCTTCGGCGGCGTAGGCCTTCAGGTTCTCCCGGTAGGCGTCATTCGCCCGGCCGCTGCGGCGGAGGAGGTCATCAACGCTCCGGCCTTCAGGTGGCGTCTCCGGGTGCAGTTCGTACGGCCACCAGCTTACGGCCACATCGAATTCGCGTTCGAACTGCGCCACCCGACGGGTGACGATGTAGCACCACGGTCAGATGTAGTCGGAAACGATGAGGACCTTCATCGGCGCGTCAGACATCACGCCAATCTACACCCCTCCGAGAGGCTGACCAATGCCCGTCAGTGCGCTACCGTAGGCGCACCAATCCCCGTATGGAGGCGACACATGGCAGCTCCTGAGTTCATCACGGTCACGAAAGACGGCGCGGAGGGCGTCACCTACGTGTGCGGCTGCCCCTGCGAGCCCACGGCCGCACCCACCGCCGAAGGCCCGGGCATGGAGCACTGCTGCTGCGGCAAGGTCCACTTCGTCGGCGCAGGAGCCACTTCCGCCCTTGGCAACTACCTGGATGAGCGAGCGGCCAGGCGCAAGCGTGAGCCCCGGTACGAACGCGGGGCCACATCCGTCACCCTCGCCGGCAAGCCGACGGAAGTCGCCTGGGCGTTCCCCATCGACTAGCGGCATCCTCCAGGACGCACCTCAGGAAGAGGCCTCTTCGACCGAGGACACCAAGACCCGAAAGCACGAAGCGGCACAAAGGATTCCCAGAAGATTCGGGCGCCTTCGTGCCTCGGTGACTTCGTGTCCCCAACCCTGCACGGTCGGCGACCGCCGTCAAACCCGGCAGCCCGCCGCGCGCAGGCCCTGGAGGATGCGCGCGCCCATGCTCCTGGGGGCGTCCATTTCGAAGGTCATGACCGCGACGCCATCGACGAGCGGGCTGGCGTGGAGGGCTGCGAGCGTCTCGTCGAAGGCGGCCCAGGCGTCTTCCGCGTCGCCTGTCGCCAGCCGGGCCCGGAGGCCATCCGGCAGGCGCACACCGATGCGCTCTTCGATCCTCCGGGCCGCTTCGAGGGAAAGGATCGGCATGACCATCGCCACAACGGACGTCCCGGGCACGGCATCCTTCGTCGCCTGGGCGATCGGTTCGAGTTGGGCGAGGTCGAACACGGGCTGAGTCTGGACGTAGGTCGCACCGGCCCTCAGCTTGGGGAGGAGGTTCTTGAGCGCCGCGCCCTGGTCCGGCGCGTAGTGGTTCATGGTCGCGCCGATGAGCGCGCCGGGCAGGAGGTCGCGCACCATGCCAATCGCCTCGCGGATGGACGGCGTGTCGGGCGAATCGCTGCCGGCGTGGTCCCCGCGGATGCAGAGGACTTGCTGGATGCCGCCCGCAGCAGCCTGCCCGAGTTGAACAGCCAGTTCGGCGCGCGTGGCGCCGCGCGTGACCAGGTGCCAGGTGGGCGCAAAACCTTCGGCCCGGAGGAAGATGCACGCGTCCAGGCTCGGCTGCCGCCCCGGACGCTGGATGACGTTGATCGCGCGGACACCGCCGCCCAGCAGCTGCGCGCGCCGCAGCAGCACGGCCGGCAGGGGCTTCTGCGGGGGCGTGATCTCCAGGGCGACCGCGAACTCGCGGCTGGTCAGCGCGGCGGCGAATGTCATCCGATCCAGACTGCCGAACGGGGGAGCAAAGAGCAAAGCAGTCTCTGCTTCGTGTACGAACCGCACCCCACCAGCGGCCGGCCGCGCCAGTTTGGCCGGAGGCTAAACGGGGCCCCTTCCCCGTTTGCCCTTCGGGCCGCCCCTCCTCAGTCGCGCACGCCCAACCCGCCTTCTCCGCCATCGTGTCCGTACCGCGCGCGAAAGCAAGCGGTGCTGTGTCCGGTCACCCAACGTCCGCCCGGATCAAGCACCACCCAATCAGAGCCCGGAGCAATCAAGCGACGGGTCTAACCCCGGCACCAACGGTCCGCCCGGCTCTACGCGCTCCTACTCCGGCGGCCAGGGCATCGCGTTATCCCGGATATCCCTGTAGTTCGCGTCCAACTCCGGACCGAGCAGCA
>PNKC01000072.1 GCA_013822275.1 Anaerolinea sp. | reverse complement strand
ACGCGGCCGGATGTGGCGGACGATCGTCATTGTTCAGTTGGATCAGCACTAATTCCCGCGGCCAGCGAGGATCGTGTCAATTTCCCGTCCGAATGCCGCGGGGGCGATGGCGGCGTCGCCCACCCAGTAGGTCTGGGAGCCGTGCAGCAGGTCCCGGCCATCCCGGCATCGGTAGGCGTAGATCTCGCCGGGAGGCGGGGCGGCGTTTCCGAAGCTCGGCGTGCCGCGGTAGAAGAGCAGCCGGTAGCGCGGCTCACAATCCTCATATGGCACCAGCGGCAGAGAGACATCGAGCGTGGCCGCCAGACGTCGCACCAGGGCCGCGTCCGTGACCGTAACCAGCAAATCGGCGGTACCGTCGGGGCGCAGCTCGCGGATCTCGAAGCGGCCGGACTGCGCAAGCCCCCCGCTGCGGGACACGTTCACCGAGGTGACAGGATTCGCCTTCACTTTAGCGAGGGCTGCATCCAACGCCGCCGCCACCTCGGGAGGCGCCGCGAGGTCTTTGCCCTGCCAGAACTCCGCCGGCCCGCGGATGATCCGCACGTCCCCGCTGCAGAGATAGCCGATCTGGGACCCCCACTCGTCTGTACCAAACCAGAAGCGGTACTGCTCCGGGCATTTCGCCCTCGGCTGCAACTTCAAGTCCTGGGAGAGGCCCGCGCGCAGGTCTTCGATGATCGCGCGGTCGAACACGTAGCCCAGGGTCTGCCAGCCGCTCTTGCGCGCGGGGTTGGCCACGGTGACAGTGAGCCGCTGGGCCATCTCCACGCCCATCTCCTCCCCCGGGTTGACGGTCGCCCCGCCGTCCTTGCCGGAACAACTGCTGGCGAGTGCCATCACGGCGGCTCCCAGCGCGAGGAGCGTGGTTCGAGCCCCGAGTCCCGCGGCCATCCGGCGCCTCCTGGTGCGATGCTGCGAATACACCGTGCGCCGCACGACGCCGTGGCGGCATGGCTGTTCGGCCCAGGTTTGGGTTGCCGCTGGTCGCGCAACGAAAAGGGCCGCTCCATGTGGAGCGGCCCTTCCTGGCGGATTGGCGCCATCCGCTCAGTTCTGGCTCTGGGCTTCGCCTTCAATGACCCCGTCGGTCGTGATCTTGATCGAGCGTGCGCGCGCTTCCGGCTTCTTCGGCAGCGTCAGCTTCAGCATGCCGTGTTCGAACCGCGCGTCCGCGCGCTCCACGTCCACGCTCGGCGGCAAGCGCAGGGTGCGATGGAAGCTCCCGTAGCGGAGTTCGCGGCGGAGGTAGTTCTCGTCGCTCGCTTCCTCCTTCTGCTGGAACTCCCCCTTGATCGTGAGGACGTCGTCTTCAACTGAGATGTCGACATCCTTCGGGTCGATCCCTGGCACGGCTGCCTTCACGACGAAGCTGTCTCCCGTTTCGATCACGTCGAGCCCGAGGCCGGAAGGGCCGAGGTCCTCGCCGCCGCGAATCGCGGGCAGACGGCCAAAGCTCTGGTCGAACAGCCGGTCCATCAGGCTCCGCATCGTCGTGAACTCCGTTGCCGGGTCCCATCGGGTGAGGGTGTTGGGCATTGCATTCCTCCCTTGGATTTGATGATTCGAGCCTAGCACTTCCCGAAACGCGAGGCAATAACTCTGACAGGATCTTTATCAATGTTCCGGCAGTCAGGTTGTGAAGCGCCCTCGCAACACGTAAAGTAAGGCCATGGCCAAGAACTTCTATGACGCCCTCGGCGTGGCCAGGAACGCGACCGACAAAGAGATCCGCAGCGCCTACCGCAAGCTCGCCCGCAAGCACCACCCGGATGTGAACCCGAACGACCGGGCGGCCGAGGCACGCTTCAAGGAAGTCAACGCCGCCTACGAAGTCCTTTCCGACCCCGAAAAGCGCCGCAAGTACGACAAGTACGGCGACCGCTGGGAGATGGCCGACCAGCTCGAGGAACACCAGCGCCAGTCGGCCGGCAGCTGGGCCCGCAGCGGTGGGCCCCAGGTCAACGCCGAGCAGATGGGCGACTTCGGCTCCATCTTCGACAGCATCTTCCGTCGCGAACGCGGCGGGCCCAGGGGTCAACCGGCCAACCGCCGCGGCCAGGACATCGAGACACCCGTCGATATCTCCCTAGACGAGGCGTTCCATGGCACCACCCGCACGCTCACCCTCCAGACGTCGGAAGTCTGCCGCGTTTGCGGCGGGACGGGCGAAGTGGCGGGCGCCATCTGCCACAACTGCGAAGGCATCGGCCAGTTGATCAAGCCGCGCCGCCTGGAGGTCAAAGTCCCGGCCGGCGTGAAGACCGGCTCCCGCGTCCGCGTCGCTGGCGAAGGCCGCCCGGGCACCGGCGCCGGCCCCAGTGGCGACCTCTACCTGGTCGTCAACGTCCAGCCTCACGGCCGCTTCGAACGCAGGGGCGACGACCTCTACACGGACGTCACCGTCCCCTACCTGGACGCGATCCTCGGCGGCGAAGTGCCCGTCACCACCATGGAAAGCCGCGTCGCCCTCCGCATCCCGGAACTGACCCAGAACGGCCGCCAGATCCGGCTCGCCGGCAAAGGCATGCCCGTCCTCGGCGGGCATGGGCGTGGCGACCTCTTCGTCCGCGTCAAGGTCCAGCTCCCCGAGCGGCTCACGCAAGCCGAACGCACGCACCTGGAAGCGCTCCGCGCCACCCGGGCCCAGACCGTCAACCAGTAGAGAGGAGGTGACGCACCATGGCTCAGATCGGAAACCCCAACGACAACCCCGCCCTGCCGGACGATGAACCCTGTTACGTCATCTCCATCGCCGCGCGGCTCGTGGGCGTGCACCAGCAAACCCTCCGCTACTACGAACGCGCCGGCCTGCTCGAACCGAAGCGCACCGTCGGCAACATCCGCATGTACTCCAACCAGGACATCGCCCGCATCCGCCAGATCCAGCGCTGGATGGACGAATTCGGCGTCAACCTCGCCGGCGCCGAAATCATGTTCCGCATGACCGAACAGATGCGCGCCCTCCGCGAAGAGCTCGACTCCGTCCGCCGCGAACTCGACCGCCTGCGAAGCACGCGACTTCCCGCACCGTACCGGGGAGCGGAGAGGCACGAGGCACGAGGCATGGGGCATGAGTGACAGCCAACGCCCCAAGATCACCAGCTTCGAAGACCTCATCGCCTGGCAGAGGGCGCGAGCGCTCGCCCGTGATGTCAACTTGCTCTGCGAATCTGAGCCGTTGTCCCGGAAGTTCAGCTTTCGCGACCAACTCCAACGAGCAGCGGTTTCGACGATGTCGAACATAGCCGAGGGATTCGACCGAGGCTCCCGCGCCGAGTTCCACCACATGCTTTCGATATCCAAGGGATCCTGCGCCGAGGTTCGTTCACTCCTTTACGTGGCGGTCGATGCGAAGTTCATCGACGAGCCGACGTTCAAGACGCTCTCCAGCCAGACCCATGAAGTCTCGCGGTTGATCGGCGCCCTTCGCGCATCGGTCGGTCGCCAGCGAGATCAAGACCGGGCGGCGCGCTGAGGCTCATGCCTCATGCCCCGTGCCTCATGCCTTAGTCCCGGAGGACACCCCCAATGATGCGACAAGACCGGTTCACCGAGCAGGCCCAGGCCGTCCTCGCCCAATCCCAGGAGATCGTGCGCCAGCAGCGCAACAGCCAGTGGGGCGTACCCCACGTCCTCGCTGCGCTCGTCACGCACGAAGCCGGCCTCGCGGAGCAGGTGCTCAAGAAGCTCAACGTCAACGTCGCGGCGTTGAAGGCGCGTGTCGGCAAGGTGCTGAGCGATCTCCCCAAGCTGCAGTACGACGTCGTCCAGATCTATACCACGCCTGAAGTCGTGCGGATGCTGGAGGTCGCCAACGCCGAAGCGGAGCGGCTGAAGGACGAATACGTCGGCGTCGAACACCTCCTCATCGCCATCGCCGATAACGAAGAGAGCGGCTCCACGAAGCTGCTGGCGGAATTCGGCATCACCAAGGAGAAGATCTACCGCGCCCTCCAGGAGGTGCGGGGAAAGGCCCGCGTGACCAGCCCCACCGCCGAAAGCAGCTACCAGAGCCTCGAAAAGTACAGCACTGACCTCACCGCGCTGGCGAAGGAAGGGAAACTCGACCCCGTCATCGGCCGCGACGTGGAAGTGCGCCGCGTGATGCAGATCCTCAACCGCCGTTCCAAGAACAACCCGGTCATCATCGGCGAGGCGGGCGTTGGCAAGACGGCCATTGTCGAAGGGCTTGCCCAGCGCATCGTCAACGGCGACGTCCCCGAAAACTTGAAAGACAAGCGCATCCTCGCGCTCGACATGGGCGCGCTCGTCGCCGGCTCCAAGTTCCGCGGCGAGTTCGAAGAGCGCCTGAAGGCCGTCATGGAAGAGGTGAAGCAGTCCGCCGGCGAGGTCCTCCTCTTCATCGACGAACTCCACACGGTTATGGGCGCCGGCGGCGCCGACGGCGCAATCGACGCCAGCAACCTGATGAAGCCCGCCCTCGCCCGCGGCGAACTCCACGCCATCGGCGCGACGACCCTGGATGAATACCGCACGCGCATCGAAAAGGACCCGGCCCTCGAACGCCGCTTCGCCCCCGTCTATATAGAAGAGCCTTCGGTCGAAGACACGATCGCTATCCTCCGCGGACTCCGCCCGCGCTACGAGGCGCACCACAAGGTGGAGATCAGCGACGAGGCGATTGAAGCGGCCGCGCGCCTTTCGAGCCGCTACATCACCGAGCGCCACCTGCCCGACAAGGCCATCGACCTGATCGACGAGGCGGCCAGCAAGCACGTCATCGACGCCCAGTCCATGCCGGACAACGTGCGCGACCTCCAGCGGCGCCTCGAAGAGCTCAACGACGAAGCGGACGCCGCCATCCAGAAGGAGGACTACGAAGCATCCGCCCGGATCAAACAGCAGCTCATCGGCCTCCAGGAAGAGTACGCCACCCGCCGCCAGGAGTGGGCCGCCGAGCACAACATCGACATGCGCGTAACGGGCGAGGACATCGCCCGCCTCATCGGCCAGATGACCGGCATCCCCGTCTCCAAGCTCGAGGAAACCGAGAGCGAAAAGCTCCTCAAGATGGAGGACGAACTGCACCAGCGCGTCATCGGCCAGGACCAGGCCATTGGCGCCGTCAGCGACGCCATCCGCCGCGCCCGCGCCGGCCTCAAGGACCCGACGCGCCCCATCGGCTCGTTCATCTTCCTCGGCCCAACCGGCGTCGGGAAGACGGAACTCGCCAAGGCCCTCGCCGAATACCTGTTCGACGACGAAGACGCGATGATCCGGCTGGACATGTCCGAGTTCCAGGAGCGCCACACCGTCAGCCGTCTGATCGGTTCGCCTCCCGGCTACGTCGGCTACGACGAAGGCGGCGGGCTGACCGAAGCCGTCCGCCGCCGCCCGTACCGCGTCGTCCTCTTCGACGAAGTGGAGAAGGCCCACCCGGACGTCTTCAACACGCTCCTGGCGCTGCTGGACGACGGCCGCCTGACCGACGGTCACGGCCGCACGGTCGATTTCCGCAACACCGTCATCATCATGACCAGCAACCTGGGCACCGGCATCCAGGAACGCGCCAGCTTCGGCTTCACGAAGCGCAGCGAGAGCATGACGGACCACGAAGCGCTCAAGGGCTCAGTCGAGAAGGCGTTGCGCGAACACTTCCGCCCCGAGTTCCTCAACCGGATCGACGAGATCATCATCTTCGAACCGCTCACCCGCGATGAGCTGCTCCAGATCGTTGACCTGCTCGTCGCCGAGGTGAAGGAGCGCATGTCCGACCGCGACATCGACTTCGAACTCACCGACTCGGCCAGGCTTCGCGTGGTGGAGGAAGGCTATGACCCGGCCTACGGCGCCCGCCCGCTGCGCCGCACGGTCCAGCGCCGCATCGAAAACGAACTCGCCCGCCGCATCCTCTCCGGCGAATTCCACGACGGCCAGTGCGTGGTGGTGGACTACGCCAACGGCGAATTCACCTTCACGGCGCGTGAGGAAGCGGGCGTGGAGCCGCCACAGCTGGCGGGTGTGGCGGGGTAGGGGTGGGGCGACACCCGCGGCACGCGGGGAGGCCCGCACAAGAGAACAGGCCTCTTGGCGTACGTTGCGCAAGCGCTTCGAGTTCGGATGTCCCGCCTGTTATAGCCCTTGGCGCCTCGCGCAGTGGCGAGCGCGGCTAGCCATGTCCCGTCTTCGGTCTGTCCCGGCGCTACGCATTGCGGGAGAATCCAAGGTCCACCGAGGGAGTAAACTCTTCGCACATGGACGGCAACGACCCACCGACGATTCGCCTCGTCCAGATGCAGGCTCTCGGTCCGTTCTCCTGGCGCTGGCCCGAAGACGTGGAACACTTCGACCGTGGCTGGTCTGCCGATGCAATCGTCGACGGCCTCGAGGTGCGCTTGAGGCACGGCATCGGTCGCAGGGAGGTTTATGGGCGTTCACGGCTTCACTCGGTCACATGGGTCGAAGGGCAGCCAACCGTGGAAGGGGTCGAAGCTGACGATTTCGGCGCCTCAGAAGCACTGGTCAGCCTCATCAAGGCTGGGAAGCGGCACATCCGTCCCGGTGAGCCCCTTCCTGGAGGCTATGGAGTCTTCAATGTCGTGGTACTCGCCGAGGCAGTGGCAGGTCCTTACAGCCCACGCAGCCTCGCCGTGAAGCTCAGGCTGGACGATATCGAAGGCTGGACTCGTCACGCCCTCCTGCGCGCGAAAGCATGGGGCCGGCTCGGGTCTTCCACCCGCAGCAGGGTGCAGCTCGCGCCGCTTATCGCAGGAGGCCCGGCGCCTGCCACGGCCGCGACAGCAGACGCCGTCGGCTCGAGACGGGTGATAGCTGCGTCACTCCTTGAGCTTGGAGCGAGCCTCTCATCGACCGATCACGGCCCGGCACTCGATTTCACACCGAATCCTGAAGCGAACGAACTCCTGCAAACGGACGCGTTCGCCTTTCTGATTGCGGTCATTTGCGACCAGGGGATCGTCGCGGAGCGCGCGTGGCTCGTCCCATTTCTCCTGAGGGCACGCCTCGGCCATTTGGACCCCGCACAATTCGCCATCAGCGAAGACGATGTCCGCAAAGCCGTTCAGACGCCGCCGATGCTCCACCGCTATGTGGAGAAGGTGCCCAGGTGGCTGGTTCAGGCAGCACAACTCGTCGTGAGGAGGTACGGAGGGGACGCAAGTCGAATCTGGTCGGGGAGCCCGTCGGCGGACGAGTTGCGGCGACGGTTGGACGAATTCCCGGGAATCGGCCAAAAGAAGGCTGCTATGGCGGTTGAGATCCTGGAACGTGACATGGGAGTACCGGTCTCACGTCTCGACCGAAGCGACGTCGCCTATGATGTCCACCTGCGCCGGGTGTTCCTTCGGACTCGCCTGGCCGATCGGGATGAGCAAGACCACATGATCCAGGTTGCCCGAGGTCTCAATCCTGACCGTCCAGGGGCACTCGACCTCCCGGCCTGGTATGTCGGTCGGACCTGGTGCCACGCCGGCCTGCCAGCTTGCTCGGTGTGTCCTCTGACCAACGTCTGCCCGAAGGACATCGAACGGGCCGCGCGCGTAGTCAGCGGGTAGGTTGGCCAAACATCTCAAGGCGTTCGATGCGGCCGTTGCCGCTCCCGCCTGTCCTCCAGATCCTCCTTCGCGGCCTGCTCCGGAAGGAATGACGGCCCCGGCAGCAGCCGCGCCAGCGGCGTGATACCGAACAGCGCACGTGGCCTCCCTGTCCAGTTCCCGGAGGCCGCGGAACAGCGGACTGAGCATCAACTTCATGTGGCTCCCTTGAGCAACCGGCACCCGCGCCGCCGCCCCGTGCAGCTTCTCCCGCTCGTCCACACAGAGGACCCCTTGGCGGAGGCGCGTCACCGGCGGACGCCCACAGTCTTCGCCGACGTGAGGCGCCGGTCCGTAACACCGCTGAATGGGGCGTTGAAGATCATCAACACAGTCCAGCATTCTTGATATAGGCTAGTGACTACCGCCCCACGCTCCCGCAGCATCTTCGCATGGCCGTGACGCCCCCCCCGATCTTCGATCACGCCGCCCGCCACGAAACCGACCTGAACGGCCGTCAGCGCGAGGTGCTGCGCCTCATCGCGGCCGGCCTTACGAATGGCGAAATCGCCGAAAGGCTGAACATCTCGCTCGCCGGCGCGAAGTGGAACGTCAGCGAGATCCTGTCCAAGCTTGGGCTGGATTCGCGGGAGCAGGCCGCCGCCTACTACCACTGGCGCCGCCGCCACCGCCTTCCTTCCAGCCTGTTGCGCGGCTTTGGCGCGCTCGTTTCGTGGAAGGCCGGGGCGACGGCGGCATCGGTCGCGATCGCGGTGGGTGGGCTGGCCGTGACCTGGGCCCTGCTGTCAGCCGGGGCAGCACCGGACACCGGGCCAGCCGCGCCCGGCCTGCCCTTCTACATGGAAGCGGACCTTACACGGGAGGACACCGACCACCTGACACGCCAGGACGTGCGCTGGTGGTTTGATTCAGACACCGTAGGGAGATACGAGGCGGACGTGCCACGGGTCGAGCGTGCGCGCCCCGGCTTCGTGGTTGACTACGGCCAGGGGACGCAGGTCGTCGGGCGCGATGGCACGTATCAGTGGGAAGGGCCGAACGCGCCGACCTACATCCGCGAAGCCCTGACCAGCCCCGCGCCCGCGCTTCGCCCCTGGCCGATGTCCGGGCGCCTTGGCCCCCTTGCCTTCCCGAACCTTGATGCGTTCCTCGCCGACCCGCGGACAAGCGACGCCGGCTGGGCGGCGGTCACCGGAAAAGCGCGCATCCTTGGCAGAGCCGTCGTGGTTGTGGAAACCGGGTCGCTCTCCTACGCGGGAAGTGTGCCCGCGCGGGTGGTCCAGCGCCGCCTCTGGATCGACCCGGAGCGCATGTTCCTGATGCGGTCGGAGTCCGTGGGCTCACCCATCCACGAAGGCGCCGAGGTCACGCTCCTCCGCTACGGCGAGGACCAGCCTGACCCGCTCTTCGTCTTCACGCCCGCGCCGGGCGCGGTGGAGATTGTTTGCCGGGGGCCAGCCCCGTATGTCGCCGGCGTCCCGGGTGAGGGGTTCATCGCCATCCCACCGGCGGCGCGCCCGGCGGGGTTCGAGATCGGCGTCATTGGCGTGAGCGCGGCCCGAGATGGTACCTGCGGCAGCGCGAAAGTCGTTTTGTGGGCGACTCCCGACCGTGCCGCTGACACTCGGGAAATTGAAGTGAACGAAAGCATCGAGAACCCCGCGAGCCTGCTCCTCTCCCCCGTCCTCAACGAGTCGTTGGCCGGCGGGACGCCCGCCTACACGGGCATCGACGACAAAGGCTACCTCACGCTGGCCTGGATGCAGGGCAGCCTCGGGATGCAGGTGGCGAGCAACTTCCTCACGATCGACGAACTGCGCTCGTTCGCAAACGCCATCGTGGCGGAGCACGAGGCCTCGACGGCGCCGCCTGCTCCGTAACCAGCGCCGCCCCGTCACCCCGTCACTCCGTCACCCCCCGCTTCGGACAGCGTGTGGCGGGAACAACGCCCCCGCGGCTTTCGTTTGGCTTGAATGAGGGTGTGTAGGGGCTGGATCCTCGGTGGAGGCATGCGAACACGATAATAGACAACCGTTCTCGGCCGGTTCTGGTCGCCGTCTTCTCGCTGGCTCTCAGTGCAGGCTGCGGCAGCGGCAGTCCCTCACCGGCGCCCACCGAACCACCCGCCCCCCGGATTGAAGCGAGCGCCGTGGTCGAATCCGCGCCGCGGGATACCGCAGCCGAGTCGGGCGGATCCCTTCCTGCCGCATCAATCACCGGCGAGCTCGCTGTGAGCTACAGCACGCTCCGCGAGCTGACGGAGGCCGCAGCGGAAATCGCCGTGGTAAGGGTGGAACTCACCGAAAACCGGCCCTACAAGGACGTGCCCTTCACGGTCGCCACGGTTTCAGTATTGCGTTCGCTTAAAGGCAGTTCCATGCCGGGTTCCACGCTGACGGTTGTGGAGATGGGAGGAGTGTTTGCCGGCAGGAGCAAGTTAGAGCCAGGGGCACGCGGCACACCGGTGGAAGTTGGCGTGGAAGGCGTGCCGGTGATGAAGGCTCAGGAGGAGTACCTTCTCTTCCTCGGAGGCCCCACTCACGTTGGTCCGGTTCTCGAGGGCGCGCGCCCGGTCCTGGGAGTGTTCCAGGGGAAAATGCGAATCGACACGGCTGGTGTACTTCGGTTTCCTGGTGCTTCTGAATCGCTCGCAGGAATAGAATTCGCCGTACCGAGGGCGCTCATTGGCCGGCCCCTCCAGGCGGTCGAGGCGGAGATTCGGGCAGATCTGCGCCGGTAAATCCGCTTCCCGAAGTGCGGCGCCGCAGTTCTCACCCGAACCTTCGGTATTCGCTCCCCCTTGAAAGGCCCCCTCACCCGAGGGGGCCTTTCACATCCCGCATTTGGCCCATACTCTTGCTCCCTATCTATCGGTATCCGTAGTATAGCCTCCACGGAGGTCACCACTCGTGCCAGATATGAAGGACCCGGCCTACTGGGATACCGCCATCCTGCGCGCCGCGGGCCGGCTCTTGATGCTGGCCGCGTTCGATGAGCAGCCGGGCCATGGCTACGACGTGGCCCGCCGCCTTACCGGCATCTGCGGCGACTGGTGCAACCCTTCGCCCGCGATGATCTACCCGGCGATTCACGAGCTGGAAGCGGCCGGGCTCATCGCCTGCGAGGTTGACCCCGGCAACGCCCGCAAGCGCCGCATCTGCCACCTCACCGACAGTGGCCGGGAAGCCCTCGCGGTCGGCCGCAAGGCGTGGGCCGGGTTCCTCCCGGCGATGATGCGCGTGGTCGGCGAACAGCCTGCCGCCCCCGCCTGCGACGCGGAAACCGCGACTGGCGCCTCCTGTGGCGGATAGCCCCGCAGGCCCAGAAAACGAAAGCGGCCAGTCCCGCGGCGGGCGCTGGCTCCGCCGGATCCGCACAACCTGGATGCGCTGGTGGACCGTCTACCTCCTTGGCATCCTCACCGTCGGCTCCTACGGACTCGTGATCTACTCGTTTGGCGTCATCATCGGGCCCGTCCACGAAGCGACCGGCTGGTCCATCGGCTCTCTTGCTGGCTCATTCACGCTCAGCCTGCTCGTCGGCGGCGCCTGCGGTCCCGCCACCGGCTGGATGCTGGACCGCTACGGCAGCCGTCCCGTGCTCCTCGGTTCGCTCATCGCCGGCAGCGCCCTCCTCCTTGTCGCCTCGAGCGCGACCAGCCTCGCCGTCTTCGTCGCCGCCTGGGGGCTTGGCGGGGGCATTATCTCGGCCGGCCTCTTCTACAACGTCACGATGGCCCTCACCACGCGCCTCTTCCCCGCGGACCGCGTGCGGGCCTTCGCCATCCTCACCTTCGTCGGCGGCTTCGCGGCCGTCATCTACTTCCCTCTCGCCGGCCTCCTCATCGACCTCCTGGAGTGGCGCATCGCCCTCCGCGTCATGGTCGGGCTCCTTGCCCTCCACGTGCTCCCGGCGGCGCTCCTTATCTCCGGCGGCAGCGCTTCTTCCGCGAAGACGACCGGCGGGCGCCAGGGCAGCGTCAAGGACGTGTTTCGCTCGCGCGACGTCCTCCAGATGATGGCGATGTTCTCGCTGGCATCCATGGCTTTCGGCGCGATCCAGGTCTACCACGTCCCGGCCATGACCGCGACCGGCGTCTCCCTTGGGACGGCGACGGCGATCGCCTCCGCCCGCGGACTCCTTTCGCTGCCGGGGAGGGCGCTCATGGAACCGCTTGTCCGAAAGGCTGGGGTCGTCGGCTCCATCGGCGCGGCCTACGCCCTCATGGCGTTCGGCACCCTCCCCCTGGCCGGCAACGGCGATATGGTCTGGCTGATGACGTTCGTGATCGTGACGGGCCTGGTTTTCGGCGCCATCTCCCCGTTGCACGGCCTCTACGCTTCGGAGGTTTTCGGCGAGCGCCGCATCGGCACGATGATGGGCGTCCAGTCGCTCATCGTTAGCCTGGTCTCCGCCACCGGCCCCGCCATCCTCGGCCTGACGGTCGATGCGACCGGCGGCTACCGCCTGGCGATCTTGCTGGCCTCCGGCCTGTTCCTGGGCGCCCTCGCGCTACTGGTCACACGGCCGCGGATGGCGGTTGAGCCGTAACCGCGGCTAATGCCCAGTCAAGAAGGTTCGGCACTGCAACATGGAATCGTCAACGGATCACTCCCCCTCCCCCGTCGTCCTTCCGCGGAAGGAGGGAGGGGGTCGGTGGGTGAGGGTCCGCGCTGGGCGAACGAACGCTCTGTTTCTCAACGGCTACCCGCATCCGTCCAGGAATCGAGGCCACTTCTCCACCTTCTCGTCCTTGAGGACGAACACGGCCTCGATCCCCTCGGTGGGACTCACCCACAACTGGCGATCGCCCGACCGGAATCCAGTATCGATCGAATCGGCGGGGAGCGCCGCCGAGGAAACGAACGGGCCCGAGGTGCTCGTGGAGCGCAGGACACCCGGAGGGGCCTTTGCGTAGAGCTGTGTAGGGCCGCTTCCAACGCCGTGGATCACTATCCCTGCTTGTGAGAAAACGTCGGCCTCCACCACCAGATATCGCACATCCTCCCACCCGCAATGAGCGGCACCGAAGGACTCCGATACCGAGGGGGAAGGGCCAGTCCAGATCGCCGGCTCGGCGCCACCGCAGGCGGCGAGCGCCAACAGACCAAGCGACCACCACGCAGCGGTTCTCATACTGAGCAGTCTAACCATGGCACTGGGGGCCGCGGCATCTGAACGTGACTGTTGCCCGGCAAATCTGCCAACCCCCTCCGGCCCCTTCGCCCGCGCAATCCAGGACTGTTGGCCGATGCGCGGCGCGAGTCCGGGCGGCTATGCTCCCATGAATGAGCGACTCCGCCTCCCGCGTGATGATCGAGTTGCAGCAGGCGACCCGCACCTATGGCGAAGGGCACGCGATGGTGACCGCGCTCGACCATGTGGACCTCAGAGTCGCCGAAGGCGAGTTCGCCGTCGTCCTCGGCCCTTCCGGCAGCGGCAAGACCACGCTCCTCAACGTCGTCGGCGCGCTCGATTCGCCCACTTCGGGGCGCATCTTCCTCGCCGGCCAGGAGATCACGGGGGCGTCC